>NZ_JARJLM010000532.1 GCF_029335485.1 Cupriavidus basilensis
GGCATGCCGATCCTGGAGGCCTACAAGGCCAAGACCATCATCGTCAACAAGCGTTCGATGGCGGCGGGCTACGCCGGGCTGGACAACGAGCTGTTCTACATGGACAAGACCATGATGGTGTTCGGCGACGCCAAGAAGGTGGTCGAGGACATGGGCAAGGCGGTCGACTAGACACGGTGCAGGCCGCGGACGTTATCCGCCTTGGCGGGATTTACGCGGCTCGTAGAAGGTGATACAGCCTGGGACTGTCAGTCGACGGTCGTCCAACCGGCGGCCGAGAGACCAACCGGTGGTGCCCCTTGCAGGCTAGCGGTGCACCGCACGTGGGACAAACGCGCTTTCGCCTCCGCCAGATGCGGCTCTAGTGATCCGGCATCAAAGGCTGTTCATTCGATCGGGAGATCTCCGTGGCGGTGGCGGGCGCGTCCCCTTCGTCCTGCACTACGACTTGCAAGCGCTGATACGCACGGCCGCCCTCCTTCCCTGAACATGCTGCGGCGACCAGTCTACGCCTGGAGCTGTCGCAGCCAATCATTGACGAGGTACGACTCAGCCAGGTAATCAGTGCGCCTCGGATGCGCTGAACCGTCGCCTGTAGTAACCCGGGCTGGTTCCAAGCCGAGTCCTGAAATGATTGCGCAAGGTGGCTGCAGCACCAAAACCGACTTGCACCGCGATTTCATCCACGGACAAACCGGTCTCTTCGAGCAATGCCCTGGCGCGGCCGAGGCGCTCGGAAAGCAGCCACTCCCCTGGCGGCATCCCCATCGTACTGACAAAGTGCCGCTGAAAGGTTCGGGCACTCATCGCCGTTTGCTTTGCCATTTTGACAATCGACCAGCCTTCGTCCAGTGTTGCGCGCACCGCGTCCACCAAGGGTGCCAGCGAAGAGCCGCTACGCTTTGAGACCGGCTCGTCGATATATTGGGCCTGCCCGCCTTCGCGGTGGGGTGGCATGACAAGCCGGCGTGCGACCTGATTGGCTGCGCGCGGCCCAAGGTCCCGGCGAATCAGGTGGAGGCACAAGTCGATTCCCGCCGCACTACCGGCAGACGTGAGGACATCGCCGGCATCGACGTAGAGCACGTCCGCTTCCACTTGGACGTCCGGATATCGCGCCGCGAGCGCTGCGGCATGACGCCAGTGCGTAGTCGCACGCTTTCCGTCGAGCAACCCCGCTGCCGCCAAGACAAAGGCGCCCGTGCAGATCGACATGACGCGCGCCCCGCGTTTGTTCGCCTTCCTCAACGCGCGGCAGAGTTCCGGCGGGACGTCCGCTTCGATACCGCGCCACCCCGGGATAATGATGGTCTTCGCTTTGGCCAGGAGTTCGAGGCCGCCGTCAGCCTGTACCTGGATGCCACCCGAACCGCGCAACCGTCCCGACTCGGCGGAACAGGTCGTGAAGCGATACCAGCTGTCGCCCATTTCAGGTCTTGGCAGACCGAACACTTCAACGGCGCAGCCATATTCAAAGAGGCTCAGGCCGTCATACACGACGACGGCAACCAGTCCGGCGTTGACAGACGATTGTGATTTGGTCTTTGGCACGATAGGGACGGAAACTGGCATTGATGCCACTAGCGATTGATTTTGCTCCATCTGCACTACGTCTCGCAAGACTCTCCCCCATGTCTGTTGCGGGTGCTGCGATCCGGGTCGCCGCCACTCCCCCCCAAGTTGGCACGATCTTAACGCAAATTGTCGTTCGTGCCACTGGTGAGTTTGATTTGCACTGCTTATCCTGTGGTCGGTGGTTCGCGGTACGGCAAGCGACACGCGTCCGCCAGCAAGTTCAACCCACAGAGAGAGTGAAAGTGAAAGACAAACTATTCATGCTTCGCCCCGGCTTTTTTTCAGGCTCGGAAGGTCCGTTCTATTGCGGAGATTCCGTTGCCGTTGAAGGCCTGCTCGGCTTCTTCCCGCAGTTGCGCAATGAAGTTGATGTCGAATACATCGATGCGCCCCGCCCTCGCATGGCAATTGTCGAACTGATTGGCGAGGCGAACCAGTCCGCCCCCGTCCTGGTGCTCGGCGCCGGGCGCGCGCCGGTCGATGACGGTGTGGAGATTCACGTACACGGCCAGGCGCGTTTTATCGACTCGCCCGACCATATCCGTCGATACCTGTCGTCGCAGTACGGTGTGGCGCGTCCCGCCTCCTGACTACAGCCCAACCCGGCTCATGCGTGAAGAGGCCTTCCATGCACCCCCGGCGGGCCATCGCAACCATTGCGATCGGCGGCATCGTCTACCGCAACATTGCGGCACCCATGCGTGGCGGGCCTCGACTTCGGCTCTGCTCGGTAATCGCTTCAGGCAATCGCCCGAAGTCCCTTGAATAAGCTATGGATTCTCCAATGTCTTCGCCCAAGCACGCCAAGGTCCTGATTCTCGGCTCCGGCCCTGCCGGCTATACCGCCGCCGTCTATGCGGCGCGCGCCAACTTGTCGCCGGTGCTCGTCACGGGCCTGGCGCAAGGCGGCCAGCTGATGACCACGACCGATGTCGAAAACTGGCCGGCGGACGCTACGGGGGTGCAGGGCCCAGAGCTGATGCAGCGCTTTCTCGACCATGCGGAGCGCTTCAACACCGAGATCGTGTTCGACCACATCCACACGGCAAAGCTCGACGGCAAGCCGATTCGCCTGATCGGCGAATCCGGCGAGTACACCTGCGACGCGCTGATCATCGCGACCGGCGCATCCGCACAGTATCTCGGCCTGCCGTCCGAGGACGCCTTCATGGGCCGCGGCGTGTCCGCCTGCGCGACCTGCGATGGCTTCTTCTACCAGCAGCAGCATGTGGCCGTGGTTGGCGGGGGCAATACGGCAGTCGAGGAAGCACTGTATCTGGCCGGCATCGCGAAAAAAGTCACGGTGATCCATCGCCGCGACAAGTTCCGTGCCGAGCCGATCCTGGTCGACCGTCTGCTCGAGAAGGAGAGGCAAGGCGCCATCGAGATCAAATGGAACCACGTGCTCGACGAAGTGAATGGCGACGCGGCCGGCGTGACCGGCCTGCGCCTCAGGCATGCGCAAACCGGCGAGATCGCTGACCTCGCGGTGCAAGGCGTCTTCATCGCCATCGGCCACAAGCCGAACACCGATCTCTTCAAGGGCCAGCTCGAGATGGCGAACGGCTACATCATCACCAACGGCGGCCTCTGCGGCAACGCCACGGGCACGAGTGTGCCGGGCGTGTTCGCGGCAGGCGACGTGCAGGACCATATCTATCGGCAGGCGATCACCAGCGCCGGCACGGGCTGCATGGCCGCGCTCGATGCGCAGCGCTATCTGGATCTCGCGGCTGCATGAGCATGGTCACCCATCGCAACAGCATGGCGTCGCGTCACCGATAAGCAAGCTCCCCTTCGACAACAACATGACAAGCTCACTAGCCTCTTCCCTGCTACGCCCGGTCCCCTACATGGGCGTGATCCACGTCGTTCACGAAGCCGTCAAGCTCGGCTTCCGGAACGGTCATCCCGACTGGTGCAATCTCGGCCAGGGGCAGCCTGAAATCGGGCCCATGGCAGGCGCGCCGGAACGGCTGGCTTCGCTGCAGTTCGACGTGGCCGATTGCGCCTACGGGCCGGTCGGCGGCATCGATGCGCTGCGTCAGGCGGTTGCGGACGATTACAACCGTCGCTATCGTCGCGGCAAGGCATCGCAGTACACGAAGGACAATGTCGCAATCGCCTCCGGTGGGCGGCTTGCGCTGTCGCGCCTGCTCGCCACCCTGGGAGAAATTCGTCTGGGCCACGTCGTGCCCGACTACACCGCCTACGAAGATCTGATCGCTTACCACCGCCACCGCTTCACGCCGGTCACGCTGCCGGTGGGGCCCGAAGACGGCTTTGCCATCCCGGCGCAGGCGCTCGAGGGATTGATCGCCAGGGAAAAACTGAACGCGCTGCTGTGGAGCAATCCCAACAACCCCACGGGCGCCGTGGTGCGTGGTGAAGCACTGGCGCAGTATGTGGCGGCGGCGCGCAACACGGGCTGCTGGATGCTGCTCGACGAATTCTATTCGCACTTCGTGTTCGAAGATGGCCACGCCCCCGCTGACCAGCCGGTCTCTGCCGCCGAATTCGTCGAGGACGTGGAGACGGACCCGGTCGTCATCGTCGACGGCCTGACGAAGAATCACCGTTACCCCGGCCTGCGCGTAGGCTGGGTGGTGGGGCCGACCGACGTGATCGACATGATCAGCCGTGCGGCAAGCGCCATCGACGGCGGCCCGCCGACGATCGTGCAACGGCTTGCCGTGCAGGCGCTGCAACACGACCGTGCGGATCAGGAAACGTCCGCATTGCGGGAAATGTTCGCCAGGAAGCGCCGCATCATGCTCGACGCGCTGACCGAAATGGGCGTCGAAATCCCCTGCCCCGGCAACGGCACGTTCTATCTGTGGGGCCGGGTGCATCGGCTGCCCGCGCCGCTGAACACCGCGGACACCTTCTTTACCGAGGGTCTCAAGCGCAAGGTCATGACCGTGCCCGGCAGGTTCTTCGACGTCAATCCGGGCAAGCAGCGAACGACCGGGTATATCGACGCAAGCTGGGTGCGCTTCTCGTTCGGCCCGCCCGAGCCCAATCTCCGCATGGGACTGGAGCGCCTGGGCGACATGGTCAACAGCGCCAGACGAGGGTAATCCAGATGTCCCCCGATACCTACCTCTCGCACGGCGTCATCGATCCCGACGATTTCGGCGGCGCCGTCAATCCGCCGGTCTTCCACGCGTCGACCGTGACGTTTCGCAATCTCGACGACATGGAAGCGCGCGGGCGCGCCATGTCGGTCGCCGACACGGATGTCATGTGGTACGGCCGCAAAGGCACGCCGACCACCTTCGCGTTGCAGAATGCCTTGGCCCAACTCGAAGGCGGGCACCGCTCGCTGCTGGTGTCGTCGGGCCTGGCGGCGTGTACGAGCGCGATCATGGCGTTCGTCAAAGCCGGCGATCACATCCTGGTGAGCGACAGCGTCTATGGCCCGACGCGCCACTATGTCGAAACGGTACTGGCCCGCTGCAACGTGTCTGCGACGTTCTACGACCCCACGCTTGGGCCCGACATCGCGGCCTTGTTCCGTCCGACCACGACCCTCGTGTTCGCCGAGTCACCGGGTTCGCAAACGTTCGAAATGCAGGACATTCCTGCCATTGCGAAGGTCGCACACCGGCATGGCGCGGTCGTCGTCATCGACAACACGTGGGCCACGCCCTTGTTCTTCAAGCCATTCGAGCACGGCGTGGATGTCTCCGTGCATGCGGGAACGAAATACATCGTTGGGCATTCGGACGCTTTGATGGGTGTGATCACGACCAACCGCGAGTCATGGAACACGGTGCGTGAATATGTCTTCGCCACTGGCCAGCACGCGGGCCCGGACGACGTTTATCTCGCGCAGCGGGGCTTGCGGACGATGGCCGTGCGCCTTGAGCGGCATCAGCGTAGCGGACTGGCCATTGCCGATTGGCTGGCGGGCCGCCCGGAGGTGGCCCAGGTGTTGCACCCCGGGCTCCCAGGTGCGCCGGGCCATGCACTCTGGCGTCGGGATTTCACCGGGGCTTCAGGATTGTTCAGCGTCGTACTCAAGCCTGGATATGGGCGCGAGGCGTTCCGCGCCTTCATCGACGACCTGAAGTTGTTCCGCCTGGGCTTTTCCTGGGGCGGATTCGAGAGCCTGGTGATGCCCTTCGATCCCAGCGAGAAGCGTCCCGCAGCCGCCTGGCCGTATGCCGGCCAGGCATTCCGATTGCACGTGGGCCTTGAGGCCAAGGAGGACTTGATCGCCGATCTGGAAGCCGCGTTCCGCCGACTTGTCGGGCAATAGCGTTGCCCTTCAAAAAAAATATCTATTCCTACATTGGAGACAAGGCATGAAATCCCTGAAGTTGCTGTTGCAAAGCGCGTGCATCGCGACCCTCCTGAATGTCATGGCGCCTGCCGTGCACGCTGAAGATCTGCTGGATTCGGTCAAAGCCAGCGGTGTCCTGAAAGTCGGCATGGAGGGCACTTACCCACCCTTTGGCTATCGCAATGGCGACGGTCAGCTCGACGGCTTTGACGTGGCCGTAGCCAAAGCCGTGGCCGACAAGATGGGGCTCAAGATCCAGTTCATCACCACCGAGTGGAGTGGCATCATTGCCGGCCTGCAAGCCGGCAAGTTCGACGTCATCGTCAACCAGGTGAGCATCACGCCGGCGCGCCGCCAGGCTCTGGATTTCACCCAGCCATACGTCTATTCCGCGGTCCAGGTACTTCAGCGCAGCGATGACAAGCGCGAGTTCCAATCGCTGGAAGAACTGAAGGGGAAATCCGTCGGCGTCACCCTGGGCAGCAATTATGCCGAACTGGCGAAATCTGTGCCGGGTATCCTGGTGCAAACCTATCCGGGTACGTCGGAAAACCTGCGTGACCTGGCGGCCGGGCGCATCGATGCCGCCCTCAATGACCGCCTGATGCTGCCGTACCTGATCAAGAACTCCAAGATGCCGCTACGCACCGGCGCGCTGCTCGCTGGCACGAAGCTAGAGATGGGCATCCCGTTCCGCAAGGGCAATCCCAAGTTTGCCAAAGCCATTGACGACGCGCTGAACGCGTTGCAGCAGGATGGCACATTGCGCAAGCTGTCCATCCAGTGGCTGGCTACCGACGCCAGCAGACCCATCGCCCAGTAATCGCTGCCACGCCGGCCGGCTCGTTCCATTGCTGCAGGCATGGGCCTGGCCGGCCACGCGGCCACTGCTACGGATTGAATCATGGAATCTCTTGATCTAGTTATTCATGCATCGCCTGTACTCCTGCACGGAGCGGCGATCACCGTGAAATTTGCCTTGGCGTCGATGGTGTTCGGCCTGCTGGTCGGGATCGTGGTCGCCATCATGGGTATCAGCACCAGTCCAATCCTGGGCGGCATTGCTCGCACCTATGTCAGTGTCATGCGCGGCACGCCCCTGCTGGTGCAGATGTTCGTCGTCTACTATGGCCTGCCAGACCTCGGCATTTCCCTGGATCCCACCAGCGCCGGCATTCTTACCCTTACGGCCAATGCCGGCGCGTACCTGTCGGAGAGCATGCGCGGCGCGATTCTCGGTATCGGCAGAGGGCAATGGAGCGCAGCGCACAGCCTCGGGCTGAGCCATCTGCAGACACTGCGCTACATCGTCTGCCCGCAGGCCTTGCGGCTTGCCGTGCCAAGTCTCGGCAACACGCTCATCAGCCTGATCAAGGATACGTCGCTGGTGTCAGTCATCACCGTGACAGAGTTGCTCAGGTCGTCCCAGGAGATCATCGCATCCACGTTCCAGCCGCTTCCCCTGTATCTGTCGGTAGCGGCGATCTACTGGCTGCTCAGCACCGGATTGTCATGGGTGCAGCGTCGCCTCGAGGCGCGTCTGACACTGCCCGTGACGCGTTGATTTAACGGGTCGGAACCCCGAAGAAAGCAATCTGCAAGTAGGAGACAAAACAATGATCGCGCTCGAAGGCGTATCGAAGTGGTACGGTCAGTTCAAGGTGCTTGATGCGTGCAGCACCCAGGTAGAAAAAGGCGAGGTCGTGGTCATCTGCGGCCCTTCCGGATCAGGAAAATCCACGCTGATCAAAACGGTCAACGGCCTCGAGCCGTTTCAGCAGGGCCGGATCAGTGTGGACGGTGTGATGCTCGGCGATCCGAAGATCAAACTCGCCCAGTTGCGTGCGCGGGTTGGCATGGTGTTTCAGCATTTTGAGCTGTTCCCGCATCTGTCCATTCTCGACAACCTGTCCCTGGCGCAGGTCAAAGTGTTGAAACGCCGCAAGGAGGAGGCACAGGAGAACGGCATGCGGCTGCTCGAACGCGTCGGCCTGAAAGCGCATGCGCGGAAATACCCCGGGCAACTTTCGGGCGGGCAACAGCAGCGCGTTGCGATTGCGCGCGCGCTGTCGATGGATCCGATCGCCATGCTGTTCGACGAACCGACATCGGCGCTCGATCCCGAAATGATCAATGAGGTGCTGGACGTCATGGTCGAACTGGCACGCGAGGGCATGACGATGATCTGCGTCACCCATGAAATGGGGTTCGCGAAGAAGGTCGCCAGCCGCGTGATTTTCATGGATGGCGGCGCCATCGTCGAAGATGCCGGCAAGGAAGCCTTCTTTGGCGACCCGAAGTCGGCCCGTGCGAAGGAATTCCTCGCAAAGATTCTGCATTGACTCACACCAGCTTGCATGAAGGCGGGGGAAGTCGAGGGCGATCAAGGTCCCCGCTGACAACACCCGCCGCCTCCCCATCTTGGTCCACCTCCCCAAAACTCGAAATCATGAAGATCACGGATCGCCTTGCCTCTTTCTCCCGCCTCGATCTGGTCGGCGCGGCCACGCCCCTGCAAAAGCTTGATCGCCTGTCCGGGATGCTCGGGCGCGACATCTACATCAAGCGGGATGACACCACGCCACTTGCGTTTGGCGGAAACAAACTGCGCAAGCTTGAGTTCCTGGCGGCTGACGCCTTGCGCCAGGGCGCCGATACGCTGGTAACGGCCGGAGCCATACAGTCGAATCATGTCCGGCAGACGGCCGCGCTGGCGGCCCTTCTTGGGCTACGCTGCAGCGCTTTGCTGGAAAACCCGACCGGCACGGCAGACAGCGACTACCTGCACAGCGGCAACCGCCTGCTGCTCGATCTGTTCGACGCGCAGGCCGAGCCGGTTGCCAGTCTCGACAACGCCGACGCACAGTTGCAAGCCCTTGCGGAACGGCTGCGTGGCGAGGGGCACAAGCCTTATGTCATCCCAATCGGCGGGTCCAATCCGCTGGGGGCATTGGGGTATGTACGTGCCGGCCTGGAACTGGCCCAGCAAGCCGAAGCGATGGGTCTTGCATTCTCGGCGGTCGTGCTGGCGTCCGGCAGTGCCGGAACCCATGGCGGGCTTGCGTTAGCGCTCGCACACGCGATGCCGGGTACACCGGTCGTCGGCGTTACCGTGTCGCGCAGCGTCGCGGCGCAAACGCCGAAGGTGGCTGGGCTGATCGAGGGTACTGCTGCGCTGCTCGATGTCGAGGTGCCGGCAGGGCTGAAAGTCGAGCTGTGGGACGAGTACTTCGCACCTCGCTATGGTGAACCCAACCAGGCTGGGCTGGAGGCCATCCGCATCCTGGCCGGTACCGAAGGGGTGTTGCTCGATCCCGTTTATACGGGGAAGGCGATGGCCGGCCTGCTCGATGGTGTCGCGCGCCGGCGCTTTACCGGCGATGGCCCGGTGTTGTTCCTGCATACCGGCGGTGCGCCGGCGTTGTTTGCGTATCGCAATGCAATCAACATGGAAATACGGACAGCGGCTACGACGATCCCAACGACGTCCGCGTTCTGACCCATGGCGCATTAGATCTCGTTGGCGTTGCAAACGACCAGAACGACCTTCCTTTCGATACCGAATGGGGGCTCGACTGGGCGTACATCGGGCGAATGTTGCGACACGTCGATCAAGCTATGACGCCTCTGGCGTATGGGCGGCTCACGGCCAACCGATCGGCATTCGAACCGTGGGATCCGTTCGTCCGCTTTTGACGATCAGCAAGGGGAAAAAGGCCCCGTCACCAAGATGGGTGAGGCCTTTGCGTTGCAGGCCGCCGAGGCAGCTCAAAGAGCATGTGATGGATGCATGCGAGCATTCTGCAAGACTGCCTGCACCACTGCGCAAGAAGGCCTTTGTTACATACCGTTGGACTGTCTTTAGAACTTGTGGCGAATACCTGCGGCGACACCAAGCATATTGCTTTGACCGCTGGCAAGCGTGTAGCTATTGCCAAGGGACAGGCAGATGGCAAAGCCGATCATCGCAGAATCCAGTCCCAGACCCGCATTCTTTGAATATGCCATGATCAGGTAGACATCAGTCCGCTGGTCGACGCCGGCAACCCGCTCTCGCTGGCGCGCAGCCGGCGCGGCGCGGCCACGCCGCGCATCTCGCGCTACCTGAGCCACGACCTGAAGCAACTCACGCAGCACTTGTTTGGCGCCGATACCCGTACCACCACATCCGCGCCAATTTATGGCGCAGTTAGACAAACTGCGCCATAATCGCGCCACCGTTTAAACGAACTGCGCCACAGCCCACATGTCCACCGCCAATGCACTGCTAGAAAGCGTTCGGAAAGCCTCCGCGGGATTGATGCTCGCGGAGTTGCTTGCACAGCATCCCGACGTTGCGCGACGGACAGCACAACGCTGGATCAGCCAATTGATCGATAGTGGACAGATCAGAGCGATCGGCGAAGGGCGCGCCCGCCGTTATCTTCCAGTGAAATCGGCAGCGATTGCCCCGGCTGCCACTGAGGAAGACCGCCTCCCAAGTTACATCCCGCTTTCCGCCGACAGCCGCGATATCGTGGCGTATATCGACCAGCCGCCGGAGGCGCGGAAGCCCGTGGGTTACCAACGCGAATTTCTTGACGTCTATCGGCCCAATGTCACTTGGTATCTGTCGGAATCGCTGCGGCGTCAGCTACACAAGATGGGCAAGACCGCGCAGGCTGATGCACCCGCTGGAACCTATAGCAGGGCAATTCTGAACCGGCTCCTGATCGACCTATCATGGGCATCGAGCCAATTGGAGGGGAACACCTATTCCCGGCTGGACACCCGTGAGTTGATCGAGCACGGGAAAGTCGCGCAAGGCAAGGCGGCCATTGAGACCCAGATGATCCTCAACCACAAGACTGCCATCGAGTTGCTGGTGGAGAACATCGGTACGGTCGGTTTTGACCGCTACACCTTGATGAACCTGCATAGCGCCTTGTCGGAGAACCTGTTGCCTAACCCTGCCGATGAAGGCCGGATTCGCCAGCACGCCGTGGACATTGGCCAAAGTGTTTACCGTCCCCTGTCCGCACCACAACAGATCGACGAGGCGCTGAATGTCCTGCTCGAGAAGGCGAATCAGATTGCCGATCCCTTCGAACAGTCATTCTTCGTGATGGTGCATCTGCCATACCTGCAGCCATTCGCCGATATCAACAAACGCACCTCGCGCCTGGTGGCCAATTTGCCGCTGTTCCGCGCCAACCTTTGTCCGCTCACTTTCCTCGATGTGCCGGAGCACGCTTACAGCCGCGCCATCCTCGGCATGTATGAGATGGCCCGCGTCGAGTTGCTGCGCGATCTCTATGTTTGGGCCTACGAGCGGTCGACGCAAGAGTATCTGGCCATCAAGCAGGATCTGGCGGAACCAGATCCGCTGCGACTTGCCTGGCGTGATCTGATCAAACAAGCGATCCGGGACGTCGTGATGCAACCCAATCAGGATGCACTAACAGTGATTCGGCAGGCGGTCATGGCAAGAGTGCCGGAAGCCGAGCGCGACAATGTGCAAGCGCTGATCGTGGAAGAGCTCCGGCGCCTGCACGAGGGTGTGCTGGCACGCTACGGCTTGCGCCCCTCGGAGCTCACCGTTTGGAAAGCAGTCCAAATGGCGGGGCCGCCCAACTGATCGCATTGCCGCGGCGCGAGATGGGAAGCACTCAGCTTTGTCTCCCCGGCGCATGGCGCAAGATCCTGCCCCGCAACGGGTAGCAATCCGGGCCGAGCACAACTACGAGCCTACGAGCCCAACTACGATGCCCTCCGTTCTCCTACACGCCGTCCCGTCGACCAGCCTTGGGCAGGCACTTTTCCCAGGCACCGACCTGCGTTCTCGGCAACTCGAAGGTAAGCGTTCAGCGAACACATCTTGACCGACGCGTGGAGTAGGTCTCGCATGGTGATGCGCGGAGCCGAGGTTCGGCAGAATTCCCCTACAATACGCCCGTCGCTCGTTGCTGCGGGAGTCGACGAGGCGGCCATCAGGAAACGTGGGCGCTTCGACTACAAGCAAAATATCCGTGATCGCCATATGGAACTTCCGACACAAATTGCTGAGGTGAGTCTCCGCCAAGATTGGCGACACGGCTCGCCCTATCCACCGCTTGGATTCCAACCCTTCGCCGAAGGTGAGTTGGGAAACGGTGACACGTTCGGGTTGTATTGGCCGATCGGCGAAGAAGGATACGAACCTCTCGTTGTGGAAACGTGACATGACAGTTGGCAGATTCAGCCGACCTATTCATCTCTTGCGTCATTCTTGGCCGCGCATGCGAAGGCAGAGGACGAGTATCCAGATCCGCCGACAATCGAGGAAGACCGGCGCTCTCCACGTGCACTGTTTAAAGCACCCGCAGCGTGTATCCTCTGCACTCACTGGACAACAAGGACATAAATACAGTGAACGGGGAAATCACCTTAATGCGCCATGGCCAACCGAATCTGGCCGCGTTCGGCAAGGTTTCAGCACGCGATATGAAGCGCTGGATTGAGCAATATGATCTATCCGAAATCATTGACCGGCCCGCTCCAGAAGCTAGTGTGGGGCTAGCCGCTACCGCCAAAGTGATCGTGTCGAGCAGTGCTCCCCGAGCGCTGACATCCGTTCGGGCGCTGGGTCTTCAGCCCACCCTGGTAGATGAGATGTTCTGCGAGGCGCAACTGCCCTATGGGCGATGGACACTACCGCGGCTTTCACCGTTTACATGGGCATTTATTCTCCGGATCCTATGGCTGTGCGGTTTCTCAGGGAAGGTCGAGTCTGCCCGTAAGGCCAGGATGCGGGCCAATACGGCAGCGCAACGACTTCAATCCCTTGCTGGCGAAGGGCCGGTTCTGCTGCTCGGTCATGGATTCATGAATCGAATGATCGCCAAGCAGTTAAAGGCAGCCGGATGGACTCAGGAGAAAAGCGATGGCAACCGGTACTGGAGCGCCAAGACTTATCGGATGAATCAGAGTTAAGGCTACGCTGAACAAGTCGGGGGAATGGAAGCGTTCGGACTGACAAGAACGTGTTTGCCGGGAAAATGGCTCCGACGATGAGGTTTTGCCCTACCGCGCCTCAATATGGGGGGCGTTGGCGAGGCAAGCGCCCTGCATTCGCCCTTTACGGGCGGACTGCTCTCCTCAGATGGTCTCGACTCAGGCAAAGATTGGCCAGCGCCGTACACTCGCTATGATGGTTTCCTGTATTTCCACGGGCGGTGGCCGCCCCGTGTCGAACATCTGCTTTGCAATTCAGTCGGCATCCATGCCTGCTCTCGCACGGGACGATCTAGAAGAACGCGCCGGTGGGCAGCAGCGTGCCATTCAGGTAGTGGTCCCCGAGCACGCGCTCCTTGTAGAGACGCGGATTATGCGAAGCAATGACCTTGATGTTGCGCCAGTGCCGGTCGAGCGCCGCCTGGGTGGAAACGCCGCTGCCGCTGGACACGTCGATCAGCAGGCTGGCCGGGTTGGCGGCCACCTCGTCGGTGACCACCTTGGCCTCGGAGGCAGCCACCGTGGCGGCCAGCGACAGCCGATGCGCGTCGGCGCCATGAGCGCCCTGCCAGGCAAGGTCCAGCGCTTGCACGGCGCGTTCTGTGATGGCGTGCAGGGCGCTGCGGTAAGCCGCGATACGCCCGATCGTCGCCTGGATTTCCGGTTCGTCGCACGGCCGCTGCGCCAGCGCGTGGTAATAGCTGCGGTGCCGCGCACGCACCAGGACAATGGCATCCGCCAGTATCCGGTTAACGATGCCGGTGATGACGGTGGTCAGGTAGATCTGGTGGAAGGTGAAGCCATACAGCACGGGCCGCCCGTCATTCGCCTGGGCGGGCAGATCGTGAAGGCCCGCCTCGCTCACGTACCCGTTGTCGAACACCGTGGTGCCCGAGCCCGTGAGCCTTTGCCCGAATCCGTCTGAAACCGTCCGCGGCCCGGCTGTCGACCCAGTGCAGGATGTCGCCGGCAACCTGCTCCGGCGTGCCTGCGATGAGCCGGTGTCCGCCGGTGATATTGCAGACCAGCGTCTGGCGCACGGTCCAATCGTTCGCGCGCGCCTCGCTGAGGATTTCCTGCCGATGCCATCGCGAGGCCACGGGCACCCGGCTTTCCGCCTGCCCGATCTTGTCGAAGGGCAGCTTTTCGCCCAGCAGCAGATCGTCTGGATCGAGCGCCAGGTGGTGCGCCAGTTCCTCGCGCAAGAATGCGTGATCGAGTTGCTCGTCCAGTTCCCGCTTGCGCCTGTGCGCCTCGGCCTCGGTGCCGCCCAGAATGGGGAACAGGCCGGGCATCACCAGCAGGTGGTCCGGATTGCGCCCGTAGCCGCGCGCCAGGGACTTCACGTCGGCGTAGAACGCCGCCCCTTTTCGATGCGGCGCTGCCCGGTGAAGAGCGCATCGGCGAAGTGCGCGCCGAAGGCCTTGCTGTCACCGGACTGCCCTGCCTGAAAGATCACGGGGCGGCCCTGCGGGGTGGCCGGGGTGGACAGCGTACCCTCGCTGCGGAAATGCGCTCCCCGGTAGCGGATCGGCCTCAGTTGTGCTGCGTTGGTACTTCCGGTTCAACCTGAGCCTGCGTGACATCAAGGCGTTGCTGTTCAAGCGCGGCGTGATCGTCAGCTACGAGAAGATCCGCCGCTCGTCACACCACGTACGCGGGCACTCGGCGACATCGGACTGTTGCGGCCTGCCAGGCAGGCGAGCCTTGCAGAGGTAATGACGTTTATCGAAGATGAGAAATTGTATGGATTGGTTGCGACCTGGTCGAAGTGGTGCTCCCCGCCCGCGACGGGACTCCAAGATGCCCGAAGATCGATTATCGGCATAGCATTTTGCCCAACATTATTGGCCGGTAGATTGATGGAGCATATAGTTGATGTTGAAAATCAAAGACTTACACTCCACAGGCGGTGCCGGTACGCATGCGCCGGGCGTTCTTAGCGCCGTGAGGTGTACGTCCGGAAGCCGGGCATGGGATCTGTGTTTGCTATTGGTCTGCCGTTCCCCTTGCTGGATTCGGGTTCTTTGGGGGTCCGCGGTAGCCTTCAGGTTTTCGCCCCGCCGTGAATAGTTGCGCCGCGTGGAGAGAATTTGTAGCCAACGGTCCGTGTTGAGCGGCGTGACAAAGGTCGGCAGCATTTGCCGCGGCGAGGCGTATGGAATCCGAATCCACCCAACGATATCCGGTAGCTATCCGATAGCTTTCTCAGCTGCAAATGGAACGCTCCAGATGATCCCTGCTGAAGCCTGTCTCGCGATGCGCTCTGCAGACGCGCTGCACTCTAAATCCACTGACAAGCAGGACTGCCCTGCTCCAATGTGTGCATTCATGGACGGGACGATCGCTCGTCTGGGCCTGCTACGAAAGACGCGCTTCCAGGGCATGCGTTGTCCTGCAAAGGAGTCCTTAAAGGCCCACTCGTCAGGGGATGCCTGGGCATGGCTATCTGGTAGCTAGCTGGTACCATTGTTGCGCATTCTCGCCGCTGGCCGATGGCTATCTAGTAGCTACTCGATAGCTATCGACCAGAACATCGAACAGCAATCACACAATCTGCGGAGGCTAGCTAGTAGCTATCCGATACTGCTACTCCTGGATCAAAATATTAACTGGTAGCTACCATTCACAGAATCGTACGGCACACGGTGTTCTTGCGCTTTCCTAGTGACGCAAGCTAGCTCCCAGCTATCGTGCCTGTGCCATGAACAGCTGATCGCTTGTCTCACGAAGGATATCTGGTAGCTACCAAGCGCCCTATCCTCACGAACGCTAGGATTTTCGCTCCACTGAAATTAGTCAGCAGCCATCTGATAGGTCCGCGAGACATATTCCGGCGGCCACTCCCATTGGATCTTGCCCCCTAGTGATCAGCCCCCCGCCCACCAAAACGTGGCGACGAGCGCGTCCACTATTTTGCATCATGGCGAGCCGGTGCAATTGGTAGCTACCCGCTATAACCAACAAGCCCCTCAAAATGGTAGCTACCAGATAGCCTGATGATAGCTAGTTCAATAGCAAGCGCGTTCCTGTTTCGCCCGGCAGTGCGTTCATTCGAAGTCATCGTCTAGATAGCTATCAGATACCGCCCCGTCGTCTTGGTTACGATAGTAGCACTTTGGTATCCATATAGTACCATTGGCTATCCGGTAGCTATCAGTTACGCTGCCGGGATTCCGATTGGTAGGATATCGGCTAGCTACCAGATAGCCGATGGTTAGAGGGAATCGTGGATGTCGAGAATCGAGTTTGTGAGCCCGTGGGAAGCCACCATCATCCTGGTCCGGACCCAGATTGCAGGACTGCAAAAGCGACGCCACCATCAACGCTGGCTCGAAGCACCCTATGGAGCTCTGCCCCTCCCGCGGTGCACGTCCCAGTTCTATCAAGATCGGAGCCAGCGGCTATCCCGTACCACCGTCACTCGATCCGGCGAACGAATTATTCCAGCGGTTTAGCTAGTAGCTATCCGATAGCCACCTGAGATGCGCTCCGCCTGCCCATCATGCTGTCCTGCCTTATCGGTGAGCGCAGAGAGAGGCTTGCGATACCGCGCTCTGTGGCACGTTGTCTCGATTCATCGCTACGTGGGATTCGCAGCTGAATGGTAGCCGCTAGCTACCATGACGGTAGCTAGTTGATCGCATTGGCCGCAACGAACACGCCTGTATTCTGAGTGGTCGAGTTCGCTCCGTGGCCGCGATGGGATAGCTTTCAGCTAGCCATGAGATAGCTGGAAGCTATCATGAGGCAGTTTGGTGACGTCGGTGACAGGGCATCATCGGCAGCTACCATTCGGGTATCATGGTAGCTATCTAGTAGCTATTGATATCTAGTAGCTATCCGCTATACTTAGGCATCTAGTTAGCCAGGCTATCCGCTAGCTACCAGATATCTAATAGCAAAAAGGAATCTCGATGCCGACTATCGTGTTCGTAAGCCCTAAGGGCGGAGCGGGGAAAACGACATCATCCCTAGTCCTGGCAACCCAAATCGCGGAGCGCGGCAAGAGCGTCACTGTCATCGACGCAGACCCGAATCATCCTGTGAAGACATGGGCCGCCGAAGGTGCGGCTCCGAAGTCCATGGCGGTGATCTCGGATGTCACGGAGGAAGACATCGCCGATAGGATCGATGCAGCGGCGAAAGAGTCCGCCTTTGTGATCGTCGACCTAGAGGGAACCGCCGCAACCATCGTCGCACACGCGATCAGCGAAGCAGACTTTGTTGTAGTGCCGACACAAGGGTCGCAACTGGACGCAGAACAGGCTGGCAGAGCATTCCGCCTCATCCGCGCACACGAGCGCGGCATCCAAAAACACAAGCCCGACTACAAGCTTCCCTATGCTGTCTTGTTCACCAGAACATCCGTAGCCATCCAGAGCCGCGAAACGACTCACATCCGGCGATCCTTCGCGAATGCAGGTATTCCGGTATTCAAGACCGAGTTGAACGAGCGTGCGGCCTTCAAGGCAATGTTCGCATACCGTCAGTCGCTCTCGGGCCTTAGCCGATCTGAGGTGTCAAACGTCGACAAGGCGATCGAGAACGCAGAAATGTTCGCAGGTGAGCTCCTTCAGTTCCTGCGCAAGGGCCATATGGAAGAGAAGAAGGAGGCTGCACAATGAGCAGAGCGAACCCACTTGACGCCGCGCTCGATGATTTCGAGCCGCGGCCGCGAGAAGACAAGCCCCGGCCCGACCGGCAGGCGATTGAGCAAGTCGCCAAGGAAAACGGCTTTGTCAGTCGTGATGCCCGCAAGCTGGAGACGGCGGCGGCCGCGCCACCTTTGCGGCGCCAGCGTCGATTCACTACTGGCCGCAATCAGCAGATCAATATCAAGGCAACGCCCGATACGATTGCACGCTTCAA
Source organism: Cupriavidus basilensis (assembly GCF_029335485.1). Taxonomy (GTDB): domain Bacteria; phylum Pseudomonadota; class Gammaproteobacteria; order Burkholderiales; family Burkholderiaceae; genus Cupriavidus; species Cupriavidus basilensis_E. Next base: position 17,708 of record NZ_JARJLM010000532.1, read on the forward strand.
TGCTCTGGCCGAAGCTCTGAATATCCCGGCCGGCGCGCTGCTCGAGCGCGCAGTGGAAGCGCTGGAAGACAAATATAAGCGCTGATAGTTATCTGGTAGCTATCAGATACCATCTGAATCGCAAGAAAAGGGGGCGCGCCCCCTTTTCTTGCGCCTGCCGCGGGTACCGCAATCACTTTGGCGTTGCAGGCTGTCCTCGGGTCCTGCTCATAAAGAGGCCAAGTTCCGTCTTCAGGGCCTTCCGCCCGAGAATGGCTGCTTCATCTGGCTCGGATTTAATCTTTGCGCGCCGTGTGGCCATCTTGAAGGTAGTTTCACGATACAGCGACGCAAGCACTTCGTCTCGTGCCGACTTGTCCAACGTCTGAAAAGACGCCAGGCCTGCGTCGACGTCCCGCTCAAGTGAACTGGCGAACTCGAGTTCGGCAGGGGCGATCAGGATCGGCTGACCAGGCTCCACCTTTTTACCAGCGGCAATCTCTCGCTCGATTTCGCTAAGCTCCCAGCCTTCCTTGATCGCGCGCATCAGGTAGGCGCCAGGCGACTTTACTCCGCCGACACGCACACGATGTTTCACCAACTCAATAGCCTTGCGAATGCGATCGTCCGTGTTGACTTCCCGGTTGCCGATGATTTCATTGAGTTGCCGCTTGCTTAGCCCGAAGCCCTTCACCAGGGTTTCGTAGAGATCCTTAAGCTCGTGCGGATGAGCGAAATCCAGGACCAGTTTGCCCTTCGCGTTATCGCGCAGCTTGAAGCGGAGAGCAGCTACACGACGCGATCCAGGCGTGGTCTTTGTCTCGAACTCTACATACAGGTCAGTCAATTCGTTGATTTGCTCCGTGCTCTTATCAAGCACGAGGCGCTTGAACTGCTTGTACTCCGTGAGCGACTTGACGGAGTCAGCATTGACCCACTTTCGCACCACATCAAGCGGAATCCAATCCGTCGTCCCCATGAAGCGAAGCGAGCTCAACCTCTCGTACAGAATGTAGGCATAGTTGCTCAACGCAGCCGACATGCGCAACGACAGATAGGTGTAGCGCTGTGGGTCCTTGAGTTGACGCCTGATCATCTCGTCGACCTTGAATACCACGCGTCCGCCGGAGATCCCGACCGACCCAAGCAGTGGAACGGAGGCCCACTGCGGATCGCCATCGGTCTCGTCAACAGAGACCTGTACCGATGCACTTTGGCATTCGCGCAATGCCTTCTTTAGGTGCGCCAGGTTGTTAGATGTCTCAAACTTGGCGAGCCATTTGAAATAACCCAGTTCAATATCGTAGTGCGGCAGGTCAGGATTCTCGGAGACGGTCAACCATAGCGCATTGATTGCTCTGCGAGCGAGGAGGGTGAGCGGCGAAACGTCGATCAGAACGTTAGTCTTGCGGTAGCCTATCTCACGGCTCGACTCGGTGATCGCCGTTGCAGCACCCATCTCCCCACGGACTGCGTTGAAAATGTCGAAGCCCAGTTGTTCCTGGAGGTTACGTGGGACGTCAGCCATAGGGGAGGGGTGCACTAGCGATAGTGCCGGTACTATCTATCTAAAGGTGCAATGAGTCAAGTATACGATTGCACCTTGGCGCGGAGGCGATGTCCACGCCGCACCAAAAATCTGCACCTCCGCACCAATGTATTACACCATCCGCGATGGAGCATGGCCTGCGAAGCCTTGCCTGCTAGGCAATCCAAGCGATTCGGGGGCCCATAACCCAATAGTTAACACCATAGGCCAATGAATTGCACTTTGAGGCCAATGAATAACACCATCAAGCACCAATAGTTAACACTTTTGCGGCCCAAGAAATGACACCTTCGAACCAACGAATCACACCTTGCCACCAAAAGATTACACTTTGCTCGTCGCAACCTACTGATTTCAAACAAAAAAAACGGTCTCGTATACGTTAGCTGGTTTACAAACAAAGAAGCTGCTTGCTCTCCGCGCAGAAGTGCGGAAGGTCAAAACCGAACAGGTTATCCACAGCAACTGTGGATGGACAACTAAATCTCCACGCATGCAGAGGCAATCCATTGGTCCGCAACCTAAGTTGCTCTTTAACGTGCAATCTATTGGCCCGCAAATCTAGCAACCTATCTGAAGGTGTACTCCATTGGTCCGCACTTTGAGCGATTCATCCGAAGGTGCAGTCCATTGGTCCGCAACACCATGCACCCAGGCAAAGTGCAATCTATTGGTGCGCAGTCCGCCGAGTTCGTAGAAGGTGCATCCCATTGGTCCGCAACGCCACTCACCCAGGCAAAGTGCAATTTATTGGTGCGCAGTCCTCCGAGCCTGTAGAAGGTGCAGTCCATTGGTCCGCAATACCATGCACCCAGGCAAGGTGCAGTTTATTGGTGCGCAGTCCTCCGAGCCTGTAGAAGGTGCAGTCCATTGGTCCGCAACACCATGCACCCAGGCAAGGTGCAGTTTATTGGTGCGCAGTCCTCCAAACCTGTAGAAGGTGCAGTCCATTGGTCCGCAACACCATGCACCCAGGCAAAGTGCAATTCATTGGTGCGCAATTCTCGTAGCCGAAGCAAAACGGTGTCATTCATTGGTCCGCAATATAGTAAGCGCCCGGCTCAACGTGCAATCTATTGGTCCGCAACTGTAGCCTCGCACTTGCTAGCGGCATGGCCTGCCACCAAGATCCGCTGCACTCACGGACCATATAGTCCATGGGTGTAGCGTATTGGTCCGCAAAAAATGCTGCTTAGACGCCACTTCCGCAAAGGCGCAATCCATTGGTCCGAACAGCATCGGGAGGGGGAGCGGAAAAGCCTATAGAGGCCCTTTCCCTGGCAGTTCAGCTGGAAAGGTGTATCTCTTTGGTCCGCAAAGCCCTCCCGATTTCCAAAACTCAGTGGTTTTAATGATAGGAAGCACTTACTATTTGTTGCTCTTCCTTAAAAGCGGCCCAAAACGATGCACCTTTCACCGGCAACCTTTGATTTGCGGCCCAATTCATTGCACCAAGCCCGAGCGATAGGAAACTGCGGCCCAACCCATTGCACCAGTGAACCGTGCCGGGAAGGCTTCGTGCCGGCGGCCTCCGCTGAAGACCATGGGATCACACCAGACCCTGTGGGTGCCGATCTCGAAGGATATGTCTGGCCAGGCGTAGCTAAGGGCTCACACCAGGACAGATCACGAGGGGCAGGGGTCACTTTTTGGCGAGCGTCCAGCTCTTCCACCTAGAATCGGCCGAAGCGATCCAGCGTGCTCCCTCACGAAGGGAGATCGTGGGGACGATGGTGCGGGTTCGCTGCCGCGGCACGGTTGCAGCACAGTTCGACCCCCGCCCAGGCAAGACTGGGTGCTTGCGTCTGAGCCTATGCGCGCGGTCCCTGCGACCCGCAGCCTGATCGGTCGCGCGGTGCATGACCCGATTGCCCTCGTGGGAGCAACCAGCGAATACGGTAATGACCGATGTTGGAAGGAAAGAGCCGAATCCGTGGCATCTGACGGTATGCTGCAGGCTCCACCCGGAGCGCGTGGCCACGGGATGCCTTGCCCATGTCAGACCCAAGCTCGAGGAGTGGCTATGGGGTCTGGGCAGGACAGTCGCGTCATAGTCACTGCGTCGTCGCGCAGATTTCTCCATTGGAACGGGATTTGGCCTTGACCAGTAAGTGAAGGCTAGTCACGAGGAGCAGCGACGCGACCGCCACCGCGGAGCAACCGCACGCCAGGCCGCAATTGAGATGCTCTCTCGTGTCCGAGAGCAGCGTCACGGGCCAAGGTGCTGGAGTACATCCAAAGACGCTGCGCGACGCTGTCGCGCAACGGCTCGATGGCGAGGCGAGAGGCTGGGTGCCTCAATCTGAATCGAAGCGGGGGGCCACAAGGCTCAGGGCAGAGCGCACGGAGCGCCAGTTCAGCGGCCATCGGTCCGGTAGGTAGGGGCTCCTGAACCAGCAGGCCCGCTCCGGCCAGGTATGGCGAGAATGGCGGCGATTGGACTCAATGTCACAGAGGGCGGCATCGCCACTAGAAGAATTCTCAACTGCCACCGCACACCGCCAGACAACTACGTTTGGAGCAACCCGGCTTCAAAGACGAAGCGTGAGGTGGGATTCTTCTTTGCCGTGCTGATGAAAAGCGAGTCACGTGCTCTTGTCATACCAACGTAAAAGAGCCTTCGCTCTTCAGCTTCGGAAGTCCCTTTCTCGTCAGGCAGCACGGTCTCCTCGACCCGAATTAGAACCACTGCGTCCCATTCCAAGCCTTTGGCAGAGTAAAGGGTGGTAAGAACAACGGCATCGTCAGGGCTTGCCCCGGCTGTTCAGCGCCGTGGGCCTCGCCCGCGAAACCTTGCGTCAGGAAGCGCCAGAACTCGCCAGGCGGGCCGATCACGTCATCATCGACGGCCCGCGCGCATCGCTGCACTGGCGCGCTCCGCGTTGCTGGCGGCCGAGCGCGTGCTGATTCCGGTACAGCCCAGCCCATACGACCTTGGGACCAGTGCCGAGATGGTGGCGCTGATCCGTGAGGCGCAGGTGTTCCAGCCTGCGCTGCGCGCAGCCTTCGTCATCGACCGGCGCGTGAGCACTACCATCATCGGCCGGAAAGCGCGGCAGTCGTTGGCCGAGCAGCCACTGCCGGCACCGCACGCCTGACCCTCGACGTCACGCCCGCCAGACGGGCACGCATCAAGGTGTCGGCCTTCACGCAGGGCGTGACCGTGCCCGACCTGTTGCGCGCGCTGCTGGAGCCCGCCGCATCCGCTGGCAAGCCAACGACTACGGCACGATCCGCCGGCAGCTCATGGCGGTGCAGGCTTGCACGCCGTTGGACCCCGTGCAGCGCATCCCCAGCGTGCAGCCGGGCGCGCGCCTGTTGCTGCACACCGAGGGAGAGAATCAGGTACGCGCCGTGATGGAACGCATCGACGGCATCGAGGCTGCACGTTGCCGTGCGTCTCATCGTGCCATCGGGCATGTCGTCTTGTTGCATGTCGCGGTATGGTTTGCCGCGCTCAGAGACGGCGCTTTTCGAGGCGAATATCGCCCTCACCAACATCTCGCTCATGTCCCCATCCGAGATGGCGATAGAAGCCAGCGGCACGACTTGTCTCGGCAGTTTCGAGCCACGCGAGAGCGTGCTTCGAGAACAAGACTTCCTCAGCCGCTTGCACCAGTTTTTTGCCAATCCCTTTGCCTTCGTGCGATGGCAGCACGAACGCTGCGAACAGCGATCCTTCGTTGGAATCAATCATCGAAAATCCAACGACTTGTGCGTTCTCGCACGCCACCCAGGCGCAGGGAGCACTGCGAATCATGTCCGTCACCGATGCCTCGGTGATTCCCATATCGGCCATCTCGGTTACGCTCAAGACGTTTTCATTGACCGAGGTCCGAACACGAAATATGTCCCCGACATCGGATGGTCGGGCCAATCTGATTTGAATAGGCATAGCAGTCTCCGAAACGCTGATCATAGCAGCGCAATCTCCGCAGAGATTGCGATCACCGTGACTGTCTTCGCCGCCGACTCGCTGTATGTTGCCGTGCATTGCATCGTGCTATCGGGCGTGTGGTGGGATTGCGCATGGCCGTGTCGTCGCGCGTGCAGCCCAGGTGTGTTCACGTTGCCTTCTCCTGTGCAGGCGCTTGCCTCGGACGCGCCCGGCCTGCGCCCGGAGCCACAGCGAAGGGCAAAGGCGGAAGGCAAGACAAAAGGGGGCGGCACCCGGTCGTCCGCAAAGCCAGTCGGCACGTGGGGGTGGTACGGCACGGAGCGGCTTGGCCACTGTGCCGCGTGGGGCGCGAGGCCCGCGCCAATGCAGGCATGTCCGCGTGCTTCGCACGACCGACTACGCTGCAACTTGGGCCAGAGCTTGCAGGGAGCGCAGCGATGATCGACCGCCGCGACGACGAATTCCGCATCCGCCACTGCGCCTCGAAGAACCGAGGCCAGGGCTTTATCTTCAAGGTGCTCAAACAGGCCGGCAAGGCCAGCAGCGGCAAGTCCTCGGTGTGCCGCCCTGCAGTTGCTGGCAGCCAGGGTGCTCCCGGTGGTCAGCGCCCTGGCTCACGCCTGGGGCGCTGCCACTCGGCGGCGCGCTTCGCGGGCGCGAAGCTGACGCCCACGTCGCTGCGCTGGCAAGCGATGGGCTGTACCGCGCCGACCACCACCTGGCCGTGGCGCAAGGCCAAGCCGTACCCGGCCGCGATCTGCAGAAGAAGGTTGTCGCCGCCCATGCCCGCCGACTCGAAGTCCTGCGCCGGGCCGGCATCGTGGAGCGAGTGGCCGAGGGGCTATGGAAGGTGCCGGTCGACCTGCCCGAGCGTGGCCGCCAGTACAACGCGCAGCGCCTGGCCGGTGTGGCCGTGGAGCTGAAATCGCATCTTCCTATCGAGCGGCAGGTCCGTGTGATCGGCGCCACCTGGCTCGACCAGCAGTTGATCGACGGTTGCCCGCTACATGCCTTTCCAGTGCATGGTTCGAGGGGGGACGCGGGGTGTTAATGTTCGAACCATTGACCGCTTCCTTGTTTCCTATTGTGCTTGGTCACAAGGGTGCACTGGTGATTCGTGACATCGCCTCACTTTGGGCTGTCCCTCTAGCTTTTTTTACCTGCCAGCAGCAGCCTTGAGTAGCCGCTGAAAAGTCGGACATTGCGCATGGTTAGCAGCGGGGCATTCTGCGGCATGACGCAAGCCTTGGCTCATGGTCCTTAGGCGCTTGATGGTCGCGTCAATGTTGTCGGCCTTGGCCAACAGCACCTCTCCGTCCACCCGCGGAGCACCATCGGAGGGGGGCATGGCGCGGATCTCGGCCAGCGAGAGGCCGCCGGCCTGCCAGGGTGCAATCAACGCTAACTGATCGAGCACGCCCGATGCAAAGCGCCGCCGCTCGCCCGCGGACCTGGTCGCCGTGATCAAGCCCTTCTTCTCATAGAACCGCACTGTCGCGGATGGCAGGCCCGTGCGTCGGGCAACTTCTGAAATATCCGTGTTGCATCCCTTGACTTGAAGTTGACTTCAACTTCTAGCATGCCTGCAGACGATGCTCTCATCAATGGAAAGGACAGAAAATGATATCGATGGGCGAGTTGATAAGGCTGGTTCTGATCGGGGTCGGCGCGACAGCCGTGATGGACGTGTGGTCAATGATCCAGAAGAGCTTGGGCATTCCTACGCTCGACTACGCAATGGTTGGCCGGTGGGCAGGCCATCTTTGTCGGGGCAGGTTCGCGCACGCCAGCATCGGCAAGGCCGCGCCGATACCGGGCGAGTTGTCCCTGGGGTGGGCGATTCACTACGCCGTTGGCATCGCGTTCGCGGTGTTGCTGGTAGGCATCTATGGCGCGGAATGGCTGCATGATCCCGTGTGGCTGCCCGCCCTGGCCGTGGGCACGGTGACTGTTGTTATCCCCTTCTTCGTGATGCAGCCCGCAATGGGCGCAGGAATTGCGGCATCTCGCACACCAACCCCTTGGAAAAATCGTCTGCGCAGCCTGCTGACGCATGCGATCTTTGGGGGCGGTCTTTATCTATCCGCAGCAGTGCTCAAGCTGGTGTGGGAATGAGTGGGGCACTTGGAAAAATTGTCATGAACGAAAACAAGAACGACGGGATTATTCCTGCTGCCGTCTATCTTCTTGCCCTTAGCCTTTTTGCGATGGGTACCGCCGAATTCTTGATGGGAGGCATTCTCCCAATGATCGCGGCTGATCTGCGCATCACGCTACCCACAGCAGGCACCCTAATTTCCGCGTTTGCGGTTGGCGCACTGATTGGTGGGCCGCCGTTCGCCGTCCTGGCGCTGCGCTGGCCTAGTCGCAGCACACTGTTCATCAGCCAAGTGGCTTTCATCGTCGCGACGGCACTCAGCCTGCTTGCACAAGGGTATTGGTCAATTCTTGTCGCGCGCTTCGCTATGGGTTTGGCGTACGCCTGCTTCTGGGCAGTTGCGGCGGCGACAGCCGTGCAACTCTCGCCTCCTGATCGCCGCGCCAAGGCGCTTTCCATTGTCGTCAGCGGCCTAACCGCTGCCATGGTTCTAGGTGGGCCAGTGGGCACGTTCATTAGCGATTCCACGGGCTGGCGCGGGGGATTCTGGGCTGTCGTGGCGGTGACTGCCGTGTCGGCGGTCTCCGGCCTCCTTGCGCTGCCAAAAAAAACACCTGGGGATGTTGTGGTGCCAGACCTCAAGACCGAGTTACGTGCAATGAAGCGCCCTGTTCTTTGGGTGGCATATGCCACGACGATGGTCACCACGGCCGCCTATATGGGCACGTTCGGCTATCTGGGGGCCTTGCTGCTCGACGTGAGCGGGTTGCCTGCTGAGTGGCTACCTGCCGTGCTGACATTGTTCGGCGTCGGCGCATTCATCGGGCTTACGATCGGCGGTCGAACCGCCGATCGTCATCAGTTCGCCACGCTTGTTACCGGCATCATTTGCCTCATTCTTGCCTCTGCGGCAATAGCGCTCTTGGCCTCACATTGGGTGGCGACAGTCACTTTGGTGCTCGTTCTTGGCTTCGCGGGCTTCCTGCTAAATCCGGCGGTATGGGGCCGCGTCTATGCGGTGGCACCGGATGCGCCAATGCTCGCGGGAGCAACGAATTCATCCGCATTTCAAGCCGGCCTAACGCTTGCCCCGCTGCTTGCGGGGCTTCCTATCAGTTTCGGCTATGGACTGTCGTCAGTTGGCTGGGTGGGGGCGGCAATAGGTGCTATTGCCCTTGGGTTGGCCGCTCTCGACACACGATTGAGCCACGCACATGAATCTGCTGGTGAACTTGCATAGATTTTCAATCAAGCGCGAGTTGGCAGGTCCTGCTTATGAATCCTTCCACGCCGAGTAGGTCAGCTCCTACTTCCTGGGAAGCGAAATCGAACCAGTTAATTAAATTAAACAGAATGCGAACTAGGTCAATATTTCATTACGCCACCCCGAATATATTTCATGTCATATTTGCATTTGCAATCATCTTATTTGGTGGGGTGGCGCGCGCTGATACTCATAAATTACCCGAAACCATCAAGTCGTCAGATACATCAAGGAATGTGGCGATGACTAAAAAGAAAATTGGAATTGTATTATTTAATGAGTTCGAGACACTTGATGTCTTCGGTCCAGTGGAGATGTGGGGTGATCTGCCAGATTATCAGGTCTTCATGGTTTCTCAGAATGGTGGCCTCGTAAAGTCAGCACAAGGCGTCGAAACGAACGCAACTTACTCATTCGACAATGCGCCTCAATTCGACATTCTTATGGTCCCCGGTGGAATGGGTGCCCGTAGAGAGGTTAACAATTCCGCCTTGCTAGAGTTCCTTCGTAGGCAAGACAAAAAAACTGAATGGACTACCTCCGTATGTACAGGATCGGCTATTCTGGCAAAGGCAGGAGTTCTTAAGGGCCGCCGTGCAACATCCAACAAATTGGCATATGAGTTCGCAACAAGCCAAGATCGTAGCGTGCTTTGGCAGGGAAGTGCACGTTGGGTTGTTGATGGAAAATACGTCACATCTTCGGGCGTCTCGGCCGGAACCGACATGGCTCTTGGTCTCGTAGAAATAATATATAACCGCCAGGTTGCCGAGAAAATCGCTCATGAAACTGAGTACATATGGAACGACAACGCGGCCACGGATCTCTTCTCGGTTGGGAAAAGCGATTGACATCCAGGGAGGGCCTCGCCAATGATGTGTTCTATCGTGCTCAATTGCGCGCCGTAGTACTGACGGGGTGCTTATCTAGGAAACATTGATCGAATGAAAGAAAATGACACTATTTGCCGAGTCCGTTCATCGATACTGGCGAGCGCTCTTTGTGGGTCGCACAATCTATCGAGACGACAAGTTGAGCATCGTCATCAACCCGCAGCTGGAGGATGACGAAGGCGTCACTATCCTCCACACGGTGAGCGACATGCACACTGCCGTGGCGTTGCTACCTGAAGCGGCGCAGTCTCTTGGCGCTATCGGAATTCCAGGTGAGGCCGGCGCGTTGACTGAGGCAAGGCTGCGTGAGGGTCTGGTGGAAATCGGCATTGTTATGCATGGCGCCGACAATCTCTACTATCTACCCAACGCAGCTCGTGATGCATGGCTGGCCGAACCGGAGCCCGATGATGTTCGCAGGTTGCGCGCTAACGATGCCTCGCTGTTTGCCGCATTCGAAAGTCGCGCCAGCGAGCAAGATCTTGAAGCTGCGCAGGTTGGCATTGATGACTGGGCTGTGTTTGGAGTGGTCGGCGAGGACAGCCGTCTTCTCAGCGCTGCGAGCATCTACCCCTGGGATGGCGCAGCCCTGGCCGACGTTGGCGTGCTGACCCTTGCTTCGGCACGCGGCAATGGGTATGCCACGCGTGTGCTACGAACCGTGGGCCGTCATGCCATGACCAACCGGCATGAACTTCAGTACCGTAGCCAGCTTGACAACCCGGCTTCCATTGCACTTGCCCAGGCGGCTGGGCTGGAACTGTTCGGGCGCTGGGAAGTACCTTCTCCAGATAGCCAGGAGTGAAAGGGATGAGGAGGGGCAGATGACCTCATCCATCGCGCTGAAACATCGTGTCGCGGTCTCCCCCGAAGTCTGCCTACCGGCGACGATCGCCGGTATTTCTTGGTGCCACGCCCACCGCGACGATATAGCGCTGCTTGTGGAAGTGGCTGCGGCAGATAGCTTTGAGTTCGACTTCGATGAGCCGGGAATCGATCCAGTGCAGGCCATTGCCTTTGACCTCCAGGGGCGCGCTGTGGCCTATGGACTGGTCGCCGCCAGCCGGAAATACGAAACGCTGGCCTGGGTCTCTCTTGAAGGAATGGTGCACTCTGAACACCGAGGAAAAGGCATAGGCTCAGTGTTGCTCAATTGGCAGCAGCGGCGCGGGCTTCGGATTCTGTCGGCAATCGACGCCGGTCTTCCCGCATTGCTGCAGTGAATGTCCGGGAAGGCATTGAGTCGGCCGGCCGGCTTCTGAAGTGAAAGGCCCGGGCGCCGACGGTGCCGAGGATGTGCTGGCATACGTCGTCTGCGCCGTGCCGCACAAAGACTGGCTGGCACGAGGCCGCGGCTTTGGCTACATCGAGGTCTTGGGCGTGCACCCGCGGGTGCGCGGCTTGGGTCTTGCTAGCGCCTTACTTGCGCGCACAATGCAGACCTTTCGCGACGAAGGCCTGGAGCTGGCGGTGCGCAATGTGGATGCCGAAAGCCTTACCGATGCCGGGGTGCTCTACGAGCGCCTGGGTTTTACAACCGTGCGCCGGTCGGTAACGCTGGCGAAGGAGTTTTGAACGTGGCGGCGACAGGAATGGACAGACTGGCGATTCGTCGTGCCAGCGAAGTTGATGCCCCAGCAGTGTTGCGGATCTTCGATGAAGTGATTGCTTGGTTTGTTGAAATGAGCAATGAGGGGCAATGGGGTAGCGAACCATGGTCGACTTTGCCCCAGCGGATTGCGCGAGTGACTGAAGCCTGTGCGCAGCCTGAGGCATGGGTAGCGGAAGACCAGGACGGCGGCATTCAGGCCGTATTAGTCTTGGGCGAGTCCATGCCCTATGTGCCTTCCGCGACCGAGCCGGAGGTCTATGTGAGAGTGCTGGTTGCCTCGCGTGATGCGCGGGTGCGCGGTGTCGGCCGGCGTCTGTTGGCCTTTGCCGATGACCGCGCCCGGGTTGCCGGGGTGAAGCGCTTGCGCGTGGATTGCTACGGCGGCGGGACAGGGGCTCTGGTGCGTTTCTATGAGTCCTGTGGATATGAGCGAATTTCAGCCTTCAACGTGGATGGTTGGCCAGGTCAATTGTTGGGACGTAGTCTGTGATGCGGTGCACCGTGGCGTTTTCCTGCGCAAGTGCCACCGCTCCCAAGCCAGGTCGGGCACATGATCGGCCATCTATTTCAGTGCTTCTTCTGCATAAGCCACTGGGTAGTGCTCCTTGGCATAGCTATCTACCGCCCCGCCGTCACAGATAGCGGCTTTGCGTTGCTGGACTGGATTGTTGCCGCGTTCTTCAGCCTGACGCTTTCCACGCTGGTCAGTGGGCTGCTCTTTAAGGTGCTGCTCACGAGCATGGCTAAGAAGATCCGTGACAAGGAACTCAAGGACATGTTTGCACCAAAGTGAGCGGCCTCCATATCCAAATCTCGCCCACCCGTCCGTTCAGTAGCCGTGCAACGAGGAGCACTACACACGCTTTCCACACCGGCGACGCTCGTCATTCCTTCCCACTCTGGAGTCTCATCTCGTGCTTCACGAACTAAACAAAGACAATTTCGATACCGCACTCAGCCGATCGCCTGGCGTATATGCCGTCCGCTTCTGGGCGGAATGGTGCGGCCCATGCCGAGTCATGGCCCCTGTCTTCAAAACGGTCGCCCAAGATATGCAAGGCAGAGCACAGTTTGGCGAGGTCGATCTTGACCGGTCGCCAGAGCTGGCGGTGCGCTATGGAGTGCAGAGCATTCCGACCGTGTTGCTGTTCAAAGAAGGTCAGGTGATCGATCGGATGACTGGAGCAGTCCCAAAGCACAACGTCGTGAATTTCATCAATAAGCACCTCGCCTGAGCATGGCACTGCATCGTCAACTCATCATTCTTGGTTCCGGCCCGGCTGGCTGGACCACCGAGGCGACAGGCTTGTTCGTGGCCATCGGCCATACCCCGAATGCAGGCCTGTTCGAGGGCCAGTTAGCCATGCATAACGGCTACCTACAGATTCGCTCTGGCCTGGCCGGAAATGCCACGCAGACCTCAGTGGAAGGTGTGTTCGCTGCGGGCGACGTGGCTGACCAAAACTACCGCCAGGCCATTACCTCGGCTGGCTTCGGCTGCATGGCGGCTCTGGATGCCGAGCGCTATCTGGATGCCTTGGGCACCGGATCCTGAAGCAAGAACAACTTCCAACCTTCTAAAAACCGCTCACGTCGGTGACCTCAAATGGCAGCAATTCCAGAACCAGCGTTCCTTACCCGTTACTTCGACCGTATCGGCTATCACGGCCTCGCGGAGCCTACACTCGACGTGCTACAGCGACTCCACCTACTGCATCCGCAATCTATTCCGTTTGAGAACATCGCGGCCTACACTGGCCAGGGCGTTCAGTTGGATCTGGACGCCATTTCCGAAAAATTGATCACGCGGCGGCGTGGCGGATACTGCTTTGAGCACAACACGCTGTTCCTTGCCGTATTGCGGAAGATTGGCTTTCATGTCACACCGCTCATCGCGCGTGTGCGCTGGCAAGTGCCGACGGAAGTGGAGACCGGATTGACACACATGCTACTACGCGTGGAACTGGAGGGCCGCAGTTGGTTCGTCGACGTGGCATTTGGATCAACGACGCAGACTGCTCCGCTCGAATTTCTGCTCGATATACCTCAAGCTACTCCACACGGTGTGTTTCGTATTGTCCAGGCAGGAGACGAACTGGGCCTAGAGTTCCAAACGCTCACGGGATGGCAGACTGTATATCTCTATACGCTCTCGCCCACAGCGGATATAGATTTCGAAATCGGCAACTGGTACACATCCACCCATCCTAAATCCGTCTTCCTCAATAATCTGCTTGTCAGCCGAACCCAGCCCAATGCTCGCGAACTGATGGTGAACGATACCTACACGCACCGTGACAATGAAGGCGAGCACCAGAAACATCGGTATACCGATGCCGGGGATTGGGCAGACTGTCTGCACAAACGCTTCGACCTCTACCTCCCCCCCGGTGAAGCGGCTAGCTTGTTCCAGCGCGTCACCGCGCACAGCCACGAGGCTGCCGCCGCCGAGCTTACTCCGCGCTGATCCTGTCGAATGATTTTTATTGCATAAATAGCGTTGGCAACTGGAGGCTCCTGGTAACAATTCGAACTGAATGTGCACGTTGTCGATACTTGGATGAACGAGCTAGCTGCATACCTGCTCAGACTTGCAGAAAAAGCCTTCGAAGCTGCCATAGAATTAAGCGATACATGGATTGCATGTTTGATGACTGCTGCGCCATTGATAGCCAAATTTGATGGTTGACCGAGCATGGGTGCATGGCTTCATCAGCCGAAAACACCCGCACTCAAGCAGTCGATGAAGGCGCGCAGCTTGGGTGACAAGTCTCGGCTGGCTGGCCAGACCACCCATATTTCGCCACTCTTGTCGGTGCAGCCATCCAAAATGGTTTGCAACTCTCCGGTGCGTAGATGCTCTGCCACCATAAAGTCCGCCAGACAGGCGATGCCCTGGCCGCGCAAGGCCAAATGGATTCGCATTTCCACACTGTTGCAGATCAGTGTGCGCGGAGGGTCAGGCAGGTCGTCGTCCGCTGTGCGTGGCAGCGGCCATTTCTCAAGCCGGCCTGTACTTGGAAAGCGGTAGTGCAGGCAGGCATGGGCTTGCAGGTCGGCAGGTTGCTGAGGCCGTCCGTGTGTCTCGAGATACTTAGGGCCGGCGACCAGTACTCGCCGGAACGTCCCTAGACGGCGCCGCTTAAGTCCTGAATCGGCCAGGGTGCCGGCTCGCACGGCGGCATCGAAGCCGTCGCCGATGACATCCACCAGGCGATCCGAGAAGTCCAGATCGAGTTCCACCGCCGGATAGCGCTGCATGAAGTCAGCAATGACCGGCTCGAACAGGCCACTGTAGCGAGGCAGGCTGATGCGTAGCTTGCCGTGTGGCATTTCACTGGCTTGGGACATCTCCAGTTCTGCCGCCTCGACTTCACTCAGGATACGCCGGCAGCGTTCGAGAAATCTCTTTCCTTCGGCGGTCAGCGCTAATGTGCGTGTGCTGCGGTGGAGCAAGCGCACGCCTAGGCGTTCTTCCAGGCGCGCCATGGCTTTACCCACGGCCGATGGCGAAACACCTAGTTCGCGCGCCACGGCCGAGAAGCCAAGGCGTTCTGCCACGCGCACGAATACGCCAATACTTCCAAGGTTATCCATCATGGTGTCGATTCACTTGAGAAATTTTTTCCAAAGTATTAATAACTGTAGCGTGTTTTTCTTTTTGTCGCCTCAGCTTAAGCTGCTGAAAACCCCCGTTGCATCGCATGTCGTCCCCCGTCTGCAGGTGTCCATCGGGCACCTGTAACCCGTGTGAGAGAAGAGAACCATGCCTTCGATTGCCTCTTCGCCCGCGACGCGCTGGCTTCAGTTACTTTCCGCGTGCCTGACGGGCCTCTTGATTCCGCTTTGCTTTACCGGCCCTGCCGTCGTGCTGCCCGCGATCAGCCATGAACTGGGCGGCAGCGCTGCGCAACTGAGTTGGATCATGAATTCCTACATCCTCAGTTATGGCGGAGCCATGATGGTGTCGGGCAGCCTGACCGACATTTATGGACAGCGGCGCATCTGGTTGATCGGGCTAGCGTGGTTCTGTGCGTTCACTTTCGCCATCCCGTTTATGCCGTCTGTGGTGTGGATGGACGTGCTGCGCCTGTTCCAAGGAGTGGGCGGTGCAGCGGCGTTCGCTGCAGCCATGTCGTCGCTGGCGCCGCTTTTTGACGGTCAGGCACGTGCCCGCGCTTTCAGTCTGCTGGGAACGACTTTTGGTCTGGGACTGTCTTTCGGCCCCTGGTTTTTTGGCTGGATGGTCGAAGTCAGTACTTGGCAGGGTGTCTTCTATGTGACCGGGGCCCTCGGCGTACTAGGCCTTGGGCTGGTGGCGATCAGCACCCCACACGCACGGGCAGCGGCTAATGGTTCCCTGGATTGGCCTGGCGCGATCAGTTTTACGCTGGCTCTCGGCCTGTTTACCTATGGCATGTTGCTGATACCGGAGAGGGGCTGGCTAGATACAGTCGTCATCGGCGCATTGTTGGCTTCGGGGGGCACATTTGTCGGATTCATCCACATCGAACGACGAGTCGCACGGCCCATGATTGATTTGCGCTTTTTCCGCGATCCCGGATTCATCGGCGTGCAGGCGCTGGCCGCGTCGCCTGCCTTCCTATTCATTGTGCTGATCGTGATGTTGCCAGGGCGCTTCATCGGCACCGACGGCTATGGCGCATTGCAGGCAGGACAGATGATGGTCTGGCTGGCAGCCCCTTTGCTCGTCGTGCCGTTTCTGGCGGCGCTGCTCACGCGCTGGTTTACGCCCGGCACCCTGTCCAGTGCAGGTCTGTTGCTTGTGGCCGGCGGTTTGATCTGGCTGGCGCATGGGTTCTCCGTGGGCGGTGGTCAGGAGGTGCGCTTGCCTTTACTGCTCATCGGCATCGGTATCGGTCTGCCGTGGGGCCTGATGGACGGGATGGCCGTCAGTGTGGTGTCACCGGAACGGGTTGGCATGGCGACGGGCATTTTCAACACCGTGCGCGTATCCGCCGACGGTGTCGCGATCGCCATCGTTAGCGTCTTGCTCGCGACCTTGATCCAGCACAGTTTGGCCCTGGAGGCCGCGATCTTCCCGCAGACGGTGGTGCTGGAAGCCGCAGGCCGGGCTGCGCTCGGTGAGTTGCACGCGGCAGCATCGCTCTTGCCAGGCTTGGAAGGACAGTTGGCGCAAAGCTATGCGACCTCGTTCGTGACTGTTTTGCATGCTCTGGCCACGCTGGCAGCCGTGACCGCTGGCGCCGTATTCGTATTGTTGAGAAGGCAACGTGCCACCACCCACACAACCTCAGCGGAGCCGTGAAATGGAGCTTTGCCATCTTCGCTGCTTCCTCGTCGTTGCCGAAGAGTTTCACTTCGCCCGTGCCGCAGGCGTAGGCGCAACGAACCTTACTAGTTTTCAAGGCTGAATATAAGACACGCCGCAGCGCGCTCGCGCCTGCGGCGTTTTTACTGAGTTCTTCACAGCCTGAAATGATGCTTCTTTCATCATCTCTTAGATAGCTCCAGCCATTCCCTGTAAGTGATGCGGCTAATATGCTCTCTCCGATAGTCCTGCAGGAATTGGTTATATTTATTTTCTTCAGTGTGATGATGGCGGAAGCCGCATTTCGACTGGGCGGAATAGGACTGGATGTTGCTATCAAAGTAACCACACCAGAGCGCCTTGAGATTCAGGGTATCAAAGGCGTGCCGCATCACTTCACGCACTGCTTCCGGGATAAGGCCTTTGCCCCAATATGGCACGCCGATCCAGTATGCGATTTCCCCTTCCTGCTCACTGATCTCGAAATTGCTGTTGCCACCTATGAGAATTCCGATGCAACCAACTGCACGACGATTCTCCTTTAGCTCGACCGCGTAGACCTCAGGGTGATTGAAGATCGTTCGGATGATATCGGCACTTTCCTCAACGCTGGTGTGCGGCGGCCAACCGGCGATGGGGCCAACTCGGTCGTCTTTGGCATATTCGTACAGATCAGCGGCATCTGTGTCTTGCCAGGGGCGAAGTAGTAGTCGGTTTGTCTCAAGTCTCATGTCTTGTACTCATTTTCGGGTGTTTCGATGGGACAGAGTACTGGGAAATACGTCACCGATACATGTCAGTACCTCGGCATTTTCGGTACTTTTCGAAACCTCCATCGTGAACTGCGGTACGCTTACTGCTTTTGTATGTTGCAGCGCAGAGACACTATGCATCACATTCCGAAACTGCTTGCTTCTGACGATTCGATACGGACGGGGGAAACCACGCTAGCCGAAGGGCTAGGGGTACCGCTTTCTTTCGGCAGTGCGTACTTGACACTGCTAATCTGCCTATCCGGGAGCGCCTATTTCACCCTTAACTTCAAAGAGCATGCGGTCAGGCGCGATGATGTGATGGTGCTGGCTGAAGACTCCATCGCCTTGCTCAAGCGCCGCTCGCGTCGCTTCAAGATATTTTTCTGCCTGATGCGGAAAGACTTTGCCGCGGAAGTCGCCTACCAACTGCCTAACCCCTTGTTCGTATTTCTTCATGACCATCCTCATTGCGTTCCAGCCACGGACGACAAACCGCTGATAGGGGGGTGGATGGCGCAGGTGCGGGATATCGCGCAGTGCTGCCCGACCTACCAGCGCATCATGCTGCGCAATCAGTTGCAGAACTTCTTTCTAAAGATTGCAGAGAAGATTCCAGCCGAACACAAAGGAAGCAGGGAGTACAGCCGCAAGGAAATTCTCAGTTGGCGTTTCTGGGAATTGGTAGGCAAGCAGTGCGCGCAGTACCGGGATGTGAAGTTCTATGCCGATTCGCTCAATATCACGCCGTTCTACTTGTCACAGCTAACTAAAGAGTTTTTCAATGACACACCCAAAGGTCTGATAGATCGACAGGTGACCTTGGAGATCAAGGCTCTTCTCTCTTACAGTGATCTAGCGATCGGTCAGATAGCGGACGAGCTTCACTTCGCGGACCCATCCTATTTATGTCGCTATTTCAAGCGTCAAACGGGAGTTTCGCTTTCCCGCTATCGCAGACATGAGCAGGAGAAGATCGGTCAGGATTGACCGGTACTTGTAATTAGAATGGCTCATCGCACCCTGTCGGAATGGTCAGGTCTCGCACTCGCATTCAAGCTTGGAGTGGAATGAGGAAGGCACCCAAGAGAGTCGCCAATGCGGCGGCCATCAGTAGCCACCTGAAATCCGTCACCAAATTCCCCGTACTCTCCGCCATAAGGTTCTTCTCCACACGCTTGGCCAAAAATGGGCCGAGGAAGGAGTTGGAAGTACGAGAAACGAGCATCATCACGCTGAACAGCGCAAAGGAGACTGCGATCCTCCCTGTACGAACGCCGGCAATTCGGATGGAGTAAGCCAACGTCCCGATCAGGTGGATCACAAAAGTGAGAAAGCAGATGAAGAAGAGCTGGATATCCATCGGTATGGCCTTCTTTTGCTTGTCTGCGGGGGCGGCGTCGTTGCGAATCCAAGCCTGTTGCGTCACTTTACCAGAAGCTCTCCCATGGATTCCGCCCCTAACCACAGACTTGCCAGAACGCCTGGCGGCATCCGATCCAACGGCCATTCCTGGCCGAGAGCGGAAGTCCGGGTCCGCAGGCCAGGCCGGTCACTTCTCGGCCCCGCTCGGCGGCGTCCCTTGCGGTGCCGGCGGCGGGGAGTAAGGCTTGTAGTCAGAGTTCGTGAGTTTTGTTACCAAGCAGATATTTTTCAATGCGGGAATCAGGAAAGAACCATACGCCAGCCATTAAGGTCAGTATAAAAAACGAAGCTGCGCTGCTGAAAAAACTGGCCAGAATCGCTAATGCGTAGATAGGGATGGATAGCTTCCCTTTTAGGTCGTTTCCGATGGCCTGTCTAAGTGCGGAATGTTCGCCATCATAGTTCATGATGAGTCTTGTGAGCAGTGAGTAAGAGACAGCGCACATGAATAGGACAAATGCATACATTGCCGTCGGTGTCTCCGCAAAGGCAGATTTTCCAGTCCAGGTGGTGGTGAATGGAATCATGCTTAGCCAAAACAGCAAGTGGAGGTTGGCCCACATAATTTTGCCGTTAATACCACGGGCAACTTGAAAGAGATGATGATGGTTGTTCCAGTATATTCCGACGTAAACAAAGCTTAGTACGTATCCGAAAAAATTAGAGGCGTTATTAAGGATATCTTTAAGAGAAAAGCCTTCAGGAACCTGTAATTGAAACAACATGAGTGTCAAGCTTACGGAAATGACGCCATCGCTAAATGATTCAAGCCTGTTTTTGCTGATGCTCATGATGTCATCCACTCATCTGAATTGGTTGCGAAATGCCATGCGCGCCATATATGCGACCGGGATCGTAAATGGAAGGACACTCCAGAATCCGATCGTCACATAGAGGGATGCACCCAGGAAAGCCCCGATCACAAAGCCGATCACAACACTTGCGCTTTTGAGAAGATCCTGGAAATTGGTGCGCGTCCTGGCACGCAAGTAGTTCGACAGATCGATACCCAGTTGCGTGGTGTTTCCGGTCATCATGGTGCTGGGACTGATGTACTTGATCAGTGTCTTGCTGGCAGTATTCCGGACGGCAAGCGCGACGAGGCCGAGGCCTCCAGTCAAAGCAAGGCCCGCGCCATCCGGATGATCGAACGGTTCGAGATGCACGCCGGCGACCATGAAACCCAGCAAGAAGGTCGCTTCAGCAACAAACAGCCAACCTAAGGTCTGGTGGGTCTGGTGGGTCCGCTGATTGCGGTCAATCAGCATCTTGCTGATGACGACCGTGACAATGAACAGTGGTATGGCGCCGAGCTTGATCCATAAGCCAGCCCCACCTTTGACGAATGCCGCTCCCGCGAGCACCAGGTTTCCGGTGACGTGTGCGGTGAAGAAGCCCAGCAGCGCAATGAAGCCAATCGTGTCGATGGCGCCGCCCACAATAGTGAGAAGGATTGGCGCTTTGCATATTTCCCAGAGGCTGAGATTTTCGTTTTTTTCTGTATTGTTTGATGCGTTGACGTTTGCGTTCATGGTTGAGATCCATCCTGTAAATGGGTGCAGCGGGCCTTGCACTCGCCCAACTCCAGGCGCTCGGCCGATCCGGGAATGCTGAACGGTGGCAAACGCTCGCCGGCAGCATTGTCTTCGCTTGTTTGTCTCGCAGGGGCATGCCCGCGGGGGAGGGTTTCCCCCGCGGAAAGGGAGCGATCATGCAATCAGCGTCTTGGCGACGATCGCTGCCGCCACTACGCTGGACGCGCTGATGGACAGCCGGCATCCCAGCAGGAGGGCGCCGTTGGCCACGCTTCGACCTGGCATCATCTTGTGCGCTCCGAGGGATGACTGGTGGCGGACATGCATCAGCGCTCGACGACCGGCGCGTGCACGGGAGCCAGCGATGCGTGAGGGGTTGCCGTGCGCTGCGCGGCCTTGTGGACCATCGTGTAGGCATAGTCGACCCCCATGCCATAGGCGCCCGAGTGTTCCTTGGCCACGGCCATCACCTCGTCGTACGTTTCGCGGTTCTTCCAGTCGCGTTGCCATTCCAGCATGACCTGTTGCCAGGTCACGGGCACCACGCCTGCCTGGACCATGCGCTGCATGGCGTAGTCATGCGCTTCCTTGGTCGTGCCGCCCGATGCGTCGGCCACCATATAGATCTCGTAGTCGCCCTCAAGCATCGCGCACAACGCGAAGGTGGTGTTGCAGACCTCGGTCCACAGGCCGGCCACGACGATCTTCTTGCGGCCATTGGCGGCCAGCGCGTCGCGCACCTTCTGGTCGTCCCAGGAGTTCATCGAGGTGCGCTCCAAGGTTTGCTTGCCGGGGAAGACGTCGAGCAGTTCCGGATAGGTATAGCCCGAGAACGAATCGCTTTCGACGGTGGTGATGGTGGTCGGCACGTCGAAGATCTTCGCCGCCTTGGCCAGGCCCACGACGTTGTTCTTCATGGTCTGGCGGTCCATTGACTGCACGCCGAAGGCCATCTGCGGCTGGTGGTCGATGATGATGAGCTGGCTGTTGCGGGGGGTCAGGACTTCAAGCTTGGCGTTCGACATGGTGTTCTCCGGTGGAATAATGTTCAATGATTTTGATGTTCTGTCCGGCAACCCTGTTCTCGCTCTGTTGCGGTGTAGCGCCGTCCATGTGCAGAACTATAGCGTCGGCAAGTGCACGAACAGTCAATCTGGATTGACAATGTTGTTCAATAAATTTGATATTTGTGGAGTTGTGCTAGGCCGCGGCGATCAACGCGCGAATCAGTCATTCGCAACTGAAAGGAGCGGCCACGGCCCGAAATCATGAGCGCAGCCTTAGGGGGCGCGGTGCATTTCCAGCGGCGGGTCTGACGCAAGGCCGTCGTTTCTGTCTACGAATTGGGGCTCTTGGTGATCCCGTCCCCAGCTCGCTGCGCACAGCTGGCCCGCGCGAGCACGACCCAGGCCCCTAGCCAAGCGCATACGGGATGAGCGAGAACTGCTCCAGATGATAGGGAGGCGGGCATTCAGAAAGAAGCGCTCAGACGGGAGGCGGGCATTGCCGCCATATCCGATATGACTGTGCACGGGGCGCATTGCCTACGGGCGGCGATATGCAACCACCGAACCCGCCGCGACGACTTAAATTTTCTGGTCTGGCTGGAATGGCCGATCACGAAGGACTCGTCTTTTGCGTCCCAGTGACCGATTCTAGTGCGGAGCCGACGTCTGAACGTCCGGCCGACCGGATGGGCGAATGTCGCCTCTCTCGGTTAGGGACGACCGCTGCTGCCGGGCGGGGATCCGAGCGGGACCGGCCAGAAGGCGACGTTATTGTTCAAACAGTGCGCTCGCGCGCCAGCATGGAAGGCACCAGCCAGGAAGATGATCGTCGTCTTCTTCATGCACTCCTTATTGTCCGCCGTGGAAAATGAGGCGGACCTGCCTAGCTTAGATCTATCGGCATTTGTGCCCGCTACTTTACATCCAGGCGTCGCCCAACGCGGCCAGTTCTGGGGCACTTCAATCGTGACGCTCTTTCCGGGTATGCCAATACCTCAGTCCGCGCCAGCGTAACGACTGACGGACGCGGCATTTCCGGACCACGACTTCGCACCTGGAAGCTGCCGTTAAGCTTGGAACAGACGGGTAGCCGGGATGGGTCAGTATCGGCCTCTCGGTTCGGGAAAGGTCGCCCGTTCGATAATCGGCTGCAGGCGGCCGTTCACGGCCAGGGGCTGTCATTCACCGCTATGTTCGCTGGCCCCGCAGCCGGAGCACCCCGTGCGCCAGGGGCCGCCTTGCTTTATGGCCGGTGGGCGCCGCAAAGCGCAAGCGGCTCTTCACGCGTGCGGCCAGAAAAGCGACAGCCCTGCACGTCCGATCGGCTATCATGCCAATCCTCTCCGAAGTAGCTCCCTATGATCTCCGTCCGTAATGTTACGCTGCGTCGTGGCGTCAATGTCGTGCTCGACCGCGCGTCCGTCACCTTCAACCCCGGCGAAAAGATTGGTCTTGTCGGCCGCAATGGCGCCGGCAAGTCGTCCTTCTTCAGCCTTCTCAACGGCACGCTGCACGAAGACAGCGGCGAGTTCTCGATTCCCGCTGCATGGAAGATGGGCCAGGTCGCGCAGGAAATGCCGGAGACCGAGCAGAGCGCGACCGACTTCGTAGTCGAGGGTGACACCGCGCTGTTGGCCGCGCAGGCCGAAGTGGCCGCCGCCGAGGCCAGCGACGACGGCATGCGCATGGCGCACGCCTACATGGCCCTGCACGACGCCGGCGCACACGATGCCCCCGCACGTGCCCAAGCGCTGATCCTGGGCCTTGGCTTCAGTGCTGCGCAGCTTAGTCAGCCGGTCAACAGTTTCTCCGGCGGCTGGCGCATGCGACTGCAACTGGCGCGCGCGCTCATGTGCCCGTCCGACCTGCTGCTGCTCGACGAGCCGACCAATCACCTCGACCTCGACGCGCTGGTCTGGCTGGAAGCCTGGCTCAAGCGCTATCAAGGAACCCTGGTAGTGATCAGCCACGACCGCGAATTCCTCGACGCGGTGACGCAGGTGACGGTGCACGTCGACAACGCCAAGCTCGTGCGTTATGGCGGCAACTACAGCAAGTTCGAAGACATGCGCGCCGAGCAACTCATATTGCAGCAGGCCGCGGTGGCCAAGCAGGCAGACAAGATCGCCCACCTGCAGAAATTCATCGACCGTTTCAAGGCCAAGGCCTCGAAGGCGAAGCAGGCGCAGAGCCGGGTCAAGGCGCTCGAACGCATGGAAAAGATCGCACCGGTGCTTGCCGACGCAGAGTTCAACTTCGAGTTCAAGGAGCCACTCAACGTCCCGAACCCGCTGTTGTCAATGCTGGACGCGAGCTTCGGCTACCCGGCGCCGACCGGCGCACTGCCGGGCACGCCGCCCACGGTCATCGTGCGGGGCATCAACCGTTCCGTGCTGGCCGGGCAGCGCATCGGCATTCTCGGTGCCAACGGCCAAGGCAAGTCCACGCTGGTGAAGACGGTGGCGCATGCGCTGGCGCCGATTTCCGGCGAAATCAGCGAAGGCAAAGGCCTGAATATCGGCTACTTCGCACAGCAGGAACTCGACGTGCTGCGCCCGCTCGACACGCCGATGGAACACATGATCCGCCTCGCCAAGGACACGCCGGCGCACATGCGCGCCCCCGGCCAGAGTGGCACCGAACAATCCCTTCGCACCTTCCTCGGCACCTTCAACTTCAGCGGCGACATGGTCCATCAGCCGGTTGGCACCATGAGCGGCGGCGAAAAGGCGCGGCTCGTGTTGTGCATGATCGTGTGGCAGCGCCCCAACCTGCTGCTGCTCGACGAGCCGACCAACCACCTCGACCTGGCCACGCGCGAAGCGCTGGGCATGGCGCTCAACGAATTCGAAGGCACAGTGATGCTGGTCAGTCACGACCGGGCCCTGCTGCGCGCCGTATGCGACGAGTTCTGGCTGGTCACCAAGGGCGGCGTCGAACCCTTCGACGGGGATCTGGACGATTACCAGCAGTTCCTGCGCGACGAAGCCCGCCGCATGCGCGAGCAGCCTGCCGCAGAGTAGAAGGTCATCGCCTGAAATGGCGAGACAAAGGGCAGGCGTGAGCTTCACGGGATTCAGCGTGAAGGTCGCCATTGAGCGCATCGAGACTGATACGAACTTCGGCGTCGAGATCGTTCTCGGGCTTACTTCGGCCGCTTTGTTTTGCTGGATCGAACAGCAGAAACGGGGCGGTCAGAGACGGTCGTGGTTTCGTGGCGGCTATCGGACCGGGATCGGGCATGAGCGGACGTTCGACCGCCGTTCGGGAACGTCCGCTTCCGAGCGTGAAACCATCCTTCAACGTGGCAGCAACGGCTTCCGGGTCGGCCGCCGAAGCTGCCGGGTCGCGTTTCAATGTAAGCGCGCATACCACCAACGGTGGAACTCCGGTTGAACTTCGTCGTCCGCTACCCGAGACCATCACGTTTCCCTGACGCGCGTTGTTTAGTAATTCGTTTAGTAATTCGATATGTTGACTCAACCTCTGCGACTTTCGGATTTGCTAATCGAAGGTGCCGCTCGACTCCCGTTGCGCACCGTCCGGCAGGGACACGCGCGCAAATCGCTGTTGATATTCGCGCGGGGAGAGTCCGGTCTTGCGCCTGAACAGCTGTCGAAACGTGCTGAGGTCTCCGTAGCCGACGCGCTGGCTGACAACTTCGAGACCGATGCGCCTTGATTCCAGCAACTGTTTGGCGACTTCGATGCGTAGATTCTGGAGATACACCAATGGCGCAAGACCTACTGCTTGCTTGAAACGCCGGTTGAGCGTCCGTTCGCTGACGGCGAGATGGGCGGCGAGCTCGTTCAATCGAAACCCCTGCTGAAGAGTCGCCTCCATGCGCTGTTGAGCTCGTGCGACGAGCGGGTCGGCATGTCCATGCTCGTCGAGAAGTGTGGCATAGGAAGCCTGAGAAATCCGGTTCATATCGATTAAAAGCGACTTGGCGGTCATCGCGGCAAGCTTCTCGCCAGCGAACATTTCGACCAGCCGTACGGCAAGGTTGAGGTATGACGTCACCGCACCGCTTGAGAGAATACCGTCTTGCCCAGTCATGACTTCCTGGGCCCGAAGTTCGACACCCGGATAGCGCCGTGCGAAGTCCGTCGCCTTGGCCCAGTGTGTTGTGGCGATTCGGCCGTCCAGCAACCCCGCCTCGGCAAGCAGATAGTTGCCAGTGCAGTAGGCTGCCAGCACTGCGCCGGCCTTGCGTTGGCGCCGGAGTGCAGACGACAGGGCATTCAACTGCTCACGGCGAGCAACGAACTCATCCATGTCGGCGACGAAAGGAGCCGTCAACAGAATGGCATCCGCACGTCTGCGGGCGTCGATCTTGCCATCCACGGCAATGCTCTGGCCCGAAGCGGCTCGGACCGGCTGGCCGTCAAGCGATTCCACGCACCACGCCAGCTTGGGTAACGGGTTGCGCACGCGCATGGCCTCCCCGGCACCCAGGTGGTTGGCGGCGTTGAAGACGTCGATCGGTCCAGCGACGCCCGACGCCAGAATCCCGTCATAGACCCAGATTCGGATCATGATCATATGTGTCTGAAATTCCTCGAATAATGGCAATTCTGCCACTTCCAGGCAGGCCCGGGAAGACCGATGATCGTCACGTCAAAACACGTGATGAAGGAGTAGCACTATGCCAATGATCGACGCCATGATTCCAGAAGGTGCCTTGAATCCCGAGGCAGAAACGCGTCTGCTCAAGGAATTGACCGACATTCTGCTCAGAGCGGAAGGGTTCGACCCGGGTAATCAGATTGCGCAGAGCGTATCTGTGATTTTTCTCCATCGACCTATCGCGATATTCGTCGCAGGGGTCCCCGCCAAGTCACCGCGCTACCGGATCATTCCTTCGGTGCCTGAGGGACAATACACCGACGAGTCACGCAAGATGCTGGTTAAAGAGGTGACGGAAGCGGTGGCCCGCGCCGAGAACGGAGCGTTCGAAGATGTCGCACCGCGCGTTTGGGTCTTCCCGACGGAGATCCCGGATGGCCAGTGGGGTGGTCGTGGCGTGATTCGGAGGCTGCCTGACATTCAGGCATTCATTGCCGGTGAGCCGGAACGGAGAGTCGGCGAGGAACGACTTGCGCGGCGGCGGCGCGATAAGGCACGCATGATCCTGGAAGGCGCTCTCGATGCCATATGCCGGGAGAGTGACAAAGCGTAGCAGCATCCGCGGTGGTTTGTGGGCGGCCACTTATGATGGAGTAGCAGACGTTGGCTTGTTGAGTCTGAATGGCGCCGACCCAGAGCGGTCTTTCATGCGTTGTAATAGCCGTCATTGAAGAGGATGCCGGGCAAGGCGCGCTACCTGTTTCATGGCAACGCCTGGAATTGCACGCTCGAGTCGCTCAAGAATCGTTTTGCTAGCTTTGTTATTTGTTCGGGCTCGGTCGACGTGTAGAAGGTGACACTTGACTCGCGACCGCACGCAAATTCTGGATGACGTGCCAGGTAATCGGCAAGGCTACTCGCGGTCACTTTGGGTTGAGAATAAATCTCGACATCGCGTGGCATGACCTCTGCGAATAGGTCCTCAACCAACGGATAGTGGGTGCACCCGAGCAATACCGCGTCCAGGCGTTTCTCGCCCAATCGCCGCTTCAACAATGTCACATAGCGTCTGACAGCGCGCCTGAGATCCTCTACAGAGGCGTTTGCCTCGATGAGGCGAACGAGACTTGGGCATGCTTGCTGCACGAGATTGACATTGGGCGCTCGCTTCGCGGTTTCTTCGACAAATACTCGGCTTTCCACGGTATAGCGTGTAGCAAAGACGGCGACGGTCTCCTTTGTGTGCGCTTGTAAACTGTTATCGGATCCGACTGACCAAGGGACGCCCGTCATCGCCTCTATCATCGGGACGATAACACCAATCACTCGTTTGTCCGGGTAGCGATCTGGAAGCCACGTTTGCTGAAGACGACGGAGACCAGTTGCGGCTGCCGTGTTACAAGCGACAACGATCAGAGAACAACCCAATTCAAACAGTCGCTCCAATGACGACACTGTGAGCGCATAGATCGTATCGGCATCTCGATTGCCATAAGGTGCGTTGCCGTGGTCACCGTAGTAGACGAAATGCTGATCAGGAAAGGTCTCCCGTAGTGCCTTGAAGACCGTCAACCCGCCGCTACCAGAATCAAATACTCCGATCATTTTCTCTCCATCGCGGGATAAAATCGCTCCGTCGATCCGCTATTCTTGCAACCCGTTATTGAGCCAACGAACACATGACTTTCATCGCGCAAACGCCGGATCGCGAATCACCCTGCGGCGCAACACCTGATTGAGTGGATCAGACCACAGCCGCGCCACGCACGCGCCCACCGCGCCAGACAGCATCAAGTAGGCGATCAGCAAGCCCGTCTTTTCATCCCCGGCCGTCAAGGCTGGCGGCATCGCCGTACGCATCAACCCCAGCACCAGGAGGTGGAAGAGATAGATCTCGTAGCTCCTGCGCCCAAAGGCTGTCAGCACCAGGATGATTTTCGACGTTGGCGGGTGGGTGCCACCCAGCAGCAGCAAGGCCGTGGCCAGCGCCATCGCACTCAGGCCCAGCACGTTGCTTTGCGCGATCGGCCAGGCCAAGTACAGCAGCACCATCAAGGCCACGATCCCCGCCCGGGCCGAGCGTCGCTGCAGCGTGGGATACGGCCCGCGCCGCGCCAGCAAGGCGGCGCAACAGCCGATGACGATGGCATCGAAGCAGGCCGGATAGGCGTAGAGATACGCGCTTTGTTCCCCGGGGGTCGCATAGCGGTACAGCGGCCCTGCGCAAGCTGCCAGCACCGCGAGAGCCAGCAGGTGCGATGGACGCCGCAGCCACAGGAATGCCAGGGGAAAGAGCAGGTAGAACACCACTTCGACTGACAACGACCACAGCACGCCCAGCGGATAGTTGATCCAGCCGTGCCGTGTGATCAGGACGTTCATCCAGAAGGTTGCGCCAGCAAGGTTGGCGGTCCACAGCGACACGGGCGCGCCCACGCGGTTGTCGAAGATCCGCACGCCCGCCAAGGCCAGTGCGTCCACCATCAGCAGCATCAGCAACAGCGTGGGCAGGATGCGCGCCGCGCGCAGCGCATAGAAGTCCGGTAGCCGGATCCGCTCCAGGCGGCCCCAGCGCTCGAGCGCATTGGATGTGATGAGGAAACCGGAGATGACAAAGAACATCGTCACGCCGTAGTTGCCGTTGCGGGCAATAGCGTGCACGGCGGGCCAGCCCAGCGCTGCCGCCAGGGCGGTGTCCTTGAGCGGGTAGGCGATACTGAAATGGTGAAACAGCACCAGCAGGATCGACACGCCACGCAGCATGTCGATCTGCCCATTGCGCGGATCGGTGTGCACGGCGGCGTCAGTCCTTCGTGTTGGCGTTGACCAGACCGGGGAACGCCTGGATGAAAGCGTCGCGCGCCCGCATGCCCGCGTTCGGCGTAGTGGCCTGCTCGTCCTGGATCAGGCGCGCGAACACCAGTTTCCGCTCACCTTTCTCCGCCCACCCCACGAACCAGCCATAAGCATGGTTGCGGTCATAGACGCCGTTGGTACCGGGCGATCCAGTCCCGGTCTTGCCGTAGAGCCGCCATCCGTCCGGCGCCTGCTCCTGCTCGAAGATGCGCGCCGTCATGTCGTAGGCGTGCGCGCTCACTGGCAACTGCCGGTTGACGACCTTGCGCAGGAATGCGAGTTGTTCCAGCGGCGAGATACGTAGCGATGAGATGTTCCAGGCGCCCTGCGTGCCGTTGTGCTTGCCGGGGTCGCCCGAGACGTCCTGGTTGCCGTAGCCGAAGGCCGACGTGTATCGCTGGAAGCGATCCTCGCCCAGGCGCTCGGCAACCTGCTGCGAATACCAGACCACCGAGTATCGGATCCAGCGGGCCGGGTCCGTTGGCTGGCGCCATGTTTCGCCGCCCCAGTCCGGATAGCCGGGCTGGAACGGCCACGAGGGCGTGTGTTCGTCCTTCAGGATGCCCGAGTCGAACCCCATCAAGCTGAGCGCGATCTTGAAGGATGAGGCCGGCGTATATCGCTCGTTGCATTCCCCCTGCAGCAGCAGAGGGTGGCCATTCGCCGCGTCCGCGACAACGGTGCAGATCGTCCGGGCGGAGGCCGGGAAGGCGCATAGTCCGCTCAGCAGCAGAGCAGCGGGCATCCCGCGCCAGTTCTGGCTTGGATTCATATCGGATGGTAAGTGGTGGAAGGGCCGGGCAACACAGGGGCAACACAGGCGCCGGAGCCCGGCGAAACGGCGCCAAGACAGTGGCGGCTACGCCGGCTGCTGGCGCGCGTTGAGAAGCACCAGGGTCAGCTCGCGCCCTTGAACCCGCACGCGCATGACCAGACAACGGCCCGCCAAGGCGGACATGCCCGTTTTGGACAGTTGAATGTCCCATCCCTGTCGGCCGACCAGCGGGTTGGTATTGCGATAGTGGACAGGCCCACCCTTGAGGTTCACGGTCTCAGTGAGCTGGGTACTGTCGTGCGCAATCTCCGGATAACGGGCCGCCGCGTTCACGATGCGCCCCACGTCCGCGGCCGTCGAGCGATTCGCTGCGGACAGGCCCGTCGGCTCTTTCAGGGTCGTATGGTCGAGGCCGAGCGCCGCCATCTTGCTGCGCAGCGCTCGCTCGAAAGCTAAAGCGCCGCCGGGATAGCTCCGGGCCAGCGCGTGGGCCGCCCGGTTGTCCGAGGACATGAGCGCCAGTCGCAGCAGCGTGCCCAGCGTCATGCTTGCACCGACCGGCAATTGCGACACGCTGCCCCGGGTCGCCGCGGCATCCTGAGCCACGATCCGGATACGCCGAGCCAGGTCCGGTGCCGTGTCCAGCACCACCATGGCCGTCATCAGTTTGGTCAGCGATGCGATAGGGACGGTCTTGTGCTCCGCCCGTCCGATCAACTGGGCTCCCGACGTCGAATCCGCCACCAGGACATGGGCGGCACCGCTGGCATTCACCAGCGCTTCGATATCCGACAACGCCGGCGCGGCGCCGGCCACCGTATCGAGCTTGCGGCCGAGCGGCGCATCGGTAGCGCCCAGGCCGGTCCATGCCCCAAGGCTGGCGATCGCCAGGGCCAGCCCCACGGCAAGCACGGGCACGGCCAGCACGGAACGCGAGGGTGCCGGCGCCGGACGCATCAAGCGGCGAATGCGATGGAGCAGCTCCCCGTCTCTCGCCCTTTGTGCCAGCCCAAGACCGGCGGGCTCGGGCTGCGCGAGGCGGCTCAGGCCGTCGAGCGCAAGCGCCAGCGTGCGCGGTTCGCCTACGATGGCTGCGGCAAGATCATCCGCGATGTGCTCGCGTTCCTCGCGGATGCGACGGGACAACCACCAGACCGACGGGTGGAAGAACAGCAGTGCCTCGATCACTCGCTGCAAGAGGTTGACCAGGTAATCCAGCCGCTGGACATGCGCGAGTTCGTGGGCCAACAGTGCCTCCAGCAGATTGGCCGGCATGCCCGTCACCAGGCTGGCGGGCACGAGTACCACGGGCCGCCACCAGCCTGCGGTCACCGGACTGGACAGGCCATAGGTCAGACGGAGCGCAACCCCGCGCGGCAGCCGTAGCCGACGCGACATCACAGCCACGCGCGCTATCCAGGCCGTGTCTGTCCAGGGCTGGCTGGCATGGACGGTGCGACGCAGCCAGGCCAGGCCGAGTAGCAGCCGGAGCGTCATCAGCACCACGCCGATCAGCCAAGCCGTCGCCAGCCAGGCTTGCCACGGCACGTCCGGATCGGGGGCGCTTATCAGGTCTGGCATCAGATCTGGCATCAGGCCGGGCATTGCGACTTCGCCCGGAGGGCCATCCGCCAAGACATCCGAGGTCCGCCAGGCATTCAGGGACGCGGCTGCATCCATCGCGGGTACCGCCACACACAGGAACAGGGCGGCGCACAGTACCGCATAGCGAGCCCTGGCGTCGGTCGCTCGAAACACCCACATCAGGCAAGCCGCGGCAGCCTGGATGCACAGGCCCTTCCACAAGAAGGCCAGCAGCGTCTCGCCCACCACCCAGGCGAACCCAGACAACTGACCGCTCATTTGCTGTCTCCGCGCAGCAGATCCTCGATCTCGGCGCGCTCCTGCTTGCTCACATGCCTGCCGCGCAACGCCGCTAGCACCAGCGCTTTGCCGGACCCGGCGAACGCCTTGCTGATCAGGTCTTCCAGCAAACTGGCCTGCATCGACTTCTGGCTTTGGGCAGGCGCATACACGTGGGAGCGCTCGCTTTCATCTCGCGCCAGCAGGCCCTTGGCGTGCATGATCTGCATCAGCCGCAGCACGTTCGCGTAGGTCAGGTCGGGCCGATTGGCCGACATGGTCTGGTGGACCACCTTGACCGAAGCTGGTCCCGTTTCCCACAAGGCTTGCAGTACGTCGATTTCGGCGCTGGTGGGTTTGGCGAAGGTGGCGGGCGAACGGCTCATGGCTTGGGTACGTGAAATGCTGTCCAAGGATCGATGGATCCGGCCTGGCGAATCAGTCTTCGTAGACTAATCTTTCTAGAAACATTTGTCTAGAAATGTTTTTCTAGGTTGGGGCAGCGGGCTTGAGAA
>NZ_JARJLM010000533.1 GCF_029335485.1 Cupriavidus basilensis
GGCCAACGGCCTGCGGATACTGCTGGCGCCGGACGCGGCGCAGCCCGTGACCACGGTCAACATGACCTACCTGGTAGGCAGCCGCCATGAGAACTACGGCGAGACCGGCATGGCGCACCTGCTCGAGCACCTGCTCTTCAAGGGCACGCCGGCGCTGCCCGGCAACACCATCTCGCAGGAACTCACCCGCCGCGGCATGCAGTTCAACGGCACCACCGGCTTCGACCGCACCAACTACTTCGAGAGCTTCGCCGCCAGCGAGGAGAACCTGGACTGGGCGCTGAAGATGGAAGCGGACCGCATGGTCAACAGCTTCGTTGCCCGCGAGGCGCTCGATAGCGAGATGACGGTGGTGCGCAACGAGATGGAGCGCAACGAGAACAGCCCGGGCGGCATGCTGATGCAGCAGATGCGTTCGGCCGCCTACCGCTGGCACAACTACGGCAAGATGCCGATCGGCGCGCGCAGCGACGTGGAGCATGTCGCCATCGGCAACCTGCAGGCGTTTTACCGCCGCCATTACCAGCCCGACAACGCGGTGCTGGTGGTGGCGGGCAAGTTCGACGTGGCCGCCACGCTGGCGCGCATCGGCACCTACTTCGGCACGATCCCCCGGCCGACGCGCACGCTGCCGCTCCAGTACACCGTGGAGCCGCCGCAGGAAGGCGCGCGCGAGGTCACGCTGCGCCGCGTCGGCGACGCGCAACTGGTGGCGGTGCAATACCACATCGCGCCGGGCGCCCATCCCGATACCGTGGCCATGCAGTTGCTCGCCGACATCCTCTCCGACAGCGCGGGCGGGCGGCTCTACAAAGCGCTGGTCGACAGCGGCAAAGCCAGCTGGCAGTTCGGCTCGGTGTCCTCGCTGAAGGATCCCGGCTCGGTGCTGTTCGCGGCCGGGGTGGGCAAGATGCAGGACCTCGATGCAGCGCGGCAAGCCCTGGTGGCGCAGGTCGAGGGCTTCGCCGCGCGGCCGGTGACCCAGGAGGAACTGGAGCGCGCCCGCACCCGCCTGCTCAACAGCTACGAGCGCCTGCTGGAGAACCCCTCCGGCTACGCCGTGGCCTTGTCCGAGGCCATCGCCGGGGGTGACTGGCGCCTGCTGCTGGTCGCGCGCGAGCAGGCCGAGCGCGTGACGCTGGCCGACCTGCAGCGGGTGGCGCTGAACTACCTGCGCGCAAGCAACCGCACGCTGGGCCGCTTCATCCCCATCGACATGCCCGGCGACAGGCCCGGGGAGACGCTTGCACGGGCCACCATCCCCGCCGCCCCGGACGTCGCCGCGATGGTGGCCGCCTACCAGGGCAAGCCGGCCAAGGCCGCCGTGCCGGCCTTCGACCCAAGCCCGGACAATATCGAGGCGCACACCCTGCGCGGCAAGCTGGCCAACGGCATGCAGTTCGCCCTGCTGCCCAAGCCCAGCCGCGGGCAGACCGTCAACGGCGCGCTGATCCTGCGCATGGGCGACGTCGCCAGCCTGCAAGGCCTGGATGCCGCCGGCAGCCTCACCGCCGCCATGCTGATGCGCGGCACCTCCCGCCTGGACCGGCAGCAGATCGCCGACCGGCTGGCCGCGCTCAAGGCCGTGGTGTCGGTCCAGGGCGACGCCGAATCGGTCACGGTGCGCTTTGAAGCCCGCCGCGAAACGCTGCCGCAGACGCTGGCGCTGCTGCGCGACATACTCCGGGAGCCCGGCCTGCCCGCCGCCGAGTTCGAGACCCTGCGCACCAATGCCATCGCTGGCATCGAAAGCGGTCTGAGCCAGCCGGAGACGATCGCCCAGAACGTGCTCGGCCGCCACGGCAATCCCTACCCCATGGGGGATCCGCGCTATGTCGCCACTGCGCAGGAAAGCATTGCGGCGCTCAGGGCGGTGAAGCTGGCCGACCTGCGCGCCTTCCACGCGCGCTTCTATGGCGGTGGCGACGGGCAGGTGGCGCTGGCCGGCGACTTCGACCGGGCGGCGGTCGAGGCCCAACTGGCCAGCCTGTTTGGCGACTGGCGGTCGCAAGCGCCTTATGCGCGCGTGGAGCGGCCCTTTATCGCGCTCGATCCGGCCCGGCTGACCCGCCAGACGCCGGACAAGGCCAATGCCATCTACCTGGCCGCGCTGCCGGTCCGGCTGACCAGCGATGCCCCCGACTATCCGGCGCTGGTCATCGCCAACCGGGTGTTCGGCGGCAGCGCGCTCAAGAGCCGCCTGGCGGATCGCCTGCGCCAAAAGGACGGCATCAGTTACAGTGTCGGCAGTTTCGTGCGGATAGGCGCCCTGGACACTGCCGGACGGTTCGGCATGCAAGCGGCCTATGCGCCGCAGAACCTGGGCAAACTCCAGCGCGGCGTGGAGGAGGAACTGGCCCGCCTGGTGGCCGCCGGTATCACGCCGGAGGAACTGGCGCAAGCCAGGAGCGGCCTGCTGCAGCAAGGCCTGCTGGCCCGCACCGGCGATTCCGCGCTGGCCGGCACGCTGGCCAAGCAACTGTTCCTGGGCCGCACCATGCGCTTTGTCACAGAGTACGAGCATGGTATCGCCACGGCGACGGTCGAACAGGTCAATGCCGCGATCCGCAAGTACCTGGACCCGGCACGGGTAGTCCATGTCTATGCCGGGGACTTTTCTGTCACGGCAGCGCAAAATACCGGGACGACCATGAAATCGGGAAAGGCGGCGGCCACCGAGGCCGCGCCGGCCCCCTGAAATGGCAAGACTGGAGGAAAATGATGACCGTCCAGCGCGGCGCAAGCCGCCGCTGGCGCAGTAGTCCGTACGGCCTGGGGGCAACCCCTTGCCGCAATGACGCGTTGACTGTATATTCGTACAGTATAAGTCGATATAAGAGGTGTGGATGTCAATAGTGCGAGCTAGCAGCAAAGCAGAAGCGCTTCGGCTTCTCGCATCGAAAGATGTGCTGGCGCTTGAGCTGGACTATGAAACCGGATGGCAGGATGCCGTCGAACTCGGCAGGCTCGGAGAAAAACGCGGCATCAAAGTGCAGTACCGTGGACAGGAGAGCATCGCTGTCCATTCGCGTGAAGCCCTGATCGAGGGGCTGGCCAAGACCAAGACCACTTTCAGGCAGCGCAATCTGTACTGCCAGTTCGATCTCGGCACCCTGGCCGATCATGAACTGCTCGATCTCGAGGCCAAGGCGACCCGGCTGGGCGACTACA
Organism: Cupriavidus basilensis; assembly: GCF_029335485.1. Taxonomy (GTDB): domain Bacteria; phylum Pseudomonadota; class Gammaproteobacteria; order Burkholderiales; family Burkholderiaceae; genus Cupriavidus; species Cupriavidus basilensis_E. The sequence continues at coordinate 3,172 of NZ_JARJLM010000533.1, forward strand.
TCCTGGCAGGCCATCTGCTAAGGGATGTGGACGGCGTCTGGCCGCAAGAAACGCAAGAATCGCAGTAACGCAGGAAAAACTTCAAAAAGCGTCAAGAAGCTTCATCCACGTCATCCAGGTCATCCAGGTCGAACGCAGCGGTGCTGGTCCGGATGCCTGGCCGCTGAAACGACAGACGGCGTCGGCCACGCCGCGCAATGCGGCCAGGCCTGTTCTGCGTTGGCCGGTGCCATCCGCGAGATCGCGCGATCTGCACAAACCCCTGCCTCCCCCGCACAAACCCGTCCAGGGCACCCCGGTTTCCCGCCGGCATTGCGCCGCATTCGCACTACACTGAAAGCCTGCGTGCCGATCTCGCACCACGGCTTTCGCCGCGTGGCGCGACACGCGGAAAGGGAGAGACAAACCATGACCGACCTGTCCGCCTCCGTGCTCGATGCACCGCCAAGCGCCGAAGAAAAGCGCAAGCGCGTCTACGCGATCGTCGCCGCATCCTCCGGCAACCTGGTCGAATGGTTCGACTTCTACGTCTACGCGTTCTGCGCCATCTATTTCGCAGGCTCCTTCTTTCCCAAGTCCGATCCTACGGCGCAACTGCTGAATACCGCAGGCGTGTTTGCCGCCGGCTTCCTGATGCGGCCCATCGGGGGGTGGCTCTTCGGCCGCCTCGCCGACAGGCATGGCCGCAAGAACTCGCTGTTGATCTCGGTGACGATGATGTGCGGCGGCTCGCTGCTGATCGCCAGCCTGCCCACCTACAACAGCATCGGCGCCTGGGCTCCGGCGCTGCTGCTGGTGGCGCGGCTGGTGCAGGGGCTGTCGGTCGGCGGCGAGTACGGTACCACCGCCACCTATATGAGCGAGGTGGCGCTCAAGGGCCAGCGCGGGTTCTTCTCGTCGTTCCAGTACGTCACGCTGATCGGCGGCCAGTTGCTGGCGGTGCTGGTGGTGGTGTTGCTGCAGCAGTTCCTCGACGAGCAGGAACTCAAGGCCTGGGGGTGGCGCATCCCCTTCGTGGTGGGCGCCGTCACGGCGGTCGTCGCGCTGTTCCTGCGGCGCACCCTGCATGAAACCACCTCCGCAGCCACCCGCTCGAACAAGGAAGCGGGCACCCTGACCGCGCTGTTCCGCCATCACAAGGCGGCGTTCTTCACGGTGCTGGGCTATACCGCGGGCGGCTCGCTGATTTTCTATACCTTCACCACGTATATGCAGAAGTACCTGGTGAACACCGCGGGCATGTCCATCAAGACCGCCAGCTACGTGATGACCGGCTGCCTGTTCCTTTACATGTGCATGCAACCGTTCTTCGGCGCGCTGTCGGACCGCATCGGACGGCGCAACAATATGCTGCTGTTCGGGGCGCTCGGGGCGCTCGCCACCGTCCCGGTTCTCACGACGCTGAAGAGCGTCCACAGTCCCTTCGTGGCCTTCGTGCTGATTTCCCTCGCGCTGGCCATCGTCAGCCTCTACACCTCGATCAGCGGGATCGTGAAGGCCGAGATGTTCCCGACCGAGGTGCGCGCGCTGGGCGTGGGGCTGGCTTATGCCGTGGCGAATGCGATCTTTGGCGGCTCGGCCGAGTATGTCGCGCTGGACCTGAAATCCCTCGGCCACGAATCGAGCTTCTACTGGTACGTGACGGTCATGATGGTGGTCGTGTTCGCGGTCAGCTTCCGGCTGCCGCGGCAGGCCCGATACCTGCACCACGAGCACTGATGGGGCACTGACGCCGGCGGGGGCAGCTGCGCACGCTGCGCTAGACGGGAAAGGCCGTGCGCCGATGCATGCCCGCACGCGTTGCCAACTGCCTGGCCGCCACCGACAGCTCCATGCGAATGCCGCCGGCCAGCGTCTGCGATTGAAGCGCAATGCGCGCCCCTGGCCCGTCGACGAGGTCGCCGGCTCGCAGGCCGAAGGCCGTTTCACTGGCCCAGCTGCCCATCTCACGGCCGTCGCGCCTGAGGGTCAGCATGGCCCTGCGCGAGGTATAGGACAGCCAGCGCCGCGCCACATGCAGCACAGGCAGGCGGAAGCGGCCAGCCAGCGCCGCCAGCACGTCGAGGTCCACCGCACCCGGCAGGGCCCGCCGACAGGCATCGATCGGCATCAGCAGCCGGCTGGCAAAGGCATAGCCGCGCCCGCCGGGCGAGTCATCGTCCGGCATCGCCATCAATGCCGCATTCGAACACTCCACGAACTCCAGGCCGCGGCCGCCAAGCAGTTGCCGGCCCAAAAGATAGGCAATCATGAAGCGAACGTCCGGCGCGGCCAGCCTGTCGCTGTAGAGGATGGTCCATGCCCCCGTGCCGGTCCGGTAAAGCGCGCCGTCGAAGCTTTGCAGGCGGCTTGCCTGCACCGAGGAGACGGGGTCGGCTCGTCCCAGCACAGCGGCCGCATCGAGCGCCAGGCGCGCGCAATCCGGCGGCGTGCCGGCCACACCGGCCATCAAGGCCCGGATGATCGGGTAACAGGGCGCGCCATCGGGTCCGATGGCATCGTCGTCCAGTTCAGGACCGGCCATTTGCCACTGCGGCGCAAGGGAAGCAGCGGGCACGGCGGGGCCAATGCCCGGCAGCCGCGGCGTTTCCTCGCTTGAGGGGTTCTGCCGGGCAGGAACGCCGCCGGTGCAGGCGGGAAGGCTGAATGCGGCAATTGCCATCGGGAGCGGTCCGGTGAAGCAACGGGACATTGCGCGCGCGAGGGCGCTGCAGGGAGCGCCGAAGGGGCGCCATGCGGCATCGGCGCGGATACGGATGGCGAGACCGGCCTGGCGCCCGCCTCGCCCTCGCCTTGCGCCGATCAGTCGCGCAGGAGCTGCTTGGCGATGATCAGTTGCTGGATCTGCGTGGTGCCTTCGTACAGGCGCAGCAGGCGCACGTCGCGATAGAAGCGCTCAGCCTTGTACTCGGCGATGTACCCGGCGCCGCCGTGGATCTGCACGGCGCGGTCGGCCACGCGGCCCACCATCTCGGTACAGAACATCTTGGTGCAGGAGGCCAGCATGCTGACTTCCGGATCGCTCTTGCCGGGCGCCTTGGCGTCGTAGCGCTGGGCGCAGTCGCGCACCATCGACAGGCCGGCGTACAGCTCGGCCTGGCTATCGGCCAGCATGGCCTGGATCAGCTGGAAATCGCCGATCGGATGGCCGAACTGCTTGCGCTCCTTGGCATAGGCCACGGCATCGGTAATCAGGCGATGCGCCATGCCGCAGGCCAGCGCGGAGATATGCAGGCGGCCGCGGTCGAGCACCTTCATGGCGGTCTTGAAGCCGACGCCGGGTACGCCGCCGATGATGTTGGCGGCAGGCACGCGCACGTTTTCCAGCACCACGTCGCAAGTCTTGGTGCCACGCTGGCCCATCTTCTTGTCCGGCTTGCCCAGCGAGATGCCCGGGGTATTCGCCGGCACGATAAACGAGGAAATACCCGACGCGCCGGCGCCGCCGGTGCGCGCCATCAGCGTGAAGGCGCCGGCTCGCGGCGCGTTGGTGATGAAGCGCTTGGTGCCGTTGATGATGTAGTGATCGCCGTCCAGTTCGGCCCGGGTCTGCAGCGAAGCGGCATCGGAACCGGCATTCGGCTCGGTCAGCGCAAACGAGATGACCAGTTCGCCGCTTGCGATCTTTGGCAGGTATTCCTGCTTCTGCGCCTCGGTGCCGTCCATCAGGATGCCTTGCGAACCGATGCCGACGTTGGTGCCGAACACCGAGCGGAAAGCAAAGGCGGTATGGCCGAGGTCGTACACCACATCGCATTCCTGCGACATCGACAGGCCGATGCCACCATAGTTCTCAGGGATGGAAATCCCGAACAGACCCATCTCCTTCATGTCGGCGACGATCTCCGCCGGCACGTCGTCGATTTCCTCGAGCGTATCCTCCGCCGGCTTCAGCCGTTCGTCGATAAAACGCTGCACCGACGCGCGCAGCAGCGAAAAGGATTCTGCATCCAGGCTCATGGGAATCTCCGGTCAAGGCAAACGACGATGTGGCCAACATGGTACGCCGTCACCTGGCTTTGACAATCCCACATACCTTGAACAGAATGGATAATCAAATTTGACAACACAGTCAAATGCAGTCATCGGCACTTTATCGTGCCGGCGACACCGCATTTAACTGGGTCTAACGCGCTTCCGTTGCCAGGTCGCCGAGTTCCTTGGCGCGGTCCGCGGTCATCTGCATCACGCAGGCGGCTGCGCTGACGCCGGCGAGAGTGCCGCCATCGGGGTCGGCCTGGAATCCGCAATTGGCATCGCGGAATTTCAGCCAGGCACGCTGGGCGTCGAGCAGCTTCGGCTTGCGGGCCGGCAGAATCGCCTGCTGCAAGGTTTTGTAAGCGGCATTCAGGGTTTTATCCTGCCTTGCCGTCTCCGCTGCAATGCACTCGTGCATGCCAACGGTGGTGACATCCGGCTTGTCCATGCAAGCCGAATACTGCTTCGACAGCAGCTTTTCATCGGCATGCGCGGCAAGGGGCGCGGCCAGCAATAACGCTGATAGCAGCGCTTTTTTCATAGCGAATCCGGGGGGCATTTCGACGCGGATACCGCTTGCCGCCTCGAAACAGGCGGCAAGCGGCCTGCCGCGCGCCCCGCGAAGGGGCGGGCAGTACGGGCTGGGGCCGGCAGATCAGGCTTCGGCGATCAGGAAACGGGCGCGGTTCTTACCGAGCCATGCCGGTGCGCGGCCACGGCCGGTCCAGGTGGCGCCGGTCTTGGGATCGCGATACTTGGCGGGCAGGCTGGTCTTGGGCTTGGCCGCAGCCTTGCCATTGGCACCGGCTGCCGGACGGCCGCGGCGACGCTTGGGAGCGATATCGTCGGCCGTGAGTTCGTATTCAGCCATGAGGCCCTGAATCTGGGCGATCACGCCAGCCACTTCGCTCGCACGCATCTCAGCCAGCTTTGCCTCGAGAGCTTCTTTCTCTGCAATCAGCTGCTTGTAAGTTGCCATTTTGAATCTCCTGGTGCGGGTGTTAATTCAATGATAGAGGAAATTTTGCTGGCACAGCCTACCACGTTTGATTAAAGAAAATGTAATCGCGTAAGAAGTTGATACAACAGCCGGGATTTGTACACGAATTGAAAAGCGCAAAGGCACGCCAATTTCGGGCCAATTGCCGGCCGGATTGCCTGGCGATAGTCTCGACAAACTCCGGCTATTCCGAATCCGTATCCGGTGATTCAATCGTTAGGCTGGCGGCCAATCTCTTGCGCGCCCAGAGCCAGCCGCATTGATGTCCCACCCCGGTACCGTGACAAAGCGCTGCTAGCGCCGATGAGGCGACAGTGCGGAGAAGGCAATTGGTTGGGGAAATCCGGCAATCGCCAGTAGCCCGTATGCCTGAGCGCCACCTTAAATGTATGGACAATAAGATAGGCAAGAGGGCTGCCGTGGGCAAGGGTTTCCGCCAATTGCCGGTGCCAGGGTGGCAACACCGGTCCAATGCTAAGCAATCTCCACTTTCGCTCGTATTCCGGCGGTTCTCGTCGCCTGCCGGATTGCACCCCGGTGCATAGCGGGCGGCACTTGTCTTTATATACTTGTGACTTTCTTTACCCTGCATTGGTAGGAATGCATTGGCAAGACATCGCGGCAGGTGCGCAAGCGCTTGGCCCGGAGGGTCTGCAGGCCGTTTGATACGCCGCCTCCGGGCTATTGGAATCCCCCCGGTGCATTTTTCCTTTTTGCCAATAGGAATTACGGCGCCAGGCTGAGGAATACGGCAGCCTGGACCTTCCGGCAGGCTGCCGCCGCGTAGAAGGTGATGGACGTGCGGCTACGGCGCTGTCGGCGCCTATCGCACCGTCGCATATTCCATGTGTCTCGGGCGTGGACGTCAGCGTGCGTGGCGTCTGTCCGACCACCACCGTATCGTCCAGCCGGAATCCGCCAATGCCGTAGGCATAGATTCAAATACACCTCGTCATCAAGCAAAGGCCAGTGGCAAAAGGCCATATCCTCCGGATACGCATGATGGATGATGCCGATCGCGTGGCCGGTGCGATGGCTAATGAAATCCCCAAACCCCGCTTTTTCGATTTCCGCCTGCGCTGCGGCATCGATCGCGTTCACCGGATGACCGGTGCGGACCGCAGCAATGGCTGCTTCATTCGCATTCCTGACGGAGATCCACAGCTTTACCTGCTCGTTGCCAGGCCGGCCACGGAACCAGGTGCGCTCGTTCTCGATGGCGAGGCCATTGAGCGGGGGAATCACGATATTGAGCAGCACATCGGTATGGAAGTTGGTCGCGAACTGAAAAAATCGCCACTCGTGAAAATAAGTGCGCCGACATGGAGTTCGTCCATCAAGGTGGCCATCTTCCGATAGCGGCTGTCCCGAAGAGCTCTGCTGAGTTTTGGCATTGAAGCGATCCCTTTGCCGTTTTTCCTGGTCGTTTTGTCGAGCCATCCGATTGCGCCGGCTAATTGCGACGCCTGATCGAGACGCTTTGTCGATTCGTCTTGTCTGGTCGTTGTCCAGGCCGGGTTGCCGGATCAGCGGACCCCATGCCTTGCCGTCGCGTCGCATCCCCTCCTTTACGGCCTCCGGCTTTGAAGGCAGCGGTTCAAGCTGAAGCATGCCCAGCCTTGCCTTCACCGCGGCGCCGGTAAAGAAATTCCTGCTTTCCGCATTCAGGCGGTCAATGATGGCCCTTGGCGTGCGCGCCGGTACCACCAGCGCACCAGCCCGTCGCAATGCCATAAAACGCTAAACTGTCTGCCGTGCCCGCGCCCGCCGGCACGCGTTCACCCGAGAAATTCAAGCGCCACATGGACCTTAACGCCCTACGTCTTTTCGTGGATATCGTCGACGCCGGCAACCTCTCCGCGGCGGCACGCAAGCTCAAGATGACCCGCGCCAATGTGAGCTACCACCTGAAGGCGCTGGAAGAAGCGCTTGGGGTGCAGTTGCTGCGCCGGACCACCCGCCACGTGGAACCCACGCCGGTAGGCGCGGGCCTGTACGAGCACGGCCGCAACATCCTGGGCGAGGTGGCCGCGGCCAATGCGCTGATCACCAGCATGGGCAAGAGCCTGCAAGGCCATGTGCGGCTGTCGGTGCCGACCGGGCTGGGCCATTCGATGCTGTCCCCGTTGCTGGTGAAGTTCAAGCACCGCTACCCCGACATCACGCTCGATGTGGTGTTCGACAACCGCATCCACAACCTGGTGTCGGAAGATGTGGAAGTGGCCCTGCGCATCATCTCGACACCGCCGGACTCGGTGGTCGCGACAGAGATCGGCGTGGTCGAATGGGTGGTATGCGGCTCGCCCGGCTACCTCTCCACGCAGCCCGCCCCGCGCGAACTGGCCGGCCTCCGGGACCATGCCATCGTCTGCGCCTCGCCGATCGGCCAGAAACTGAAGGCCTTCGGCACGCGCGGCAACGGCGCCGCGCGCGAACAGGTGGCGCTGGAACCCACGCTGAGTTCGGAGAACTTCGCCTTCCTCAAGGACGGCGTGCTGGGCGATCTCGGTCTCGGCATCTTCCCGCTCTATGCCGTCGCGGCGGAACTCGAAGCCGGCACCCTGGTACCCGTGCTGCCCGACTATCGCATCAGCGTGTTCGGCAGCCGGCTCTATATGCTGACCATGCCTAACCGCTACCAGACCATGGCCACGCGCTACCTGCTCAACTTCCTCAAGACCGAGTTGCAGGCCTTGTGGCCGCAACCGCGGCAGGCGCTGCCCACGGATGCGGACGAAGAGGCATAGGGCATGCACCGATGAGAACGCCGTACCGCCGCGGCCAGGGGCACGAACTATAGTAGGAAACGCAGGGGCCAGCCACGGCCCGTGCGCAACGTACAGCGAAGGAGACGCATCATGGCCTTGGCTACCACCCTGGCAAATTGCCTGAATAGCAGGAACAGCCGTTTCGACACCATCCGCCATCCCTACACCCTCAGCAGCATGGCCACTGCGGAGGCTGCGCACGTTCCCGGAGATCGCCTGGCCAAGACCCTGTTGCTGGAGGATGACATCGGCTATGTGGCCGCCGTGATTCCGTCCAGCCACCACCTCAACCTCGCGGCCATCTGCGCGCAAACCGGCCGCACGCTGGTACTCGCCCACGAGGAAGAGATCCGCGAAGTCTTCAAGGATTGCGATCTTGGCGCCATCCCGCCGGTGGCGATGGCCTACGGCATGCACACCTACCTGGACAGCAGCCTGCTCGGCCAGCCGGAAGTATTCTTCGAGGCAGGCGACCACCAGCAACTGGTCCATATGAGCGCCGACCAGTTCGCCGACCTGATGGCAGGCGCGGAACAGGGGAACTTCTCCCGCCGCATGATGTAGCTGTCATCTCGCCAACGTTGGCCGAAGCCGGCAGGAGGCGCCAAAGCCGTCCGCATTGATGATGGTGTTTGCTCCCCTCTCCCGCAAGCGGGAGAGGGGAGCAAACATGAGGCACGGAACCAGGCCGGATCGCGGCTGCGCGTACGGCCCTCAGGCCATGACCGGCACGAGACCCGACAGAAAGGAATCGAGCGCGGGGCCGATCGCTTCGACCTCGTAGCCGCCTTCCTGCACCACCACCGTGGGCACGCCCAGCGCATTGACGCGCTCGCCGATGCCGCGATAGGCGTCCAGCCCCACCCGCAACACGCTGATGGGATCGTGGATATACGTGTCGAACCCGAGCGCCAGCACCAGCGCCTGCGGGCGGTAGTCGCGCAGGGCGTCGAGAGCGTTGTCGAGCGCGCCCAGGAAGCCGGCATCCCCGGTGCCGTGCGGCAGCGGGAAGTTCAGGTTGTAGCCATAGCCCGCGCCATAGCCACGCTCGTTGGCATAGCCCGTATAGAAGGGGTAATACGCGCTCGGGTCGGCGTGCAGCGAGATCGTCATCACGTCCGCACGCTGGTAGAAGATCTGCTGGGTGCCGTCGCCATGATGCGCGTCCACGTCCAGCACCGCTACCTTGCCGAAGCGCTTGAGCAGGGTTTCGGCGGCAAGGGCCGAGTTGTTGACGTAGCAGAAGCCCACCGCGCGGTCGCTGTGCGCGTGGTGGCCGGACGGGCGCGACAGCGAATAGGCAATGCCCTGCCGGTCCTGCTGCTCGCAGACGTACTGCGCCGCGGCTATGGCGCTGTGCGCCGAGCGCAGGATCGAGCGCCAGCTGTGGGGACCGAGCGGTGCGCTCAGATCGCCCAGGTAGTAACCCGCCTGGGCAATGATGGAATCGGTCGGGCACGGCGCGCGGCGCGACTGGTCCACGCGGCCGTTGTAGTAAGGCGAGAGGTTGGGCAGCACCTCGATGCCCGGCTCGAAGCCGGGCCGCGCCAGCGCCATCCAGCGCTCAAAGGCATAGCCCAGGAAATCGAGATAGGCCGGGCTGTGCACGGCCTCCAGCGGCGCGCGGCCGAAATCGGCCGGCTCAGCCAGGACAATGCCGCGCCCGGCCAGCGCGCGTTGCAGCGCATGGGCCCTGGCAGGCACGTCGGTGGGTTCGCACAGGCGGCCCGCGCGCATGAACTGGCGGGGCTGGTGCAGTAGTTGCTCATCCGAAAAGAAGGCGCGCATGATTTTACTTGAGGTGACACCTGTCGTTGCACGTCAGCTGCCCGTCGCCGGGGGCTGCGCGGCGGCCTGCTTGATCTCGATCTCCACGAACACGCATTCGCCCTCGTGGGCGTTGATCACGTTGTGCTCCACGCCGGCGCCACGGTAGTAGGCACGGCCTGCCACCAGTTGGCTGACGACCTCGCCGGCCGGCGTCTCCAGGCGCAGCGCGCCGGTGGTCATCGGCACCACCACGTAGTCGTAGCCGTGCCGGTGATGGCCGGTCTCGGCGCCCGGCGCGAAGCGCCACTCGGTGACGACCACGCGGTCATTGTCGACCTGCACGGTGGGAACGGCTTGCGGTCTGCTCATGATGCTCTCCGGTATGCGTGATGACAAAGGACGGCTTAGCGGTCGACACCGCCCATGCAGAGATACTTGACCTCCAGGTACTCCTCGATGCCGTACGAGGAGCCTTCGCGGCCCAGGCCGGACTGCTTGACGCCGCCGAACGGCGCCACCTCGTTGGAGATCAGCCCGGTGTTGATGCCGACCATGCCGTACTCCAGCGCCTCGGCGACGCGCCAGATGCGGCCGATATCGCGGCTGAAGAAATACGACGCCAGGCCAAACTCGGTGTCGTTGGCCATCGCGACCACTTCGTCGTCGGCGCTGAAACGGAACAGGGGCGCGAGCGGGCCGAAGGTTTCTTCCTTCGCCACCCGCATGGCCGGCGTGACGTCCGCCAGTACGGTAGGCTCGAAGAAGGTGCCGCCCAGGCCGTGGCGCTTGCCGCCGGCAAGCACGCGCGCGCCTTTGGCAAGCGCGTCGGCGATATGCAGCTCCACCTTGGCCACCGCGTCTTCGTTGATCAGCGGGCCTTGCAGCACGCCGGGCTCCACGCCGGGGCCGACCTTCAGCTCTGCCACCGCGGCCACCAGCTTCCGGGCGAAGGCGTCGTATACCTTGTCGTGGACATAGAGGCGGTTGGCGCAGACGCAGGTCTGGCCGGCATTTCGGTATTTGGAAGCCATGGCGCCTTCCACCGCGGCATCGAGATCCGCGTCGTCGAACACGATGAACGGTGCATTGCCGCCCAGCTCCAGCGACAGTTTCTTGATGGTGGGCGCCGACTGGCGCATCAGGATGCGCCCCACTTCGGTGGAGCCGGTAAAGCTGAGCTTGCGCACCACAGGGCTGGCGGTCAGCTCGCCACCGATGCCGATCGAGCTGGCGGCGTCGCCCGTCACCACGCTCAAAAGGCCCGCCGGCAGGCCAGCGCGCTCGGCCAGCAGTGCCAGCGCCAGCGCGGACAGCGGGGTGTCCTCGGCAGGCTTGAGCACCATCGCGCAACCCGCGGCCAGCGCGGGGCCGGCCTTGCGCGTGATCATCGCCAGCGGGAAATTCCACGGCGTAATCGCCGCGCAAACGCCAACCGGTTCCTTGACCACCAGCAGGCGCTTGTCGGCCGCCGGCGTCGCCAGCACGTCACCATGGACGCGCTTGGCTTCCTCGGCGAACCATTCCAGGAAGGACGCGGCATAGAGGGCCTCGCCACGCGCCTCGGCCAGCGGCTTGCCCTGTTCGGTGGTCATCAGCAGGGCAAGGTCGTCGGCATTCGCCAGCATCAGGCCGTACCAGGCGCGCAGCACCTGCGCCCGCTCGCGGGCGGTCTTGCGGCGCCATGCCGCCTGCGCCACGCGGGCAGACTCGATGGCGCGGGCGGTTTCGGCGGCGCCCATCAGCGGCACGGTGCCGATCGCCGAGCCGTCCACGGGATTGGTGACGGCAAAGGTGGCGCCGCTGTCGGCGTCCTGCCACTGGCCGCCGATGAAGGCCTGCGAGCGCAGCAGAGTGGGGTCTTTGAGTTGCATGATCGGTTTCGTCTCTCGTTGCACTTTTCAGTCGGTTCGCGCCTCAGCGGGTGAGCGCGTCGGCGAGAATATCCAGTCCTTCGTTCATCACCGCATCGCTGATGGTCAGCGGGAACAGGAAGCGGATCACATTGCCGTACACGCCGCAAGACAGCAGCAGCAGACCCTGCCCGAGCGCGCGGTTCTGCACCTCGCGCGTGAACTCCGCATCCGGCGTGCCATCCGCGCAGCGGAACTCCACCGCCACCATCGCGCCCAGGCCGCGCACTTCCGCGATCTGCGGCACACGCGATTTCAGGCTTTCCAGGCGCCCGGCCAGGCGCTGGCCCAGCGCCGCGCCGCGCGCAATCAGTTGCTCGTCTTCCAGCACGTCGAGCACCGCCAGCGCGCAGGCGAGCGCCAGCGGGTTGCCGGCATAGGTGCCGCCCAGGCCGCCGGGGGCCGGTGCATCCATCACTTCGGCACGGCCACACACCGCCGACAGCGGCATCCCGCCGGCAAGGCTCTTGGCCATGGTGGTAAGGTCCGGCGCCACGTCGTAGTGCTCCATCGCGAACAGCTTGCCGGTGCGGCCGAAACCGGTCTGCACTTCATCGGCGATCAGCAGGATGCCGTGCTCGTCGCACAGCGCGCGCAGCGCCTTGACGAAGGCGGGCGGCGCCACGTTGAAGCCCCCTTCGCCCTGCACCGGCTCGAAGATGATGGCGGCCACGCGCTGCGGATCCACGTCGGCCTTGAACAGCTGCTGCAGGGCCTTGAGCGCGTCCTCCACCGACACGCCGTGCAGCGCGCAAGGGTACGGCGCGTGGAACACCTCGCCGGGGAAGGGACCGAAGCCCACCTTGTACGGCACCACCTTGCCGGTCAGCGCCATGCCCATCATGGTGCGGCCGTGGAAGCCGCCGGAGAAGGCGATCACGCCCGGGCGGCCGGTGGCGGCGCGGGCGATCTTGATGGCGTTCTCCACCGCTTCGGCGCCGGTGGTGAAGAAAGCGGTCTTCTTGGCCGAATGGCCGGGGGCACGCTGGTTGATCTTCTCGGCCAGCTCGATATAGCTGGCGTAAGGCACGATCTGGTACGCGGTGTGCGTGAAGCGCTCCAGCTGGCGCTGCACGGCTTCGACCAGGCGCGGGTGGCGGTGGCCGGTGTTGAGCACCGCGATGCCGGCGGCGAAGTCGATATAGCGCTTGCCTTCCACGTCCCATATCTCCGAGTTCTCGGCGCGCTCGGCGTAGAAATTGCACATCACGCCGACGCCACGGGGCGTGGCGGCATCTTTGCGGCGGACCAGTTCGGCATTCTTCATCTGTTGCTCCATCTTGGATATCGATATCGGTTGTGCTGTCGGGGTTGTGCGTGCCGGGGCCGGCGCCGGGCTCAGGCGGCTGCGCGAACCAGGGTCGGATCCCATGCCTTGCCGGGAATGGCGGCAATCAGGCGCTGCGTGTATTCGTGGCGCGGGGCATCGAAGATCTGGCCCGGCGGGCCGGACTCCACCACCTTCCCCTTGTGCATCACGATCACGTGGTGGCAGATCTGCGCCGCCACGCGCAGGTCGTGCGTGATGAAGATCAGGCCGATATCGAGCCGCTTCTGCAGGTCGTTCAGCAATTGCAGCACCTGCGCCTGCACCGAGACATCCAGCGCCGAGACGGATTCGTCCGCCACCAGCAGCTTCGGCTCCAGCGCCAGCGCGCGCGCGATGCCGATGCGCTGGCGCTGGCCGCCGGAGAACTGGTTGGGATAGCGGTCGAAGGCGGAAGGCTCCAGCCCCACCAGTTGCAGCAGCTCGCGGCCGCGGGCCTGGGCCTGGGCCGGCGGCACGCCGTTGGCCACCGGGCCGTCGGTGATGATGCGGCCCACCGTATGGCGCGGGTTCAGCGAGGCGAACGGGTCCTGGAAGATCATCTGCACATCGCTGCGCAGCGGCCGGAACTGCCGCTCCGTCAAGCGCGCGATATCCTGGCCGTCGAACAGCAGCTCGCCGCCGTCGATGCCGGTCAGCTTCAGCAGGCACTTGCCGATGGTGGACTTGCCGGAGCCGGATTCGCCCACGATCCCCAGCGTCTGGCCGCGCCGCACGCTGAAGCTCACGCCGTCCACGGCGTTGACCACGCGTTTCTTGCTGAACAAGCCGCCGCCGGAGGCGTACGTCTTGCGCAGATCGCGCACCTCCAGCACCGTCTCGGCCACGTGCAGGTCGCGCTCCTTGGCGCGCCCGTGCGGCACGGCGCCGATCAGCCTTCGGGTGTAGGGATGCTGCGGGTGGTTGAGCACCTGCTGCGCCGTGCCCATTTCCACCAGCACGCCCTGCTCCATCACCGCGACGCGATCGGCGATCTCGGCCACCACGCCGAAATCGTGCGTGACGAACATCACGCCCATGCCCTTCTCCGCCTGGATGCGCTTGATCAGCGCCAGGATCTGTGCCTGCGTGGTGACGTCCAGCGCCGTGGTGGGCTCGTCGGCGATCAGCAGCGCCGGCTCCAGCGCGAGCGCCATGGCGATCACCACGCGCTGGCGCTGCCCGCCGGAGAGCCGGAACGGATAGCTGTGCATCAGCGTGGCGGGGTCGGGCAGGCCGACGAAGGCCAGCAGTTCCAGCACGCGATTCGCCCGCGCCTCGCCCGGACAGGCATCGTGCACGCGCATGACCTCGGCGATCTGGTCGCCAACCGTCATCACCGGGTTCAGGGCCGACAGCGGCTCCTGGAACACCATCGCCATGGCCTTGCCACGCATGGACAGCAGGGTCTCTTCATCCTGCGCCAGCAGGTCGCGGCCCTGGAACAGGATCCGGCCGCCCTGCGGCTTCAGGTAGGGCGGCAGCAGGCCCATGATGGCGTTGGCGCTCATCGACTTGCCCGAGCCCGATTCCCCGACGATGCAGAGGATCTCGCCGGCGTGCAGGTCGTAGCTCACATTCTTCACGGCATGGGCGCGATCGCCGCCCGCGGGCAGCGCGATGGTGAGGTCGCGCACGGACAGCAGCGCTGGCTTGACGGGTGCTTGCATGATGGCTCTTCCTTGTGCTTACTCGCCACGGCGGCGCAGTTGCGGATTCATGGCGTCGTTCAGCCCTTCGCCGATCAGGTTGATGGACAGCACCGTCAGCAGGATGGCGACGCCCGGCCACACGCTCATCCACCAGGCTTCGCGGATCATGGTGCGGGCCGCGCCGATCATGAAGCCCCAGCTCATCATGTTGCGGTCGCCCAGGCCCAGGAAGGACAGCGCCGACTCGGTCAGGATCGCGGTGGCCACCATGAAGGAGGCCGACACGATGATGGGCGACATGGCGTTGGGAAGGATCTGCGTGAGGATGATGCGCAGCGGCCTCTGCCCGATCACCACCGCCGCCTGCACGAACTCGCGCTGCTTGAGGGTGAGGAATTCTCCGCGCACCAGGCGCGCCACCGGTGGCCAGGAGACGACGGAAATGGCGGCCACGATGGAATAGATGGTGGGATTGAAGATGGCCACGATCACCACCGCCATCGCCAGTTGCGGAATGGTCTGGAAAAACTCGGTGAAACGCATCAGCGCGTCGTCGATGCGGCCACCGCAATAGCCGGCCACCGAGCCGACCAGGATGCCGAACACCAGCGCCACGCCGGTGGAGATCACGCCCACCAGCAGCGAGACCCGCGCGCCGTACAGCATGCCGGCGGTGATGTCGCGCCCGAGCATGTCGGTACCGAAGGGATAGGCCGCGTCCGCGAAGGGATGCACCAGGGGATCGGCGACCATCAGCCAGGGCGAGTCCTGGTACAGCACCGGCGCCAGCAGCGCCACGGCCACCACCAGCAGCAACACGATCAGGCCGATCACCGCACCGTAGTTGCGGCAGTAACGTTGTGCAAAGGCTTTCATGCCGCGGCTCCCTTGCCGCCCACCGAGATGCGGGGGTCGATGAAGCGGTAGACGATATCGGTCACCAGGTTGAAGAACACCACCAGCGCCGAGGTGACGAAGAAAATGCCGAGCAGCAGCTGGTAATCGCGCTGCAGCAGGGCATCGAACATCAGCCGGCCGATGCCCGGCCAGGAGAACACGGTTTCGGTCAGCACCGCGCCGCCGGCCATCTGCCCCAGCTGGATGCCGGCAAAGGTGATCACAGGCAGCAGCGCGTTGCGCAGCACATGCACGCGGATCACGCGGCCGGCCGGCACGCCCTTGGCGCGCGCGGTCTTGACGAAATCCATGCCCATCACCTCCAGCATCGAGGCGCGCGTCAGGCGCACATAGACCGCCATGAAGAAGCAGCCCAGCGAGACGGTGGGCAGGATCATGTGCAGCGCCACATCCTGCATGCGCGCCAGGCCCGTATAGCCGGCGCCGATGGTTTCCATGCCGAACGCCGGCAGCCAGCCGAGCACCACCGAGAACAGGATGATGGCCATCAGCGACAGCCAGAACAGCGGCGTGGCATACAGCAGCAACGCCGCGGACATCACCGCGCTGTCGATCCAGCGCCGCTTGTTCTCATAGCGCGTTCGCGCGGAGACCACACCCAGGAACACGCCCAGCACAAGGGAGAAGACAAAGGCGCCGCTCATCAGCACGATGGTCGCGGGCAGGCGGTCCAGGATCAGGTCGAGGACCGGCAGGTGATTGCGATAGGAGTAGCCGAGATCGAGCCTGGCCACGCCCTTCAGGTAGATGCCGAGCTGCGTCAGCACCGGCTGGTCGAGACCGAACTGCTGGCGCAACTGGCCCACGAAGGCGGCATCGCCGGCGCCGGCCTCGCCCGCCAGCACGGTGGCGGGGTCTCCCGGCGCCATGCGGATCAGGAAGAAATTGATGATGACCACGCCGAGGACGACCACCAGGGCCTTCCACAGACGGGCTAGCAGGAAAGAGAGAAAATTCACGGCATGCTCCACGCGGGCAAACGCTGGGC
>NZ_JARJLM010000534.1 GCF_029335485.1 Cupriavidus basilensis
GGCCAGACCGCTGCCGCGGGACAACCGGTTTGCCGCCTGCGGCCATCGGCCAGTCTGCCCGGGCAGCCGCCCAGCAAGCCATCCCGCCCGAATTTCAGCCAGAATTCCAGCCTAAACCTCAGCCGCTCCCAGCCTGCACGCCATGACAATCGCCCGTACCGAAGACATCATTGCCGAAATCCGTGCAGGTCGCATGGTTATTCTGGTCGACGAGGAAGACCGCGAAAACGAAGGCGACCTGGTTCTGGCGGCCGATTTCGTCACACCCGAGGCGATCAATTTCATGGCCAAATACGGGCGCGGCCTGATCTGCCTGACACTGACCGCCGAGCGCTGCCGCCAGCTTGAGCTGCAACCCATGGTCAGCCGCAACGGCACGGTGCACGGCACCAACTTCACCGTGTCGATCGAGGCAGCCGAGGGCGTCACCACCGGCATTTCGGCGGCCGACCGGGCCCGCACCGTGCAGGCCGCGGTCGCCAGGGACGCGCGCGCCGCCGATCTGGTCCAGCCCGGCCACATCTTCCCGCTGACGGCTCAGCCCGGCGGCGTGCTGATCCGCGCAGGCCATACCGAGGCGGGCTGCGACCTGGGCGCCCTGGCGGGCCTGACCCCGGCCGCCGTGATCTGCGAGATCATGAAGGACGACGGCACCATGGCCCGCCTGCCGGACCTGATCGAATTCGCGCAGGAACATGACATCAAGATCGGCACCATTGCCGACCTGATCCACTATCGCAGCCGCACCGAGAGCATCATCGAGCGTGCCGGCGAACGCGCCATGGCCACCCCATACGGTACCTTCCACAGCATCATCTATCGCGACAAGCCGACCGGCCGCGCGCATCTGGCGCTGGTCAAGGGCACGCCGCGGCCCGACCGCGAAACCCTGGTGCGCGTGCACGAGCCGCTGTCCACCCTGGATCTGCTGGAAGTGTCGCGCACCACGCATTCGTGGAGCGTGCCTGCCGCGCTGGAGGCCATCGCCCAAGCCGAGCATGGCGTGATGGTGCTGCTGAACTGCGGCGACACCGCGCAGCAGTTGTTTACGCAGTTCTCGGCGCTGGACGCGCCGCAGGACCGCCCGCGCGTGAAGCCGGACCTGCGCATCTACGGCACGGGCGCGCAGATCCTGAAGGATGTCGGCGTCGGCAAGATGCGCGTGCTGGCGTCCCCGCTGAAAATGCCGAGCATGACCGGCTATGACCTCGAAGTCACCGGCTACCAGCCCATGGGCGGCGGCAAGGCAGACTGAACTACCGTATACACACGGCGGCCGCATCCCTAGAGCCGGCCGCCGCACCGAACCCAGGAGAATACAAGATGGATCACGGTTTCTATCCCAGCAACCTCGAAGGCGAAGGCCTGCGCATCGGCATCGTGCAAGCGCGTTTCAACGAACCGGTTTGCGACGAACTGCGCGAAGCCTGCGTGGCAGAGCTGGAAAAGCTGGGCATCGAAGGCGAGGACACCCTGGTGGTGACCGTACCCGGCGCCCTGGAAATCCCGCTGGCACTGCAAAAGATGGCCGAAAGCGGCCAGTTTGACGCGTTGATCGCGCTCGGCGCGGTGATTCGCGGCGAGACCTACCATTTCGAGCTGGTCTCGAACGAGTCGGGCGCCGGCATCACCCGCGTCGGTCTGGACTTCAATGTACCGATCTCCAACGGCATCCTGACCGTGGACACCGACGCCCAGGCCCACGCCCGTACCCGCGAAAAGGGCCGCGACTGCGCCCGCGCTGCAGTGGAAATGGCCAACCTGGTATCCGCGCTGGACTCCCTGCGCGGCCAGGAAGGCGAGGAAGACGAGGACGAAGATGAGTGACGCGCCCGATAGCAGCAACCCCGCCGGCAAGCCGGCGGACGGCGCCAAGCCCGTCGCCAAGGCCGAGCCGAAGGCCCCGCCCAAGAGCGCGCGCCGCCGCTCGCGCGAACTTGCGCTGCAGGGCCTGTACCAGTGGCTGCTGAACCGCAACGATACCGGCGCCATCCAGGCTCACCTGCATGACGCCCAAGGCTTCAACAAGGCCGACCGCGAGCACTTCGACGCCCTGCTCAATGGCGCCATCCGCGAGGAAACCAAGCTGACTGGCGCGTTCGAGCCCTTCCTGGACCGCCCGGTGGACGAACTCTCGCCCGTCGAGCGCGCCGCCCTGCTGATCGGCAGCTATGAGCTGGTGCATTGCCTGGACATCCCGTACAAGGTCGTCATCAACGAAGCCGTGGAGCTGACCAAGACCTTCGGCGGCGTGGAAGGCTACAAGTACGTCAACGGCGTGCTGGACAAGCTGGCCGCCCAGGTGCGCGCGCCCGAAGTGGCCGCCCGACGCTGACCACGGCGACCGGCACCGTCCGCGGCGCCGCGCTTGCCGTACCGACACCCGCTTCAGGCGGGTGTTTCTACATTTACCCCCCGAACCAGCCAAGCGCCCGCCCTCCGGGCAACCCAGGCTAACCGAGCTAACCAAACCTCTCCCGCCATGGACATGCAGCGTCTCGCCACCGCCTCCCGCCTCGCCAATATCGACGCCTTCCACGTGATGGAACTGGCCAAGCAGGCCGCCGAACTGGAACGCGCCGGGCGCCACATCATCCACATGGGAATCGGCGAGCCCGACTTCACCGCGGCCGAGCCCGTGGTACGGGCGGCCGAGGCCGCCATGCGGCGCGGCGTCACCCAATACACCGGCGCGCTGGGCATCGCACCGCTGCGCGAGGCCATTGCCGGCTACTATAAGACGGCGTACGGCATCGACATCCCGGCCCGCCGCGTGATCGTCACCGCCGGCGCCTCGGGCGCGCTGCTGCTGGCCTGCGCGGTGCTGGTGGAGATCGGCGCCGAGGTGCTGATGCCCGACCCCAGCTA
>NZ_JARJLM010000535.1 GCF_029335485.1 Cupriavidus basilensis
GGCCAGCACGGAGCGGCCGCCCGGCGGCAGCATTGCCTGCGCACGCGCGGACAATATGTACTGCAGGCTGCCATACCGGTCCGGCGCCAGCACCGGCATCGACAAAACCGGGCGTTTGCACCAGCCCGCATGAGCAAGGGGCCGGCGCCATTTTGGCTATCATGTTGAAAGGAGCTAGATACCAGCGGAGCCGTCGAATATGCAGAGGAAGACCTTCAGGAATATGCAGTGCCCCATTGCCCGTGGCCTGGAACGGGTGGGCGAGTGGTGGAGCATGCTGCTGATGCGCGAGGCGTTCTATGGGACGCGGCGCTTCGACGATTTCCAGAAGAACCTGGATATCGCGCCCAATATGCTGACGCGCCGCCTCGGCGCGCTGGTGGAGGAAGGGCTGCTGGAGCGCCGCCAGTATTCCGAGAAGCCGCCGCGCTATGAATATGTGCTGACCCAGTGCGGGCGCGACTTCCTGCCGGTGCTGCTGGCCATGCTGGCCTGGGGCAACAAGCATTTCGCGCCGGAAGGCACCAGCGTGGAATTGCTCGACAAGGAGACCGGCAGGCTGGTCGAGCCTGTGCTGGTGGACGGCGGCACCGGCGAGCGCTTGAGTCTCAAGCGGCACGCGGTGGTGCCCGGCCCCGCGGCGGGAGAGGGCATGCGTCGCCGGCTCGCTGCCGCTGCCGGCTTCCTGGCGGCTGCCGGAGATACACAGGCGGAGAACGAGGCGCTGGCCGCAGGCGGCGCATCGTAAGTGGCAAGGGTCGCGGTGTGCTTGCCGTCCGACCCGATGCATTCCAGGCTTAAGCTATCCAAGCGGGGAAATCATGAAGATTCTGGTCCTGGGCGCTGGCGCCATGGGCGGCTACTATGGCGGGCGCCTGATGCAGGCTGGGGCCGATGTCACGTTCCTGGTGAGGCCGCGGCGCGCCGAAGCGCTTGCCAGGGACGGCCTTGTCGTGCGCAGCGAGCTTGGCGATATCCGCTCCCCGGTGAGAACCGTGCTGGCAGAGCACGTCGGGCCGGACTACGACCTGGTCCTGCTGACATGCAAGACCTACGACCTGGGCTGCGCCATGGAAGCGCTGGATCCCGCGCTGGATGCCAGCCGCGGCAAAAGCGCGGCGATCCTGCCGCTGGTCAACGGCCTGCGCGCGTACGACACGCTGGATGCGCGCTATGGCCGGGAACGGGTGCTTGGCGGCGTCTCGTACATTGCCACCACGCTGGATCCCGCCGGCGCGGTGGTCCACCAGGGGCGGGTCGACGGGCTGATCGTAGGCGCCCGCGCGGCAGAGGCGCTGGGCCTGGCCAGCGCCTTCCATGCGCTGGCGGCCGGCACGCCCGGCACGCGCGAGCTGTCGCCGGAGATCGACCAGGCGCTGTGGAACAAATGGGTGATGATCTCGGCCGGCGCGCTGATGACCTGCCTGATGCGCGGCACGGTGGGGGAGATCGCCAGGACCGCCGACGGGCGCGCGCTGATGCGGCAGGCCATGGACGAATGCGCGGCGGTGGCCCGGCTGTCGGACCACCCCTTGCCCGAGCCGGTATTCCAGGCGATGTCCGCGCGGCTGCTGGACGAAACCTCGTCGTGGACCGCGTCGATGATGCGCGACATCGCGCAGGGCGCGCCCAGGATCGAGGCCGATGACATCGTTGGCGATATGGCACAGCGCGCCGCGCGCCTGGGGCTCGATGTGCCGCTGGTGCGCACCGCTTATTGCCACCTGCAGGTCTACGAGGCACAACGCGGCGCGGCCTAGCGCATCAGCCCCGGCAGCGCCTGAGCCGCGGGACTAAGCCCTCGGCATTCGTGCGTGCCCATCCTGGCCCGCGGCCGTCAGCAGCCTGAGTTCATCCAGCAGCTTCACCGTGGGGCCTGGCAGGATGCCTTGCCGCCGGCGAAACGCCGTCAGGGTACGCCTGCCTTCGACCCCCGGGATATCCAGCGTGTCGATCACGCCAGCCTTTCTTTCGGCAACATACATCGGCTCCGCCATCCAGCTCAGAAAGCCCGAGCGCGCCACGAGACTCTTCAGCACGGTGATCGAGCGCGTCTCCACGGCGATGCCGGGCAGCCCCAGGCCATGCGACTCGAACACCTCGCGCATGTGCTCGTACGGGCCCGTGCCCCTTGGCGGGATGGCCCATTGCGCGCCGGCCGTGTCGGACAGGCGCAGGTCTTTCTTTCGCCGCAAGGGATGATCCAGAGGCGCCACGACGTAGCTGCTGTCCTCCCAGCGGCAGTCGGGGATCGCCGTTATCTCGTCGGTATCGGGAATGGCCATGCTGAGCGCCAGGTCGATCTCGTGCTTGACCAAGGCATCGGCCAGCCGGTCCCAGACGCCTTCGATGATCTCCACGCGCAGGTTGGGCCATTTGCGCAGTACGCTGCCGACCGCCATCGGCAGCACCAGGCTTGCGATGCTGCCGACCGCGCCGACCTTGATGGTGCCCTTCGCCAGCCCGCGCATGGCATCGATTTCCTCCCGCGCATGATCGGCTTCGCGCTGCAGCAGCGTGGCATGGGGAAGCAGGGCGCTGCCGATGGCGGTCAGTTGCATGCCTTTCGTATGCCGTTCGAAAAGCGGGGCGCCGATTTCATCCTCCAGGCGCTTGATGGTTCGGCTAAGTGCCGGCTGTGTCACGTGCAAGGTGTCGGCCGCACGGCCCAGGCTGCCGCTGGCGGCGATGGTCGTAAAAGCCTTTAACTGGCGGAGATCGAAAGTCATGCCTGAACGTAATGGCTTTTCGCTAAAAAGGCAATATTAAAACAAGGATGTGGATTCCATACTCTGCCCATCGACATGGCGCGAGCGCGCCATGCAGCAAAAAAATACGAAGGGGACCTTTGCATGACCGGTAGTCCAAAACCCGTCACGGTGCGCGATGCCGTGATCGACCTGCTCCGCAAGCTCGGCATGACCTCGGTGTTCGCCAATCCCGGCTCCACCGAGTTGCCGATGTTCCGCGATTTTCCGAGCGATTTCCGCTATGTGCTGGGCCTGCAGGAGGCCGTGGTGGTCGGCATGGCCGACGGCTATGCGCAGGCGAGCCGCAATGCCTCGCTGGTGAACCTGCATTCGGCGGCGGGCGTCGGCAATGCCATGGGCAATATCTTCACCGCCTACAAGAACCGCACGCCGATGGTCATCACCGCCGGCCAGCAGGCCCGTTCCATCCTGCCGTTCGACCCCTTCCTGTCCTCCGCGCAGGCCGCCGAGCTGCCCAAGCCCTACGTCAAATGGAGCATCGAGCCGGCGCGCGCCGAGGACGTGCCGCTGGCCATCGCGCGTGCCTACCACATGGCGATGCAGGAGCCGCGCGGCCCGGTGCTCGTTTCCATTCCGGTGGACGACTGGGACCGGCCGGCCGAACTGGTGACGCCGCGCGCGGTCAGCTATGAGGTGCGCCCCGAGCCCGTGGCGCTGGAACAGGTGGGCGCAGCCCTCGATGCGTGCGAGCGGCCGGCCTTCGTCGTCGGCGCGGCGGTCGACCGGGCCGGCGCCTGGGACCAGGTGGTGGCGCTGGCGGAGCGGCACAGCGCGCGCGTCTTCGTTGCGCCGATGTCCGGACGCTGCGGCTTTCCCGAGGACCACAGGCTGTTCGCCGGCTTCCTGCCGGCCATGCGCGAGAAGATCGTGACCCTGCTCGGCGGGCACGACCTGATCCTGGTCCTCGGCGCCCCGGCGTTTACGTATCACGTCGAGGGCAGCGGCCCGCACGTGCCTGCCGGCGCCGCCCTCTACCAGCTGACCGACGATGCCGCCACGGCCGCCTGGACACCGGTGGGCGCGTCGGTGGTCGGCAATCTCCGTCTTGGCGTGAGCGACCTGCTGGCCCGCCGCGCGCCGCCTGTGCGCCCGCTGCCCGCGCCCCGTACGCCCCGTCCGGTCGCCGTGCCGGCGTGGCCCATGTCCACCGCCTTCGTCCTGCAGACGCTGGCCGGCTTGCGCGCTGCCGGCGACATCGTGGTGGAAGAGGCGCCCAGCGCGCGCCCGGTGATGCAGGGCTACCTGCCCATGACGCGCAGCGGCACCTTCTACACGATGGACAGCGGCGGGCTCGGCTACGGCATGCCCGCGGCGGTGGGCGTGGCGCTGGCCAGGCCGGGCACGCGCGTGATCGGCCTGATCGGCGATGGCTCGAGCATGTACTCGATCCAGGCGATCTGGAGCGCGGTGCAGCTCAAGCTGCCGCTCACCTTCGTGATCCTGAACAACGCACGCTATGCCGCGCTGCAGGATTTCGCGCCGGAGTTCGGGTTTGCCGATACCGACCCCGTGCAGGGCACCGATCTGCCGGGCATCGATTTCGTGTCGCTGGCCAAGGGCCTCGGCTGCCCCGGCGTGCGCGTCAGCGAGGCAGCGGCGCTGCGCGATGCGCTGTCGGCGGCGCTGCGCTCGGCGACGCCGGTACTGCTCGAGGTCGAGGTGGAATAAGCTTGCCGCCTGGCAGGCCATTGCCAATGCGGCCTGCCCGACCGGACATTCAAAGCACACACAGGAGAAGAGCAATGACGGCAATTTCCATGCTGATCGGCGGCGAGCAGTGCCAGGCAAGCAATGGGGCGACGTTCGAGCGCCGCAATCCGCTGGACGGCCAGGTGGCAACGCGGGCACCGGCGGGCACACCGGCGGACGCGCGCGCGGCAGTGGATGCCGCCGCCGCCGCGTTCGACGCGTGGTCCGCCACCGGGCCGAGCGAGCGGCGTGCGCTGCTGTCCAGGGCGGCCGACGCGCTGGAAGCCAGGCAGGCAGCCTTTGCCGCCGCGATGGCGGCCGAAACCGGAGCGTCCGCGATCTGGGCGGGATTCAATGTCCACCTCGCCGCCGGCGGGCTGCGCGAGGCCGCCGCGCTGGTCACGCAGATCAGCGGCGAAGTCATTCCCTCGGACGTGCCGGGCAGCCTGGCCATGGGGATCCGGCAACCCGCCGGCGTCGTGCTCGGCATCGCGCCGTGGAACGCGCCGGTCATCCTCGCGGTGCGCGCTATCGCTTTGCCTCTCGCCTGCGGCAACACGGTGGTACTGAAGGGCTCGGAGCTTTGCCCGGCCACGCACGGCCTGATCATCGAGGCCATGCAGGAAGCCGGCTTGCCGAGGGGCGTGGTGAACTTCGTCACCAATGCGCCGGCCGACGCGGGCGCGGTGGTGGAGGCCATGATCGCCCATCCCGCGGTACGGCGCGTCAATTTCACCGGATCGACCCGGGTCGGCAAGATCATCGCGGCCAGCTGCGCGAAACATCTGAAGCCGGCCGTGCTGGAACTGGGCGGCAAGGCACCGCTGGTGGTGCTGGACGACGCGGATATCGGCGCGGCGGTGGAGGCCGCGGCATTCGGCGCCTTCGCCAACTCCGGCCAGATCTGCATGTCGACCGAGCGCATCATCGTCGACGAACAGATCGCCGATGCCTTCGTCGCGCAGCTTGCCGCGAAGGCGTCGGCGCTGCCCCTGGGCGATCCGCGCAATGGCCCGGTGGTACTGGGTTCGGTGGTCGATATGAGCACCGTCGAGCGCTGCAATGCCCTTATCGACGACGCCATCGCCAAGGGAGCACGGCTCGTATGCGGCGGCAAGGCGGACAGCACCCTGATGCCGGCCACCTTGCTCGATCACGTCACCACGGATATGGATATCTACGCGGAGGAATCCTTCGGCCCCGTCAAGGGCATCGTCAGGGTCAAGGGCGAGGCGGCGGCCATCGCCTGCGCCAACGATAACGAGTACGGCTTGTCGGCCGCCGTGTTCAGCCGTGACCTGGCGCGTGCGATGCAGGTGGCGAGGCGGATCGAATCCGGCATCTGCCATATCAACGGGCCCACCGTGCACGACGAGGCGCAGATGCCGTTCGGCGGCGTGAAGGGCAGCGGTTTCGGCCGTTTCGGCGGCAAGGCGGGCATCGCCGAGTTCACCGAACTGCGCTGGATCACCGTACAGACCACGCCGCGCCACTATCCGTTCTAGACACTGGCCGTCACGCGTCCGGCGGCAGGCCACCTGCCGCCGGACGGGGTCCCCGAAGTCCGCGCCAAGGCGCTGAAGCGAGGCACGATGAAGATTGCAATCCTGGGAGCTGGGGCCATGGGCTCGCTGTTTGGCGCACGCCTGGCCGAGGCCGGGCAGGCGGTGACCCTGCTCGATATCGATGATGCGCATCTTGGCGCCATCCGCAGCCACGGCCTGCGCCTGCAGACGGCGGCGCCGGACCGGTGGGTCACGAATCTGGCGGTGAGCCGTCCCGAACAGGCCGGCGCGCAGCCGGACCTGATCATCGTCTTTACCAAGTCCATGCACACCCGGGCCGCCCTGACCAGCCTGCGGCACGCCATCGGTCCCGGTACCTACCTGCTGACGCTCCAGAACGGCCTGGGCAACGTCGAAAAACTCCGCGAGTTCGTTCCGCTGGAGCGCATCCTGGCAGGGGTCACGACCTGGCCCGCGGACCTGGTCGGGCCCGGGCATGTCCGCTCCCATGGCGAGGGTGCGATCCGCATGATGAGCGCGGACGGCACGGTGCGGCCTATCGTCGGCCAGGTGGTCGATGCGCTGGCGAACGCGGGGCTGCGCTGCATCGCCGATCCCGACGTGTGGGCCGCGATCTGGGAGAAGGTGGCGTTCAACGCGGCGTTGAACACGCTCTGCGCGGTTCTGGGGTGCACGGTCGATCAACTGGATCTGACGCCGGATGGCCGCAGGCTGGCGCTGTCCATCGCGCTCGAGGTCGTCTCGGTGGCCCGCGCGCGAGGGATCGACGCCAATCCCGCCAGCGTGGAGGCCAGCGTGATCCACGCCATAGAGAACCATCGTGGACACCAGCCCTCGATGCTGCAGGACATCCTGGCCGGCCGGCGCACGGAGATCGAAAGCATCGGCGGCGCGGTCGTCGCCGAGGCCCGCGCCGCTGGCGTGGCGGTGCCGGACACGGCATGCCTGCTGCACCTGGTTCGCCTGGCCGAGGCCCGCGCGGTCACCGGCGCCTGAGCGCAAAGCCTGATGATAGATGCCGGCGCATGCCGCCTTTGCCCGGCGAGACGGAGTTCATAGAGAGACCGGCCAGCACCGCAATCCCATCCATCAACGAAGACGCCTGCCAATGTACGGGCGTCCGCCAAACGGAGACATTGTCCATGAGATACCTCGACACAGAGGCCATTGCCACCTTGCCAGGCAGGGACACGCACGCCTCGAACCGGCTTGCCGGGCGCCCGCAAACCGCGATGGCCGCAGGCGCGGCGAAGGGGAGCCGGCATGAGCGCTAGCCTGGAAACCTCCCGCACGCACGTGGATATAGGCAACGTGCTTGACAACGGGCCCTACACCACCATGCAGAAGATCGTGGTCATGCTGGCGGCGCTATCCATCGTGATGGATGGCTTCGACGGGCAACTGATCGGCTTCGCCATCCCCGTGATCATCAAGGAGTGGGGCATCACGCGCAGCGCCTTCGCGCCGGCGGTGGCGGCGGGGCTGATCGGCATGGGGATCGGCAGCGCCTGCGCCGGCCTGTTCGCGGACCGCTTCGGCCGGCGGTGGGCGGTGATTGGCAGCGTACTGGTGTTCGGTGCCGCTACCTGCGCCATCGGCCTTGCGCCGGATACGGCGACGATCGCCGCGCTGCGCCTGATTGCGGGCCTGGGCATCGGTGGCGCCTTGCCGAGTTCCACGACCATGACCGCCGAGTTCACGCCGGCGCGGCACCGTACGCTCGCCGTGACGGCGACCATCGTCTGCGTGCCGCTTGGCGGCATGCTCGCCGGCCTGTTTGCCAGCGTGGTCCTGCCCGTCTATGGCTGGCGGGGCCTGTTCTTTATCGGGGGATCGTTGCCGCTGGCGTTTGGCGTGCTGCTGATGCTGACACTGCCGGAGTCGCCGCGCTTCCTGGCGCGCCGGCCCGCCCGCTGGCCGGAGCTGGCAGCGCTGCTTGCGCGCATGTCCCGGCCGCTTGCGCCGCAAGTCGTGTTCTCGGACGCCAGCGAACAGGCGCATGAGGGCAAGATGGGCTTCATGGCGTTGTTTGCAGAGGGTCGGGCGCGGGACACGCTGGCCATATGGTGCGCGTTCTTCATGTGCCTGCTTGCTGTGTACAGCGCCTTCAGCTGGCTTCCCACCATGCTGGCCGCGGAGGGCCTGGGCGTTGCCGTGGCCGGCTCCGGGCTGACCGCGTATAACCTGGGCGGCGTGATCGGCGCGCTGTGCTGCGCCGTCGCCATCGGCCGCTTCGGATCGCGCTGGCCGCTGCTCCTGTGCTGCGCGGGCGGCGCGCTTAGCGCACTGCTGCTCAAGGGCGTGGATGCCAACCAGAGCACCAGCGCGTTTATCTTCGGGCTGGGTGTGCACGGCATGTTCGTCAATGCCGTCCAGTCGACCATGTACGCGCTGTGCGCCTATGTCTACCCGACCAGCATACGCGCCACGGGCACGGCTTCGGCGCTGGCTTTCGGGCGGCTGGGGGCGATCCTGAGCGCGTTTGCCGGTGCGGCGGTCATTACGGCGGGCGGCGCCTCGTCCTATCTCACCATGCTCGGCTCGGCGATGGTCGTGGTCCTGGTGGCGCTGACGATGGTCAAGGGGCATATTCCGCGCCTTGGCCAACCGGCCGATGGCGCCGCCCGGACCGCGGCGCAAGCCTGAGTCCGGCACCGCCAACGCTACCGCAGGCCGGGATCGAAAATGGGGATACCCCTTGGTGTCGAGGACTACCGCCGCCTGGCGCGGCGGCGGCTGCCGCGCATCGTCTTCGACTATATCGAAGGCGGTGCGGACGACGAGTCCGGGCTCGCCCGGAATCGCCACGCGCTCGATGCGCTCTTGCTCGATCCGGCGAGGCTGACCGACGTGAGCGTGCGCAAGCAGGCGATCAGCCTGGGCGGCAAGCCCGCGGACGCGCCGCTGGTGATCGCGCCGATGGGATTGAACGGTGCCTGCCGGCCCGACGGCGACGTGGCCCTGGCCCGCGCGGCGGCGCGGGCGGGCATCCCGTTCACCCTGTCGACCGCATCCAATGTGGCGCTGGAAGACGTGGCGCGCCGCGCGGGCGGCAGGCTCTGGTTCCAGCTCTACGTCGTCCACCGCGAGCACGCCCGCGCGCTGGCGGCGGACTATGAAGCCCTGGTATTGACGACGGACGTCACGGTCAACGGCCGGCGCGAGCGCGATCTGCGCAACGGGTTCGCGGTGCCGTTCCGCCTCACGCCGCGCATCGTCCTCGATGCGTCGCTGCATCCGGCGTGGACTGTCAGGCAATTGCGGCACGGCCTGCCGACGCTGCCGAACGTGGAGGCCGGCCCGGGCGGCGACGCCAGCGTCCAGGCCGCGTTGCTGCAACGCCGCATGGATGCAGGTTTCTGCTGGGACGACTTCGCGGCCTTGCGGGACGCATGGCCGCGCCGCCTGTATGTCAAAGGCGTACTGAACGCGCGGGATGCGGCGCGCTGCATGGCGCTTGGCGCGGACGGCGTGATCGCGTCGAACCACGGCGGGCGGCAACTGGCGGACCTGCCCGCGCCGGTGGACGTCCTGCCCGGGATCCGGGCGGCCATCGGCGAGGCCACGCTGATGGTCGACAGCGGCTTTCGCAACGGCCGCGACGTGGTCAAGGCGCTGGCGCGCGGCGCCAATGCGGTGATGCTCGGGCGGGCGGTGCTCTACGGCCTGGCCGCGCGGGGCGAGGCTGGCGTGGACGACGTCCTGGCGATGTTCAAGGCCGATATAGACCGGACGCTGGCGCTGATCGGCTGCCCCGATGTGGCGCTGCTGGGCGCGCGGCTGCACGGTTGATCCCGCCGCCTGGCGGGGGCGTTCAGGCGTCGAAGGGGTCGCTCGCGACAATCGTATCGTCCCGCTCGGGGCTGGTGGTGACGATCGAAACCGGAACGCCAGCCTGCGCCTCCACAAAACGGATGAATGCGAGCGCTTCCGGCGGGAGCGCGGCGAGCGACCGGGTGCCCCGTGTCGGCCGCGACCAGCCCGCCAGTTGCTCATAGACGGGGACGGCGCTTTGCTGCGCGGCCAGGCCCGGCGGCGCAAAGTCGAAGAAGCGGCCGTCTATTTCATAGCCGACGCAGACCTGGACGCACTCGAACCCGTCCAGGATATCGAGCTTCGTCAGCGCCAGCGTATCGATGCCAGCCACCTTCACGCTTTGCCGGAGCTGGGCGGCATCCAGCCAGCCGCAGCGGCGCGGCCGCCCGGTGTTCACGCCGAACTCGTGCCCGCGCTCCCTGAGCAGGTTCCCTGGCCCGCCGTGGATCTCGGTGGGAAACGGGCCTTCTCCCACGCGGGTCGCATACGCCTTGGTCACGCCGACCACATGGCCGACCCTCGAGGGCGCGATACCGGTACCGCTGGCGGCGCCGGCCGGCACCGTGCTCGACGAGGTGACATAGGGATAGCTGCCCCAGTCGATGTCGAGCATGACGGCCTGCGATCCTTCGAAGAGGGTCCGCTTTCCCGCTGCATGGGCCATGTCCAGTTGCTGCCAGACGCTGCCGGCAAAGCGCAGGATGGCGGGCGCGATGTCGAGAAGGCGTTGCAGCATGCCGTCTTTCGACAGGGTGTCGAGGCCCAGTCCGCGGAACCAGGCGTTATGGTGCTGAAGCAGCGCATCCAGCTTGTCGGACAGTACGTCGGGCTCAGCCAGGTCGCAAACGCGGAGTCCTCTTCGGCCCACCTTATCTTCATACGCTGGCCCGATGCCGCGCAGCGTGGTACCGATCGGCTGGCGGCGCAGTGTCTCCTGCGCGGCGTCGATGGCGCGATGAACGGGCAGGACCAGCGTCGCCGTCTCCGCGATCATCAGATTGTCCGGCGTCACGGCGACACCCAGCGCGGCCATGCGCTCGATCTCGGCCAGCAGTGCCTCGGGGTCCAGGGCCACGCCGTTTCCGATCAATCCCATCTTCCCGCGCACCACGCCGCTCGGCAGCAGGGCCAGCTTATAGGTCTTGCCATCGACCACCAGCGTGTGGCCCGCATTGTGTCCGCCGTTGTAGCGCGCGACGACATCGGCCTTTTCCGCGAGCCAATCGACGATGCGCCCCTTTCCTTCGTCGCCCCACTGGGCACCCACGACCACGACGTTCGGCATATCAATACCTCAGGTGAGATTTCTAGACGGATTGAAACGAGCGAGCTCGTGTTCGTGGGGAAATATAGGGCGTATCCCAGCCAATGAATATCGATTTATACTGAGGCTGAATGTCAGAAAAACTCACACGAAAGTTCGACGATGACACGCCGGCTTCCTCCCCTGAACTCGCTGAAGGCCTTCGAGGCCGCAGCACGGCTCGAAAGCGTTTCCGCCGCGGCGGACGAGCTTTGCGTCACGCACGGGGCCGTGAGCCGCCATGTGCAGCAGCTGGAGCACTGGCTTGGGCACCTGCTGTTCGTCCGCCATAACCGGAAGGTGGTACTGACGCCGCAGGGCCGCGCCTATCTGTCGGAGATCAGCGCCGCGTTCGACCGGATCGCGCTGGCCACCAGCGAGCAGATGCAGGCAAGGCGGCAACAGATCCTCCGCGTGAATGCCCCCACCACGTTCTCCCTGCGCTGGCTCCTGCCCAGGCTCTCCTCGTTCCAGCTCGCCAACCCGGCCATAGAGATCCGGCTGACGACGTCCAACGAGCCCATCGGAAAAATCCGCGAGGAGGTCGATATGTGGATTCGCGGCGGTCCGCAGGATGTCGAGGGCTATGCCGCACGCGAGTTTCTCTCGGAAGTCCGGCTGCCGGTATGCTCCCCCCGCGTCTTGAAGGCGGAGCCGCTGCGCAATCCGCGCGATCTTGCCCGCCACACGCTGCTGCATGCGGCGACGTATCCGACCATGTGGTCCGAATGGCTGGCTGCCAGCGGCAACACCAGGCTCAAGCCAAGGAACACGCTGACGCTCGAGCACTTCTACCTGACCCTCCAGGCCGCACTCGATGGCCTGGGCGTTGCGATGGGACCGGTGGCATTGGTGGCGGACGACGTAGCGGAAGGGCGCCTTGTCTTCCCGTTCGACGGTCCCGTGCTGCCGCCCTGGCGCTATTTCACCTATGTGGCGAAGCACCGGAGCGGGGATGACGCCATCCGTGTGTTCCAGGCGTGGCTGTCGGCGGCCAGCAGGTTCGATGTCGAGCAGGGCCGTTGAAGGGCTCCCGGGGACATGCTGTCGTGCGATCACGAAGCCCATAGCCGCCGGCGTATCGAAGATGGCGGGCGCGCCAAGACAGCATGAAGGCCACCTGCCGGACGCACGGCGCGTCTATCGACATGCGGAAACCTTCGTTCCGTCCGCTCTGCCTGGCTGTGGACAATGACAGATCACCGA
Organism: Cupriavidus basilensis; assembly: GCF_029335485.1. Taxonomy (GTDB): domain Bacteria; phylum Pseudomonadota; class Gammaproteobacteria; order Burkholderiales; family Burkholderiaceae; genus Cupriavidus; species Cupriavidus basilensis_E. Next base: position 12,312 of record NZ_JARJLM010000535.1, read on the forward strand.
TGCGTGCCGGCCATTGCCGCGCTGCATCGCTTCCATCCGCGGATCCAATCACCATGCCAAGACTCCTGCCTCGCCTCCTCGCCGCCGGGCTCCTGCTCGGCGCCGCCATCCCCGTGCTGGCCGACACGGCCATCCTCAATGCCGGCTATGACGTCACCCGCGAGCTGTACCGCGAGATCAATCCCGGCTTCGTCGCCAGCTGGAAGCAGGCAAGCGGCGAGACGGTCGTTGTCAACCAGTCGCATGGCGGATCGAGCAAGCAGGCGCGCTCGGTGGCGGATGGCCTGGAGGCGGACGTGGTGACCATGAACCAGGAGACCGATATCGACATCCTGGTGCAGCGCGGCGTGGTGGCGCAGGACTGGAAAAAGCGCTTGCCGGACAATGCCGCGCCGTACTACTCCACCATCGTGTTCCTGGTGCGCAAGGGCAATCCCAAGCGCATCCTGGACTGGGAAGACCTGGGCCGCCCGGGCGTACAGGTGATCGTTCCCAATCCCAAGACCTCGGGCAACGGGCGCTACACCTACCTGGCGGCATGGGGCGCGGCCATCCGCAAGGGCGGCAGCGAGGCGCAGGCGCGCGAGGCGGTGGGCCGGCTGTTCCGCAACGTGCCGGTGCTCGATACCGGCGGCCGCGGCGCCACCACCAGCTTTACGCAGCGCCAGCTTGGCGATGTGCTGGCTACCTTCGAGAGCGAGGTGCACCAGATCCGCAAGGAGCTGGGCGACAGCTTCGAGGTGGTGTACCCGGGCCAGTCGATCATCGCGGAAGCGCCGGTGGCCGTGGTCGACAAGGTGGTGGACAAGCGCGGCACGCGCAAGGTGGCGACGGCCTACCTGCAATACCTCTGGTCCGATGCCGGGCAGGACGTAATCGCCCGCCAGTTCTACCGGCCCCGCTCGGCAGCGGTGCTGAAGGCCCATGCGGCGCAGTTCCGCCCGATCCAGCTGTTCTCGGTGAGCGATGTGTTCGGCAGCTGGGCGCAAGCGCAGAGCCGCCACTTTGCCGATGGCGGCGAGTTCGACAAGATCTACCAGAGCCGTTT
>NZ_JARJLM010000536.1 GCF_029335485.1 Cupriavidus basilensis
GGCCAGTACGAAAGGATCGCGCAGCAGCGGTTCGAACTTGAGGTCTGCCTCCTGGGTACCGATAAAGTTCAAGCCAAAATCCGCTTCGCCGCTGGCTACGCTGTGCAGCACGGCATTGGCGCCTTCATCCACGATCTTGACGCGAACATTGGGATATTGCGCATGAAAACGGCCGATCACCGCCGGCAGGAAATAGTGAGCGGCCGACGGCACGCAGGCAACGGTCACTTCGCCACCGTGCGTCACCGCCGGATCTCCGATGCCCAGCAGCGAGGACTCCACTTCCGCCAGCAGGGCGCGGGCCCTGGCGGCAAACTCCCGCCCCACGAGCGTGAGGGTGACCCGGCGCGTGGTGCGCTCGAACAGTCTCACATTGAGCGCCTGTTCGAGCTTTTCGATGCGGCGCGAGAGCGCTGGCTGGGACAGGCTGAGCGCTTCGGCTGCGGCGCGGAAGCCGCCCTGCTCCACAACCGCCACCATGGCCTGCAGGTCACCGAGGTCGAATCTGATTTGTTGCATCGTGCGCGGGCCAAATGGCTGTGAAGACGAGTATCATGGCGGCGCGCCAGGCCCCGGCGGCAAAGCCGGGACCACGGCCCCGCCAGTGCTGGGCATGGCCGCACCACTTTTATTGATGCGCCGCGCCGATCAAAACGGCATTACCAGCCATTCTAGCGCCGCGCCGGGGATGCGCCGGGCGGCCAAGGCTCCGCGTACGCGGGAGGGAGTGCGGAGCGGGCCGCCGCGATATTCTCCAGAACGCCGCACGCCGATCGCAACGCGATAGCCAGGCGCCAGGCACAAATCACCAGACCCGGAGGAAACCGTCAGATGTCGGACACGCTCGCCATGCTGGTCGTCACAGCAGCGCTCAGCGCCATGATGCTGGCCATCGTCTGGTCGCTGCGCCGCTGCGGCCAGCCCGGCGTGACGCTATGGTGGCAAGCCAACCTGATCGCCACGCCGGCGCTGGTGCTGATTGCACTGCGCGGCAAGATCCCCGACGCGCTGTCGATCGTGGTGGCCAACGCAGGCCTGTCGTGGGCGCTTGCCTTGTTCCTGGCCGCCACCCTGCGCTTCTGCGGGCGCGAGCCGAACTGGCGAGCACTGGCCGTCGGCACCCTTGCCACGGTTGCCGGCATCGCGACGTGGCGCTACGTATTCAATGACTTCAATACGCGCGTGGTGATCGCGTCGGCCTTCAACGCAACGCTTTGCGCCCTGGTAGGCATCGCCCTGGTACGCCACCGCCCGCGCGGCCGCCCTTCCAGCCATTACCTGACCACGGCCGGCTTCGCCTTTATCTTTGCCGGCGGCCACGCCTTGCGCGGCTTGCTCTCTGCACTGTCGGTCATGGACGATCCCGCAACCTTGACCGCCCCCGGGCTGAATCTGGCCTTCCTGATAGTCGGTGCCCTGGTCACGCCCGCACTGACCATGGGCGCGGTGCTGATGATCCACGATGCCATGGTGCGCCGGCTGGAAGCCATCGCCAATACCGATTTCCTGACCGGCGCGATGTCCCGCATGGCGTTCGAGGAGGAAGCCGGGCGGGAGCTGGCGCGCGCCGCTCGCGGTGGCCGCCCGCCAGTGCTGCTGATCGTCGATATCGATCATTTCAAGTCGGTCAACGACACTTTCGGCCATGCCGCCGGGGACGCCGTGCTGGCTGAATTCTCCCGGCTGGCAGCGGCCAGCCTGCGCACGCCCGACCGCATCGGCCGCATGGGCGGCGAGGAATTCGTGGTGCTGCTGCCCGGCAGCGCGCAGGGGGAAGCAAGCCACGCGGCCGAGCGCATCCGCGCGCAGGCCCAGGCCAACCGCGTCACCGGCCCCTTCGGCACGGTGCGCTACACCGTCAGCGGCGGCTATGCGGAGTGGCAACCCGGCGAGACCCTGGCTCAACTCACCGCACGCGCCGATACGGCCCTCTATATGGCGAAGCTGTCCGGGCGCAACCGCATGCTGGCCTATACCACGCCGGCCGGCGCCGGCGCGGGAACGCCCGCCGCGGCCGGCGTTCCGTCCGTGCAGCGCTAGCTTCCTGAACCAGGACATCAGGCCTGCGCCGGCGTGGCGCGGTAGGCGCCGGGCCGCAGCCCGGTCCAGCGCCGGAACGCCCGGTGGAAAGCCCCCGGTTCGGCGAAGCCAAGCTCGGCCGCGATTTCCGCCAGCGGGCGGCTGGAATGGCTCAAGGCCTCGATGGCCAGGTCGCGCCGCATTTCGTCCTTCAACTGCTGGTAAGTGCCGCCCTCTTCCATCAGCCGCCGCCGCAACGACGATGGCGACATGTGCACGTCATGCGCCAGCCGGTCGAAGGTTGGCCACTGCTCCGGCGCCTGGGCACGCAACTGGCGGCGCACGCGGGCCATGACGCTGGCGCGGTCGGTGTACTTGACCACCACATTGTGCGGCGCATCACGCAGGAACGCCTTGAGGCTGCGCTCGTCCTGGTGCACCGGCTGGTCCAGCCAGGCCGCGTCGAACACCAGCGCCGTGGCGGGCTGGTCGAACGCGAGGTGGCGCGAATACATCAGGCGGTACTCCGCCGCATAGGGCGGCTCGGGGTAGCTGAAAGCGGCCAGCAGCACGGGCACGCGCCGACGCATCAGCCAGCTCATCAGCCCGTGCAGCATGATCAGCATGGTCTCCTGGGCGAATACGCCGGGCGCGCGGTCCGAGGTCGCGGCCAGTACCAGGGCGGCTCGCCTGCCCCTGCGCGCAGGATCCTCGCTGCCATCCTTTTCCCCTTCGGCCTCGCCCTGGCCGACGCCCTCGCGTTCGAGCCGTACGCCGATATCGTCCAGCAGGAGCCGGAAGTACCGGACCACCCGCTCCAGCCCCTGCGCCAGCGTCCTGCTGCCGGCCACCGCATGGCACAGCATGGCAAAGCTGCCGCATTTCATGCGGCGCGAATCCTGGCCAAAGAATTCATCGTCCAGCGCGGCGGCTACGCCCAGCCATAGGGCGCTGTAGCTGGCGGAGGACACGCGCGCTTGCGGCACCGCCAGCAAGGCCGGCGCAATGCCGGCCGCCTGCAGCACCGGCTCTGGCGCGATACCGCGCGAGCGCAGCCCCGCAATGGCGTGATGCACGAAACAAATGGCGACGCTGTGTTTTTCCATGGACGCAACAAAAGGGGATGGGTTGCCCTGCCGCCAAGCCGACAGTGGCAAACGAGTTCAGCAAGGTTGGCGGATTCTGGCATAGGAGCCGCCCGGCTGTCTTCCTACACTGCTGCCAGGCCCATCCCGGATGGGACCGACGGATACGACAGACACAGCAGGCACGCCTTACCTGCCCCGACCCCGCCTCCACCAGAGCAGCCATGCAACACGAATTCACCGAACAGCAAACCATGATCCGCGACACCGCTCGCGCCTTCGCCAGCGAGCGGCTCGCGCCGAATGCGGCGGCATGGGACCAGGCCAGCCAGCTGCCGGCGGAAGTGGTGGCGGAGATGGGCGCACTCGGCCTGCTCGGCATGATCGTGCCGGAGGAGTGGGGCGGCACCTATACCGACTACATCGCCTACGCGCTGGCCATCGAGGAGATCGCCGCCGGCTGTGCCGCCTGCGCCACGCTGATGAGCGTACACAATTCGGTGGGCTGCGGGCCCATCCTGCACTACGGCACCCAGGCACAGAAAGAACGCTACCTGCCGCGACTGGCCAGCGGCGAGATGATCGGCGCCTTCTGCCTGACCGAGCCGCAAGCCGGCTCGGAGGCCCATAACCTGCGCACCCGTGCCCGTCGCACGGAAGCGGGCTGGGTGCTGTCCGGCAGCAAGCAGTTCGTCACCAACGGCCAGCGAGCCGGCGTGGCCATCGTCTTCGCCTCCACCGAGCCGGAGCAAGGCAAGCGAGGCCTCTCCGCCTTCGTCGTGCCCACCGATACGCCCGGCTTCGTGGTGCACACGCCGGAGCGCAAGCTGGGCATCCGCGCATCCGACACCTGCGCCATCACGCTGGAGGAATGCCATGTGCCGCACGACGCCCTGCTCGGCGAACCCGGCGAGGGCCTGCGCATCGCCCTGTCCAACCTGGAAGGCGGGCGCATCGGCATCGGCGCGCAGGCCCTCGGCATCGCCCGTTCCGCCTTCGAGGCGGCCTGCCGCTACGCTGCCGAGCGTGTGCAGTTCGGCCGCCCGCTGCGCGAGCATCCGCCCATCGCCAATATGCTGGCCGACATGGCCACCGAGCTGAACGCCGCACGCCTGCTGGTGCACCGCGCCGCGCATATGCGCACGGCCGGCCTGCCCTGCCTGTCCGAGGCCTCGCAGGCCAAGCTCTACGCCTCCGAACTGGCCGAGCGCGTGTGCTCCAAGGCGCTGCAGATCCACGGCGGCTACGGCTATCTGGAAGACTATCCGGTCGAGCGTCATTACCGCGACGCGCGCATCACCCAGATCTACGAAGGCACCAGCGAGATCCAGCGCATGCTGATCGCGCGCAGCCTGTGAGCGGCACGGTCCCCCTGGCCGCCCCCAACCATTGCACCACCCAAACCTAGAACCGACGGAGACCTACCCAATGAGTGCCCAGCCCACAACCGCAACCGGCGCCAGCGCCGCCGCGCCCACCGTCAAGCTGCTGATCAACGGCGAATGGGTGGAATCCGCGGCCACCGAGTTCCGCCCGGTGGTCAATCCCGCCACGCAGGAAATCCTGGCGCGCGTACCGCTGGCCACCGCGGCCGAAGTCGATGCGGCCGTGGGCGCGGCCCAGCGTGCCTTCGCCACCTGGCGCCATACGCCGCTCGGCGCGCGCCTGCGCATCATGCTCCGCTACCAGGCGCTGATCCGCGAGCACAGCAAGCGCATCGCCGCCATCCTGACCGCCGAACAAGGCAAGACCCTGGCCGATGCCGAAGGCGATATCTTCCGCGGCCTGGAAGTGGTGGAGCACGCCTGCTCGATCGGCACGCTGCAGCAAGGCGGCTTTGCCGAGAATGTGGCGGCCACCGTCGACACCTACACCCTGCAGCAGCCCATCGGCGTGTGCGCGGGCATTACGCCGTTCAACTTCCCGGCCATGATCCCGCTGTGGATGTTCCCGATGGCAATCGTGTGCGGCAACACCTTCGTGCTCAAGCCTTCGGAACAGGACCCGCTGTCCACCATGGAACTGGTCAGGCTGGCGGTCGAGGCCGGCGTACCGGCGGGCGTGCTGAATGTGGTGCACGGCGCCCGCGAGGTCGTGGACGCCCTGTGCACGCATCCGGACATCAAGGCGGTTTCCTTCGTCGGTTCCACCGCCGTCGGCACCCACGTCTACAACCTGGCCGGCGCGCACGGCAAGCGCGTGCAGTCGATGATGGGCGCCAAGAACCACGCCGTGGTGCTGCCCGATGCGCACCGCGAGCACACCCTCAACGCCCTGGTGGGCGCGGCCTTCGGCGCTGCCGGCCAGCGCTGCATGGCGACCTCCGTGGCGGTGCTGGTAGGGGCGGCGCGCGACTGGCTGCCTGATCTGGTGGCGAAGGCCAGGACGCTCAAGGTCGGCGCGGGCAGCGAGCCCGGCACCGATGTCTGCCCGGTGGTCTCGGTTGCGGCAAAGCAGCGCGTGCTCGGCCTGATCGACGCCGGCGTGCGCGAAGGCGCCACCCTGGCGCTGGATGGGCGCGAGGTGCAGGTGCCCGGCTATCCCGACGGTAATTTCGTCGGGCCGACGGTGTTCGCCGACGTCACGACGGACATGTCCATCTACACCCAGGAAATCTTCGGTCCGGTGCTGGTGGTGATCGGGGTCGACACGCTGGACGAGGCGATCGCCCTGGTCAACCGCAACCCCTTCGGCAACGGCACCGGCGTGTTCACCCAGAGCGGCGCCGCGGCGCGCAAGTTCCAGAGCGAGATCGATGTCGGCCAGGTCGGCATCAATATCCCGATCCCGGTACCGGTGCCCTACTTCAGCTTCACCGGCTCGCGCGGCTCCAAGCTGGGCGATCTCGGGCCCTACGGCAAGCAGGTGGTGCAGTTCTATACGCAGACCAAGACGGTGACGGCACGCTGGTTCGACGACGCCACGGTGAATGATGGCGTGAATACGACGATCAGCCTGCGTTGACGAGCCGCGGGAAGGGCACGGGCTGCATGGAAAATGCCCCTGGCCCGCTCCCCACTCCCGCGCGGCGGGCGTGGGGAGAAACAATCGCAATCCGGAAGTCACCGCGACCTGGTCCGCGTCCGTGACTCTTGATCAAGGAGACAATATGCATATCGCCTTCATCGGCCTCGGCAACATGGGCGCGCCCATGGCCCGCAACCTGCTCAAGGCCGGCCACAGCCTCACCGTATTCGACCTCAACGCCGCCGCGCTCGCCTCCCTGCAGGCCGATGGCGCGGCCGTTGCGCAATCCGCCCGCAAGGCCGTGGCCGAAGCCGACTTCGTGATCACCATGCTGCCGGCTGGCGCCCACGTGCGTGCCGCCTATCTCGATCCGGAAGGCGTGCTCGCCGGCGTGCGCCCGGGCGTGCCGCTGGTGGATTCGAGCACCATCGACCCCGCCACCATCCGCGCGCTGGCCCTGGAGGCCGGCAAGCGCGGCAACCCGATGGCCGATGCCCCCGTCTCCGGCGGCACCGGCGGCGCCCAGGCCGGCACCCTGACCTTCATGGTGGGCGCGGAGCAGGCGCTGTTCGCGCAATTGCAGCCGGTGCTGGCCGGCATGGGCCGCAATGTGGTGCGCTGCGGCGATACCGGCACCGGCCAGGTGGCCAAGATCTGCAACAACCTGATCCTCGGCATCTCGATGATCGGCGTCTCGGAAGCGATGGCGCTCGGCGTGAAGCTGGGCATCGACGCTGGCGTGCTCGCCGGCATCGTCAATACCTCCACCGGCCGCTGCTGGGCCGCCGACACCTGCAACCCCTATCCCGGCGTGATCGAGACCGCGCCCGCCTCGCGCGGCTACAGCGGCGGCTTTGGCGCGGACCTGATGCTCAAGGACCTGGGCCTGGCCGCGGACGCCGCCCGCAGCGTGCGGCAGCCGCTCCTCCTGGGCGCCCTGGCGCAGCAGATCTACCAGGCGATGAGCCAGGCCGGCGACGGCCAGCTGGACTTCTCGGGCGTGATCCGCCAGTACCTCTCGCAACAGGAGCGGGCAGCATGATCGACCACGCGATCGACGGGCATATCGCCCGCCTCACCCTGAAGCGCCCGCCCGCCAACGCCTTCAACGCCGAAGGCCTGGAACAGCTGCGCCAGCTGGTGGCCACGCTGAATGCCGATGCACGCGTGCGGGCCATCGTCATCACCGGAGACGGCAGCCGCTTCTTCAGCGCCGGCGCCGACCTGAACGGCTTTGCCGACGGCGACCGCGCCCATGCGCGCGTGATGGCGCAGCGCTTCGGCGCCGCCTTCGAAGCGCTGCAGAATGCGCGCCCGCTGGTGATCGCCGCCATCAACGGCTATGCCATGGGCGGCGGCCTGGAATGCGCGCTGGCCTGCGACGTGCGCATTGCCGAGGAACAGGCGCAGATGGCGCTGCCCGAGGCAGGTGTCGGCCTGTTGCCGTGCGGCTGCGGCACCCAGACCTTGCCCTGGCTGGTGGGCGAAGGCTGGGCCAAGCGCATGATCCTGTGCAATGAAAAGGTGGATGCCGCGACCGCGCTGCGCATCGGCCTGGTGGAAGAAGTCGTGCCTGCTGGCCATGCGCTCGACGCGGCGCTGCGCCTGGCCGGGCGCGCCTGCAACGTGAGTCCGCGCGCGGCCGCTTTCAGCAAGCAACTGGTGCACCTGGCGCGCCAGGGCGTGGCGCGCGGACCGGCGCTGGCGCTGGAGCGCGAGCGCTTTGTCGACCTGTTCGACGGCGAGGACCAGCGCGAAGGCGTGAACGCCTTCCTGCAAAAACGCGCGCCGCAATGGCGCAACGCCTAGGAGCACGCCATGCCCCCGAACCCCAACGACGCCAGCCAGCAAGCGCATGCCGCCGAACCCGAGGTCCGCTTCCAGGAAATCAACGGCGTCGGCGTGATCACGCTCAACCGGCCGCGCCAGCTGAACGCCCTGTCCTACCCGATGATCGGCGCACTCGATGCGCAGCTTGCGGCCTGGGCCGGGCGCACCGACATCGTCGCGGTGCTGCTGCGCGGCGCGGGCAGCAAGGCCTTCTGCGCCGGTGGCGATATCCGCGCGCTATACGACAGCTTCCACGCCGGCACGCCCCTGCATCGGCAATTCTTCGTTGACGAATACCAATTGGACTACCGCTTGCATCGGTATTCCAAGCCGCTGGTGGCGCTGATGGACGGCATCGTCATGGGCGGCGGCATGGGGCTGGCACAGGCCGCGCATCTGCGCGTGGTCACCGAGCGCTCGCGCGTAGCCATGCCCGAAACCGGCATCGGGCTGGTGCCGGATGTGGGCGCAAGCCATTTCCTGTCCAGGCTGCAGTTGCCGCTGGCGCTTTATGTCGGGCTGACCGGCGTGACGTTGGGCGCGGCGGATACGCTGCTGTGCGGGCTGGCCGATATCGCCATCCACAGCACGGCCCTGGAGGCACTGGAACAGACGCTGGCCGGCATTTCGTGGCGCGGCGATACGCTGGCAAACCTGCGCGGCGCCCTCGGCGCGGCCGCGGCTGCCACCGCTACCCTGCCGAGCGCGGCGGAGGCACCGATGCTGGAAGTCTTGCCGGCCTTGCTGCGGCATTTCCGGCCCGAGGCCAGCCTGGCGGACCTGATCGCCAGCTTGTCCACCGAAGCGGATCCGCGCTACGCGGAGTGGGCCGCGCGCACGCTGGCAACGCTGCGCAGCCGCTCGCCCCTGATGGCCGCCGTCACCCGTGAACTGCTGCTGCGCGGCCGGCGCCTGGACCTGGCCGACTGCTTCCGCATGGAGCTTGGGGTGGTATCGAATGCCTTCACGCGGGGCGACTTCATCGAAGGGGTGCGCGCGCTGATCGTGGACAAGGACAACGCGCCGCGCTGGCGTATCGCGAACCCCGAGGAAGTGAGCGATGCCATGGTGCAATCGTTTTTCGAAAGCCCATGGCCACCTGGCAGCCACCCCCTGGCTGCGGCGCTGAGCTGACGCGCCCCATGCCATGCCTGGGGCGCGTGCTTCAGAGCGGCATCACTCGCGCGCCTTGGGCGCGTGCGGATGCTGCTCGTCCACCGGCACCTTGACCAGCCCGTCGGCGCGGAACATCGCCTTGATGCCGCGCACCGCCTGGCGGATACGCGCTTCGTTCTCGATCAGCGCGAAGCGCACGTACTCGTCGCCGTAGTCGCCAAAGCCGATGCCGGGCGAGACGCAGACCTTGGCCTTGGCCAGCAGCTGCTTGGAGAACTCCAGCGAGCCGAGGGCGCGATACGGCTCGGGAATGCGGGCCCAGATGTACATCGAAGCCTTGGGGATCTCCACCGGCCAGCCCGACTCGATCAGCCCGCGCGCCAGCACGTCGCGGCGCGTCTGGTAATGCGCGGCGATCTCCTTGACGCATTGCTGGTCGCCTTCCAGCGCGGCGATGGCGGCCACCTGCAGCGGCGTGAAGGTACCGTAGTCGTGATAGCTCTTCATGCGCGTGAGCGCCGCCACCAGGTCCGGGTTGCCCACCATGAAGCCGATGCGCCAGCCCGCCATGTTGTAGCTCTTGGACAGCGTGAAGAACTCCACGGCGATATCCTTGGCGCCTTCCACCTGCATGATCGACGGCGCCTTCCAGCCGTCGAACACGATGTCGGCATAGGCCAGGTCGTGCACCACGAAGATATCGTGCTTGCGCGCCAGTGCGATCACACGCTCGAAGAAATCCAGCTCCACGCATTGCGCGGTGGGATTCGACGGGAAGCCCAGCACGATCATCTTCGGCTTGGGATAGCTGCCGCGGATGGCGCGCTCCAGCTCGGCGAAGAAGTCCACCCCCGGCACCAGCGGCACCGAGCGGATATCGGCGCCGGCAATCACCGCGCCGTAGATGTGGATCGGATAGCTGGGATCCGGCACCAGCACGGTGTCGCCGCGATCCAGCGTGGCGAGCATCAGGTGGGCCAGCCCTTCCTTGGAACCGATGGTGACGATGGCCTCGGTGTCCGGGTCGATCTCGACGTCGTAGCGCTCGCGATACCAGTGCGAGATCGCGCGGCGCAGGCGCGGGATGCCTTTGGAGGCGGAGTAGCCGTGGGTGTCGGGCCGCTGCGCGGCTTCCGTGAGCTTGGCAACGATATGCGGCGGCGTGGCCCCGTCGGGGTTGCCCATGCTCATGTCGATGATGTCTTCGCCACGGCGGCGCGCCGCCATTTTCAGCTCGGCGGTGATATTGAAGACGTAGGGGGGAAGACGATCGATACGCGCGAAGCGGCGCTTGCCTGCGGAGGCGGACATGGGTTTTCCTTTAACGTAAGCGCCCGGAACCGTCCGAGCGACGCTGCCGGCCGTTGGTGCGGCCGACGGAAAAGATATTAGCGGCGAATGCGGCCCACGTCTACGGGTTTTGCTGCGTCGCCGGCGGATCCCCTAGGACGATGGGCACGATGCACCGGCCACGCGGATCAGTTCGTCGACCTCGCCCTCGTTCCACACGCGCACACCGGCCTGCGTCAACAGCGCAGCCGCCACGCCCTGACCGGACCGCAGGCCGCCACTGAACGTCCCATCGTAGTGCTCGCGGTTGCCGCAGGACGGGCTGTACGCCTTGAGCAAGGCGTGCCGGCATTGCCGCTGGCGCGCGATCGCCAGCGCGTCGCGGGCACCTTCGACAAACGCCTCGGTGACGTCGGCTCCGGTCGCCTCGCGTACCAGTGCGACACCCGCCAGCACCTGTGCGCCGCTGCCCCCCAGGATCTCCGCGGGCGGACGTGGCGTCGGCAAGCCACCGAGCGATTCAGGGCACACCGGGATCAGTTCGAAGTGCCGCGCCAGCGCGGCCAGCGTGCCGGCCGGCTGCGCCTTGCCCTGGCCGTCGTAGCGCACCGGGTGGCCGAGCAGGCAGGCGCTCACGAGAAGCGCCGGACGAGGGGAGGAGGTTTCTGGCATGGCAGCGTTGGCATCGTGGCCCGGTCATGGCACCCGGCCGCGGCAATGTCAGTGGAAGCGGCTGGCGAAGCGCTCCGGCCTCGGCATCCAGTTGCCGGTGATATCGGCCGAGGCGATGATGCCCACCGCCCTGCCGATCAGCAACGCGCGTGGCACCAAGCCGAAATAGCGCGAATCCGCGCTGTTGTCGCGATTGTCGCCCAGCATCAGGTACTGGCCGGCGGGAATCCGCAGCGGCCCGAAACTGTCTCGCGCCGCCACGCCCGACAGCCATTGCACGCGATGCGGCGGCAACGGCCCGCTCTCCATGCTGCGCGTGGCGTCCACCGGACCAACCGGGTCCAGGGGTTCGCGCACGGATTCCAGCAGCTCGTAGGCAGCGGCCTCGCCGTTGATGAACAGGCGTTCATGGCGCATTTCCACGACGTCGCCCGGCACTGCCACCAGCCGCTTGATCAGCCGGGTACCGTCGGCGGGCGAATCGAATGTCACGATATCGCCGCGCCTGGGTTCGCCAAGCCGGGCCAGGATGACGTTGCTCAGCGGCAGCTTGAGATCGTAGGCCAGCCGGTTCACCAGCACGACATCGCCTTCGATCAGCGTGGGACGCATCGAACCCGAGGGGATCGGATTCCAGTCGGCCACGGCAGTGCGAAACAAGCCGAACAGCAGCAGGAAAATCAGGAAACCGCGATTGTGGCGCAGCCAGTTTTTCATGGTCGATCCCAGGGCGGCCATCTGGGCCGCGGAAACATGATGATACCCAGAAGCCAGGCGGTCGGCACCCGGCGGCCATCCCGCATGGCGCACGCTCAGGCGCGGGCGCGGGTCACACGCCAGCGCCCTCGCCCACCTTGCTGACCACCGTGTCGCCGGGAGCGAGCAGGCGGCCATCCTCCGCGCGCACCTCGAGCAGCCTGACCGGCTTGCCGGCCTTGCTGTCCACCAGCACCGAATGCGACTCACCGGGGGCGAAGAAAAACGCCTCCCCCCATTGCCGCAATCCCACCACCACCGGAAACAGCGCGTTCCCCTTGGGCGTCAGCACATATTCCTGGTAAGCGCTGCCGTCCGATGCCGGCACCTGTTCCAGGATGCCGTGCGCCACCAGCGTGCGCAGACGGTCGGCCAGGATATTCTTGGCCAGGCCAAGACTGCGCTGGAATTCGCCGAAGCGCCGCAAGCCATCGAAGGCGTCGCGCACGATCAACAGCGACCACCAGTCGCCGATCGCATCGAGCGAGCGGGCCACGGGGCATGCCGCGCCTTCCAGGCTGGTTCGGCGAACCATATTGCAACTCCGGTTGCGCGCCGCCCGCGTGGCGCCGCGGGATGCGGCGCGCTGCATCGGCGCCGGTACCGGCGCCTGCGGCGAGGCGGTCGCATTGTAAAACCAGTCGTCCGCCGCCACAACCTCGGACTGCCGCGCTCGCCCTCAGTCTTCGAGCGTCTCGTGCACGGCGGCGGCGCCGGCCTTCCAGTAGCTGGCGGCCCGAATGCGCCCCTTCTCGATGCCGCGCTCGCCCACCAGGTACTGGCGCACCGCGCGCATCGCTGCCGCTTCGCCGGCCGCCCAGACATAGCCCTCCCCGCGCGGCAGCGTCAGCTCGCGCAGGGCCTGCTCGAGCAGGGCGCCAGCGCTGGTCCCCGCCGGCGCGCCGTCGCGATGCTGCCAGCGGACCTGCACCTCGGCGTGGCTGGGCAGCGGGATTTCCGCTGCGGCATTGTCCACCGCCAGCACCACCAGTGCGCTCACGCCGGCCGGCAGCTCCTCGAGGCGGCGGCCGATCGCCGGCAAGGCGGTTTCATCGCCAACCAGCAGGTGCCAGTCGAAGCCATCGGGAATCACGAACGACCCGCGCGGACCGCCCACGCCGAGATGCTGGCCGGGCGCGGCCTGTGCGGCCCAGGTGGAGGCAGGGCCATCGCCATGCAGCACGAACTCGATATCGAGTTCGCCGGCGGCGGGGTCATAGCGGCGCGGCGTGTAATCGCGCGCAGCGGGCTTGGGTACGCCCTCGGGGAACACCGGTCCGTTGGGGCCGAGTTCGGGCAGCGCCGGCTTGTCCTGCCCGGGCGCCGGGAAGAATACCTTGACGTGGTCGTCGAAGGACGCGGACACGAAGTCCTTCAGATCGTCGCCGGCCAGCGTGACGCGCAGCAACTGCGGCGACACAGCCTGGGTGCGCACCACCTGCAGCAGGCGCATCTTGAGGGGGTGGCGAACGCGTTGCACGGTAAGGTCGCGAGTATGCATGGATTGACTTGATTCCTTGATGATTTGGTTTCTGCTTCTGTCCTGCCGGTGCCTGGCCGCATTGCGCGGCAGGCACCTGGTTAGCGTGCGGCGGGCGCGGCTGGCTCGGCGCTCGGCGCGGCCTCGATCTCCGCAGTCGCCCGCGTGAGGATGGCGGCAATGCGCCGCTGCTCGGCAGCAGAGGCATCGGTACGCATCAGCAAGGCACGCTTGAGCGCCATGCGGGCCTCGACGAACTCCGGCAGCCAGCCGCCCTGCGCGTCGCCCTCGTCGGCAGGCGTGCCACCCTCGGCCCCGCGCCCTGACAGCGCGCGGCGCACCCAGTCCATCTTGCGCGCCACATGCGTGATCTTGTTGAGCATCAGCGCGAGCCGCTCGCGGTTGGCCTCCAGGTGCGCCCGGCCCGGCTCGGCCAATTGGTAGCGCTTCTTGTTGCCCTCGGTGTCCACGGTGGCGTAGCCGAGTTCCTCAAGGAAGGTCAGTGCCGGATAGATCATGCCCGGGCTGGGCTTGTAGAAGCCGTTGGTGCGGGTTTCGAGGGCCTTGATCAACTCGTAGCCATGGCTGGGCTTTTCCTCCAGCAGGTACAGCAGCATCAGCTGGAGGTCGTCCGAGCTGAACTTGCGCCCGCGGCGCCAGCTATCGCCGTCGTCGTCGAAACCATCGCCCCCGCCGAAGAATCCGCCGGGACCGCCGCCGTGCCGGTGACGGCCAATGGCATGGCGCGCCAGGCGCGAAGCCGTGTCGGGGGATAAATGAGAAGACAGATGGGCAAGCATGTGATGACCTAACCTGCCCACAAGAGGATGGTGACGCATGGCCGTAGCTCCTTACATATCTAAAAACATATCTTAAGATATATATCGTACGTAAGAATGTCAAGGCGATATTTGTGGAACCGGCATGCCTTCCCTGCACCACCAACCTCCCCGGGAACCTCTTCCAAGCCGTCGAATTCATTGGGGGGCAATTTCAAGGCATGGTTCCGGGAATAGTGACCCGAAGGCGCCGCTGCCGGGCTGCAAGCCGGTGCCGTCCTGCGCGCCGGTGACTCTCCCGCAAAAAGAAAAAGCCCCCGGCCGGGGAGGTCAGGGGCTGAATAGAGAAGGCGGGTCGCGCACCGCCCAAGAGAAATGATAGCCAGCACAATGCGGTGCGCAATCCCCCGATCAGGTGACAGCCGCCAGGCCTGCCTGCCGCGCTCAGGAACTGGATGCCGGCACGCTGACGGTGACGGAAACCGCCTCGCGATAGACGATCCTGGCGAGACGGCCCGTCTTGATCCTGTCCAGGTTGATATTGGGATCCCTGACATTCACCGTGCGCAGCGTCTCCCGCGGGGTGCGGAAGGTCACGGTGCGATTCCTGGCATCCACCTTGGTGATCTGCGCCGTGACCGTAGTCGTGATCTCCCGGACAAAGCCGGGCTTGGCACCCTCGCCTGCCCGCGCGGTCCGCTCCACCGTCTCCATCAGCGGCGCGTCCTTGCTGTCGAGCGGCTCCAGCGTGGTTACCGCCACCGCCCGCCGGGCGAGTGACACCACATCCCCTTTGTTGATCCGCCTGAAGTTCCTGGCTTCCGCACCGCCGATCAACTCGACGACGTTGCCGCGCGGGCCTTCCACCAGCACCGCCTTCGAATCCGGATCGATGGCAATCACACGCCCCGAAACCACCGATTCCTCGGCCATCCCAACCCCGACGGGCGGAGCAGCCTGGCTCGGCGGCGCAAAGAACACGGCCGCGCCAAGGCTGAGCGCATACAGGGCACGGGAGAACGGGCGGCGGTCTGGCATTTGTGTCCTGGCAAGTGAAGCAAGTGAAGGCAAGCGATTCGTCATTGAAGCCGTTCGAAGACAGTGCAGGCAGACGCGGGCGAGTCAACGCAAACAGACTGCATGGGGTCCGATGTGGGTGCAACATAGCGCGTATCCAAGCCCCCCGGGACGCCGGTCGAAAGATTTCACATCACCCGCCGGAGGATGTGAATCCAGGGGTGGCCGGACGCGGATTGCCCAGGGTCACTGCCAAGCGCTGGATACCGCCATCGAGCCGTTGCGATCAAACAGCTTCCCTGGAAGCATCGCCGCCAAAGCGCGCTTCCAGCATCCGCCTCGCCCCCGCAAGGATGCCCCGCGCAACCTCGTCGCTGGCCACCGTGCGCGCCAGCACCAGCGCCCCCACACACTGGGAGATCAGTCCCCAGGCCTCTGCCCCGCTGTCAAGCCGCGCGGCGATATCCCGCTGTATCGCGACCATCCCCTCTTCGCATGCCCGCCGGGTATCCAGATCGGCGCGGGCGATCTCCGCCGCCAGGCTGGGCAACGGGCAGCCGGTCTCCGGGTGGCGCACATGCCCCATGGTCAGGTATCGGTCCAGCATATTCGCCAGCCACGCCCCGTCCTCCTCTCCGTCGGCCAGCAGCAATTCCCGGCTGCGCTCCAGTTCTCGCCCGATCACCTCGCGCAGCAGTGCCTGCTTGGATTCGAAATGGCTGTAGAAGGCGCCGCCGGTCATCCCGGCCGCGCTCATCAACTGGTCCACGCCAGTCGTGGCAAAGCCCTCGCGCTTGACCAGTGCGCCGCCGGCCTCCAGCACCCGCTGGCGGGTCGCAGCCTTGTGACTTGCGGAATAACGCATTGCTTTTCCTGGAATTGGTATCGGACGGATGTGGCTTGACGCAGCCCGCATCCATACCATAACGTTCGTTTATTAAACGATCGTTCAGCTTACGCCGGATACGCGCTTGCGGGAAGCGGGCGGTACCGGCAGATACGGGCAAATACAGGCAGGAACGCAAGAAACCCGTCCGGCGCCTTGCCGCGCGGATAATCCAAGACTGGAGACAAGCTATGTCGAACAAGAAAGCCATTCTCGTGGTGGGTGCCGGCGACGCAACCGGTGGGGCCATCGCGCGCCGCTTCGCACGCGAAGGCTATATCGCCTGCGTGACGCGGCGCCATGCCGATAAGCTGGCGCCGCTGGTGGAGCAGATCCGTGCCGAGGGCGGCGAGGCATATGGCTTTGCTTGCGACGCGCGCAAGGAAGAGGACACCGTGGCGCTGATCGAGCGCATCGAGCGCGAGATAGCGCCGCTGGAGGTGGCTATCTTCAATATCGGCGCCAATGTGCGGTTCTCCGTCCTGGAAACGACTTCCCGGGTCTATTTCAAAGTGTGGGAGATGGCCTGCTTCGGCGGCTTCCTGATGGGACGCGAAGCCGCCCGCGCGATGCTGCCGCGCGGACATGGCTCCATCTTCTTCACCGGCGCCACCGCCAGCCTGCGGGGGCGCGACGGCATGAGCGCCTTTGCCGGCGCCAAACACGCGCTACGCGCCCTGGCCCAGAGCATGGCACGCGAGCTTGGGCCGAAGAACATCCATGTGGCGCACCTGGTCGTGGACGCTGCCATCGACACCGATTTCATCCGCGAGAATTTCCCCGACCGCTACGCCACCAAGCAGGACGATGGCATCGTCAACCCCGAACACATCGCCGACACCTATTGGATGCTGCATCAGCAGCCGCGCGACGCGTGGACGCACGAACTCGACATCCGGCCGTGGATCGAACCGTGGTAAGCCCCGGGGCCGGGCGGCACCGGCACAGCCACCGACGCAACGACTGACACAACGACCCACGCCAGCAAAGCCAAAACACGATAACGAGCGGAGACGACGACATGACCCGGCAAGTAGAGTTTTATTTCGACTTCGGCAGCCCCTATTCCTACCTGGCCTACAAGGAACTGCCGCGCGTGGCGCAGCGCACCGGCGCGCAGATCGCATGGCGGCCGATCCTGCTGGGCGGCATCTTCAAGGCCACCGGCAACCACAGCCCCGCGGAGATTCCCGCCAAGGGCCGCTGGTCCAGGACCGATACCGCGCGCTGGTCGCGCCGCTATGGCGCAAACCTGCAGCAGAATCCATACTTCCCGATCAACACGCTGGCGCTGATGCGCGCCGCGACGGGTTTCCAGCTGCGGGACGAGGCGGCATTCCACCGCTACGTGGACGCGATATTCGCCGCCATGTGGGAGCAGCAGCGCAACCTGAACGATCCGGCCGAGATTGCCGCCGTGCTGGCGGCCGCAGGCTTCGATCCGCGCGAGGTGCTATCGATGATCGAAGACCCCGCAGTCAAGGAAGCCTTGAAGCAGGCCACCGAAGCGGCCGTGGCGCGCGGGGTGTTCGGCGCGCCGAGCTTCTTTGTTGGCGACGAGTTGTTCTGGGGCAACGATCGCCTGTTGTTCGTCGAGGAAGCGCTGGCAGGGTAGCGGGCGCCTCGCAGGAATGCAGCTGCCGTCAGGTCGTCGAGCCAGCGCGGCAGGATGGCCGAGTCCGCCTCGACGATCTTCCGCTTGCCCGGATTGCACGCTGGAGAAGGCACGCACGGGCACAGGTAGAATCCAGTCCCCGGGGAGGCCTCCGCACGATGCCGGCATTCCCGGCGCCCTGTTCCCTGCACCTATCCGGAAAGCCATGACGCAAAGTCCACCGGCCTCGTCCGCCTACGAGATCCTCTTCGCCTTCACCGGCAAGGCTGGCACCGTGCTTGAATTCAAGCGCCTCGGGCTACCCGCCGATGCGCCACGCGCGTGCAGATACCAATGGTTGTGGGTAGGGGCCGGCCATCGCCCCTGGCAAGCGCTGCCACTGCAATTTGTCTCGATGAGCCAGGGGCTCCGCCAGGAGCGCGTGTTTGCAGAAGCCACGCTGCGCTTCGACGAGCGGGAGGCAGAATTGACGCTGCGGGCGGGAGCCACGCTGCACTTGCAGGCATGCCTGCCGGACGCCGTACCGCCCGGCGTGGAGGCGCTGGTGGCGCGTTGCGCGGCACTGGTTGCGTGACGGCGGCAAAACCGATGCGAACTGCAGCGGGCGCGCACCGCCTGTGCCGGCCTCTCCGCCCAGCCGCCTCACTCGCCAAGAAATTCCGCCAGCAATTCCATGCCCTCCACATGGTCCGCCACCACCTTGGCGATCACTGCGATGGGAATCGCCAGCAGCACGCCCCAGGCACCCCATAGCCAGGTAAAGAGCAGCAGCATCACGAACACCGCTACTGCGTTCATCTTTGCCATGCGCCCTGTCATCCAGGTCGTGAGCAGCGAGCCGACCAGGGTGGCGATCAGCAGCGAGCCACCCGCCGCCAGCGCCGCCAGGCCGAAGCCACCGGACTGCATGAAGGCGGCCAGCCCGATACATCCCGCGATCAGGACCGCGCCAAAGTACGGCACCAGATGCAGGGCCGCGGCGGCAAGGGCCAGGGTACCGGCGTTGTCCAGTTGCAGCCACTTCAGCAGGATCCACGTCAGCAACCCCACCATGGCATTGGTGACCAGCAGCATCACCATATAGCGCTGGATCTGCCGGTTGATCTCGTCGAGCATATGCACGCTGATCTTCTTCTGTGTCAGTGTGGTGCCGGCCATCTTGACGAACTTCCGCTTGAACATGTCACCGGACACCAGCATGAAGAAGGCCAGGAACAGGACGACGGCGGCCTGGGCGGCCATCGCGAAGATCCCGAGCGAGCCTGCCAGCAGCATGTTGTTGACCGGGTCGCCCGCGCGCTCCACGACGATTTGCGAGCCGCGTGCATGTGGCGCCTGCGCGGTGCCGCCGAGCACTGTGGCCGCCCGCCGGATCTTTTGGAGCATGGAATCGTTGCCGCTGAGCAAGGCACTGACGGAGCGCGACAGCTTGGCGGCCACTTCCGGCAGCCGGTCGACCAGGGCGGCAATCTGGTCCTGCAGCAGATACGCGCAGCAGACCACGCCGGCCAGCAATGCCAGCAGCACCAGCGAGGCGCCGATCGCGCGCGGCACCCGGCGGCGCGACAGCACCGTGACCATGGGATCGAGCATGTAGGCAATGATCACCGCCAGCACCACGGGAATGACAAAGGCGCTGGCAAGGTGCAGCGTGTAGAGCGAGGCGAGCACTGCGAGGACGGTGAGCGCCCGCCCGCCGCGCCCGTCGGACACGATCACGGGCGTGGGCGCCGGGGCCTGGATTGCCGGCGCTGCGGCGGCCCGCTCTTCGCCGGCCTCCGGGGCACCGGCGCTCCCGCTCGCCGGATCGCCGCGCCCGCTGCCGGCGATGCCATCAGGTGGAGCGGACGGAGCGGAAGGTTGCCCCGCTGCGCCAGGAAAGGTGTTTGCATCTGCCATTGGGGGGCCGCTACCGGGCATGAACGAGGGACGAAGGCATCGGGGATTCCGGGATGCATGCAAGCGCAAGGCGTGAACGATCGTGCCAAAGCGCAGTGCGGCTGACCGAAGGAACCATGGCGCGCAAACGCGCCGCGCAATGCGTCATTCAAGCATAGCCCCGCCGGCCGGCATTACTGTCGGAGAATGCCGCCTGCCCATGTAGGACAAGCACATCTTGTTCCTCGGCAAGCAATACGTCGCCTGGCCAGGAACGGTGCAGCGGCGTAGAAGCGGAGACAAAGCGGCGCACAGCGCGCATGACAGCCGCCATCATCGCGGAGTTCGAGCGCGGCTGCCATCCGGCACCGCCGCCGGCCCGGGTGGCATCCAGCCATGCCCCCTAGAGCAATGGCCCCAGCAGTTTCGGCAGCGAGGCCGCCAGCAAGGCCACGCCGGAGGCTGTCAGCAGGCTCAGCACGATCCTGCGGAAGGCGATTTCGCTGATGCCGATGTACAGGCGCGCGCCCAGGATGCTCGGCACCAGCATGGCTGGGCCCACCACCATGAACATGGGCAGCATAGCGCGCGTGACGATGCCGCTGCCCACGTAGGTTGCCATGGTCACCGCCAGCGTGGCGAGGTTGAAGTTCTGGATGATGGCGCGCTGCTCGTCCTTGGGCAGTCCGCGCAACGTGCACCAGAGCGTCGGGATAACGCCTGAGAAGCCTCCGATACCCCCCATGATGCCGCCGGCCGCGCCGATCACGCCGTCTGCCAGCCGGCCGCCGGCCCTGATCTGCGGCAGTTGCTTCGACAACAGCATCAGTGGGCACCAGATCACAAGCAAGGCGCCCAGGCAGGCTTTGAACAGTCCCGCGTTCAGGCTTGGCAGGATGGCCACGCCGATGGGAATGCCGGCAAGCCCGCCCGCCAGGAAAGGCAGCAACTGCCGTGGCGAGAAACTGCGCCGTACCGTTACGGCCGCCACCAGTTGCCCGGTCAGCGAGCCGAACACCGCCATCGCCGCGGCCAGGCGCGGCTCGATGGTCCAGACCCAGAACGACATCGCCACCATGCCGAAGGCAAATCCGGACAAGCCCTGCACGAAGCCGGCCACGACGGCGCCCAGCGCCACGATCAGAACGGGAAAATCCATCGGAGACTCGAATCCCTGCCGTGGACGCACCACCGGATGACGAAGGCGCCCCACGGAAAAACCGCAAACTATGCCGCGAATCGGGCGCTTTGTCATCCTCCCGCCGGTCTCGGCAGCGCCGCCCGGCCGCCACGCGCCTGGATATGGAGCACCCTGGCCCGGGCCGCGTCGAAGCGGGCGCCCTCCGCCGCCAGCCAGTCTTCCACCATGGCGATGTGCGGCGTCTGCCCATGCGCCGAGACAAAGAAGTAGGACGCCTGCGAGCGTGCGTGGACGCCGAACAGGTCCACCAGCCGTCCGGCTTCGATATCCTCCAGCACCAGCGCGGAACGTCCCATGGCGATGCCTTGCCCGGCCAGCGCGGAACCCACGGCCAACTGGGACAGGTTGAAGCGCTGGCCAGAGTCCAGATCGTCCATCTCCACGCCCGCCACCTGCAGCCAGCACTGCCATTCCGCGAAGGCTTGCGCGCCGTCCCACGGACTGATGTCGTGCAGCAACCATGCGCCCTTCAGGTCTTGCGGCGAGCGCAGGCCGGGATGGGCGGCAAGGAAAGCCGGACTGGCCACCGGCAGCAGCCATTCGTCCAGGAACAGCCGTGCCTTGAGGTCGTCATAGCCGCCCAGGTCGAAACGCACCGCGGCATCGATGCCGTCGCGCACCATACGGGTGCGGTCGAGCGCGTGGAATTCGCCATATACCCGCAAACCCACCTCCGGGTGATCGCGAAAAAAGTCGCCCAGGCGCGGGGTCAGCCAGCGCATGGCGAACGACGGCGCACAACTCAGCGCAATCGGCCCGGACTCGCGCGGCTTGCGCAGCTGGGTCAGCGTGCCCTCGATGGCCTGGAAGGATTCCCGCAGCACAAAGCGCAAGCGTTCGCCCTCCGGGGTCAGCATCAGCGCGCGCGGAGTACGCAGGAACAGTGGCCGGTCGAGCCATTGCTCCAGCTGCTTGACCTGCTGGCTGACCGCGCCCTGCGTGACGCAAAGCTCGGCCGCGGCGTGGGTGAAGTTGCAGTGGCGCGCGGAGGCCTCGAAACAGCGCAGCCAGCTTAGTACGGAAGACGATAACAAGGTGCTCATTGACATTGGTACGTTAGCCGGCCTGGATTCCGGCACCTGGAATACCATTAGTTAAACTAATGCCTCGCTAAGTATAAATCGATTGCCTGAGGGCACGCCCGGCCCAACAATGCAGTCACCCCGGAACACGCGACAGCCAATCTATCCCGATGAATCAGCCTACCACCATCGACAATCCGCAAGAAAATCCGTCTGCATATGCGGATCTGCGCGCAGGAACCCCCTTGCTATGGTGCAATCCGGCCCGTACGGACATCCCGGCCACGGTCCAGGCAGCGGGCGAACTGCACATTAGTCTAGCTGATGTCGAAGCAGCCCAGGCGAGATTCCGGCGCTTTGCCCCGCTGCTGCCCGCACTGTTCCCGGAGCTGGCGGAGACGGCCGGCGTCATCGAATCTCCCCTGCTTGCCGCGCCCGCCATGCAGGAAGGCCTTGGGCTCGCACCGGTACAGGGCCGCCTCTGGGTGAAGGCCGACCATAGCCTGCCGGTGGCCGGCTCGATCAAGGCGCGTGGCGGCATCCACGAGGTGCTGGAATTTGCCGAGTCCCTGGCGCTGCGGCACGGCCTGATCGGGCCCGCAAGCGACGGCCCGGAAGACTACCTGGCACTGGCGCGGCCTGCAGCGCGGGAACTGTTCGAGCGCTACCAGGTGGCGGTGGGTTCCACCGGCAACCTCGGCCTGAGCATTGGCGTGATGGCCTCGGCGCTGGGCTTTCGCGCCGCCGTGCATATGTCGTCGGACGCCAAGGAATGGAAAAAGGCGCGCCTGCGCAACCGCGGCGTGGAGGTGGTGGAACACGCCGGCGACTACGAGGAAGCCGTCGCCGCCGGCCGCCGCCAGGCGCAGCAGGACGAGTTCACCTACTTTGTCGACGACGAGCGCTCGCTGTCGCTGCTGCTGGGCTACAGCGCGGCGGCACTGCACCTGCGCGAACAGTTGGCGGCGCAGGACATCCGTGTCGACGCCACCCATCCATTGTTCGTCTACCTGCCGTGCGGCGTGGGCGGCGCGCCGGCCGGCATCGCGTTCGGCTTGCGCCAGCTGTTCGGGCCGCATGTCCACTGCTTCTTCGCGGAACCGACCCAGTCGCCCTGCTTCCTGGTGCAGATGATGGCGGACAGTGGCAATCCCTCGGTCTACGACGTTGGCCTGAGCAACCGCACCGAGGCCGACGGCCTGGCCGTGCCACGCGCCTCCGAACTGGCGGCGGCGGTCATGCGCCCGCTGCTGTCCGGCGTCTTTACCGTGGCGGACGACACGCTCTTCGCCCATCTCGCGCTGGCATGGCGCATGCAGGGGCTGCGCATCGAACCATCGGCCGCCGCCGGTTTCAGCGGGCCGCGCATGCTGTGCGAGAGCGCCGCCGGGCGCGGCTACCTGGCCCGGCACCAGTTGCAGGCCGTCATGCCGCAGGCTACCCACCTGGTCTGGACCACGGGCGGATTATTCGTGCCGCAGGCTGAGTACCAGGGGTTCCTGGACAAGGCCGCCACGCTTGGCGCCTGATCCGCACGGCCAGTCTCATCGATCAACCATCGCACGCCAGCCGGCCCTCCGGCGGCCTCTGCCAAGCAGGAGAGTCAGCATGAAATCCGTCCACACCTTCAAGCTCGCGTGCCTGGCCGCCTGTTGCCTGGCGGTGCCTGCCGGCAGTGCGCTGGCCCAGGCCTATC
Organism: Cupriavidus basilensis; assembly: GCF_029335485.1. GTDB lineage: Bacteria > Pseudomonadota > Gammaproteobacteria > Burkholderiales > Burkholderiaceae > Cupriavidus > Cupriavidus basilensis_E. The sequence goes on from NZ_JARJLM010000536.1 coordinate 23,310, forward strand.
CTACCCACCCGCTCCAGATGGTGATCCCCTTCCCGCCCGGCGGCGCCACCGATGTGATCGGCAGGCTGCTGGCCAAGAAGCTCGGCGACCGCCTGGGGCAGACCGTGGTCATCGACAACCGGCCGGGTGCCGGCACCATCGTCGGCGCCGGCCTGGTCGCCAAGGCCGCGCCGGATGGCTACACGCTGCTGGTCAGTTCCGGAACCACCTTCACGGTCAATCCGGCCATCCATCCCAGGCTGCCCTACGATCCGCTCAAGAGCTTCGAGCCGATCGGGCTGACCGGGCGTACCGGCCTGATCCTGCTGGCCAACCGCGACGTACCGGTCAACAACCTCAAGCAACTCGCGGCGACGCTCAAGGCCGCGCCCGGCAAGTACTCCTACGGCTCCTTCGGCACCGGCACCACCGCCCAGTTCGCCGGCGAAATGCTGCTCAACGATCTCGGCGTCAAGATGCTGCATGTGCCCTATCGCGGCAGCTCGCCGGCCATGACCGACCTGATCGGCGGCCAGATCCCGTTCTCGGTGGACACGGTCGCGGCCGCTGTACCGCAGCTCCGAGCCGGCAAGATCAAGGCCATCGCGGTGACCACCGCCAAGCGCTCGACGCTGCTGCCCGACGTGCCCACCGTGGCGGAGAGCGGCTTCCCGGCTACCGACATGGATACCTGGCTGGCGGTGGTGGCGCCGCGCGGCCTGGCGCCCGAGGTCAAGGCCCGGCTGGAGAAGGCCCTCGCCGAAACCATGGCCGACCCGGACACCCGCAAGAAGCTGCTGGACAACGGTTTCGAGCCGGCCTACGGCAGCGGGGCCGAGGTGACGGCGCTGATCACCAGGGAGCTGCCGCGCATGCGCGCCATCGCGCAGCGCGCCAATATCCAGGCCGACTGACCGGCGCCTGAAGGCTCGGAGGCGGCGCGGTTTGACAGTGCCGCCCTCCGCCCACATCATCGCAGGCACGGCCGCCCCCGAGGCGGCGCCATGCCATCCGGAACGAACCGAGACCCCCCGACACATGACGCTCCCCGATTCCGCCACACCAGGCTTGAGGCTCGCGCCGCCCGCCGTTGCCGGCCAGCCCGCGGCCACCATCGATACCCCCTCGCTGGTGCTCGACCTGGACGTCTTTGAACGCAACCTGGCGCAGATGCAGCAGGCCGCGGACAAAGCCGGCGTACACCTGCGCCCGCACGCCAAGGCGCACAAGTGCCCGGCAATCGCGCTGGCGCAGATCGCGCGCGGCGCGGTCGGCATCTGCTGCCAGAAGGTGAGCGAGGCGCTGCCCTTCGTGCAGGCAGGGGTTACCGACATCCACATCAGCAACGAGATCGCCGGAACGGCCAAGGCCGCGCTGCTGGCCGGCATGGCGCGGCACGCCCGGCTCAGCGTCTGCGTCGACGACGCGCGGCAGATCGGCGCGCTCGCCGAAGCCGCCGGGCACGCCGGCAGCACCATCGGCGTGTTCGTGGAAATCGACGTCGGCCAGGGGCGCTGCGGCGTGGCCGATGCGCCTGCCGCGCTGCGCCTGGTACAGGCCATCGGCGCACACGCGCGGCTGGAATTCCGCGGCCTGCAGGCCTATCACGGCGGCATCCAGCATGTGCGCGACTACGCCTCGCGCAGGCAGGCAGCCGCCGACGCGGCGGCGCGCACGGCAGCCGTGGTTGCCGAACTGGCCGAGGCCGGCGTGGCCTGCCCGACGGTCACCGGCGGGGGCAGCGGCAGCGTCGAGTTCGACCTGGCGAGCGGCGTCTATACCGAGATCCAGCCCGGCTCCTATATCTTCATGGACGCCGACTACGGCCGCAACGACTACAGCGGCGCACTGCGCTTCGAACACAGCCTGTTTATCGCCAGCACCGTGATGAGCGTGGCGGCGGCGACGCGGCCCGCGCCACGCGTCGTGCTGGACGCCGGACTCAAGTCGATGGCGGTGGATTCCGGCCTGCCGCTGGTGTGGGGCGCGGCAGGCCCGGACCAGGCGTTGGCCTACGTGGCCGCCAACGACGAGCACGGCATCGTCGAGCCACTCACCAGGGCCGGTGCCAGTGCCGCCAGCCTGCCCGCCTTGGGCACCCAGGTGTTGCTGGTTCCGGGCCACTGCGACCCCACGCTCAACCTGTACGACGAAATCGTGGGCGTGCGCGGCCAGACCGTGGCATGCCTGTGGCCGGTGGCGGCGCGCGGGCTGAGCCGCTAGCCCTTCGCCACCACGCGTCGGGCCGCGCCAATGCACAGCCAATGCAACCAATGCAGCCAATGCCTATCGGAGCACCGCCAATACCAGCGCGGTGCTCTCCACCCATGCCAGAGAATGCCATCATGACCCAGAACGACAGCCTGCTCGCCCAATCCGCCGTGGCCCTGCGCCGCATGATCGGCAGCAAGGAAATCTCGCCGGTTGAACTGCTGGAGGCATGCATCGCCCGCATCGAGGCGGTCAATCCCTTTATCAACGCCGTCACCGCCACCTGCTACGAGCGCGCACGCGACGAAGCCCGGGCCGCCGAACGCGCCGTGCTCGACGGCGCCCCGCTGGGCCTGCTGCATGGCCTGCCGCTCGGCGTGAAAGACCTGGAAGCCACCGCTGGCCTGCTCACCACCTATGGCTCGCCGCTCTACCGCGACAATGTGCCCAGCGCCGACAACGTGCTGGTGGCACGCCTGCGCGCCGCCGGCGCCATCGTTACCGGCAAGACCAATATTCCCGAGATGGGCGCAGGCGCCAATTCGCGCAACGCGGTGTGGGGCGCCACCGGCAATCCGTTCAACCCCAACCTCAATGCCGGCGGCTCGTCCGGCGGCTCGGCTGCCGCGCTGGCAACCGACATGCTGCCGGTGTGCACGGGCTCGGATACCGGCGGCTCGCTGCGCATTCCCGCCGCCAAATGCGGTGTAGTGGGCTTCCGCCCGTCGCCGGGCGTGGTGCCCAGTTCGCGCAAGCTGCTGGGCTGGACACCGATTTCCGTGGTCGGGCCGATGGGCCGCACGGTGGCCGATGCCTGCCTGCAACTGGCAGCCTCCGCCGGTGTCTCGGCCAGCGACCCGCTCACCTATGCGCTCGACCCGCTGTCCTTCCTGGTACCGGCCAATGTCGACCTGGGCTCGCTGCGGGTGGGCTGGACCGAGGATTTCGGCGTGTGCGCGGTGGACAACCAGATCCGGCAAGTCTTTCGCGACAAGATCGCGGCCATGCGGCACCTGTTCCGCAGTTGCGACGAGATCCGCTTTGACCTGGGCGATGCACACCGCTGCTTCGACGTGCTGCGTGCGGAGAGCTTCGTGGCCGGCATGCATGAGGCCTATCAGCGCGACCCGGCCAGCCTGGGGCCCAACACGCGCGCCAACTACGAGATGGGCGCCGCCATGTCGCTCGGCGACAGCGCCTGGGCACAGGCCGAGCAGACCCGCATCCTTGGCCGCTTCCAGGCGGCCTTCGAGGACTACGACATCATCCTGTCGCCGACCACCCCGGTCTCGCCCTTCCCGTGGACCAGCCTCTACGCCGAGCGCATCAACGGTGAGAAGCAGGAGAATTACTACCGCTGGCTGGCGCCGACCTACGTGGTGACGCTGACAACGCATCCCGCCATCAGCCTGCCGTGCGGCGTGGACCATGCCGGCATGCCGTTCGGCCTGCAGGTGGTCGGACGCTTCCGCGCCGATCACCATACGCTGGGCGTGGCGCATGCCATGGAACAGGCTTTCGCAGGATCGGAGTCGCTGCGCCGTCCGTTGCCGCGCCTGGATCAATTGCGTGCGGCGGTGCCCGACCTGAGGTCGATTGTCACAGCACCGCCGATGCTGGCTGGTACCGGCTCCGGGCAAGGATCCCCGGTATCGGCCGTGTAGGCGGGGGGGCTGCGGCAGGCCATATCCGCTGTCCGGCTATCCGGCGCCGGCAGGGGCTACGTCGACACCGGCTACCCTCTCAAACTGATACGGTCTTTTACTCCACGGTTGCTTCTGTTATCCATGCCGCCCTGCCGGTAGCATGTTGTCCATGGCACGCGCCCGGCACGATCACCCGATCGTCCGGCCGGGCGCCGCGCCCAATCTCCCGGCCTTGCTCATGGAAATCCCCGCTTCAACCCTGTCCGTCCGGACAGGCCTCTCGCCTCGCCAGGCATCCCTCCACTTGCCGCCCGGCCGCCCAGGCCCGAATAAAGAGCCCTTCAATGCGCTCACGCGGTGGAGTACCCTATCTACTCGTGCGACTGAAACGCAACGCGGGCCGACCGCCAGCCCACACCGTCCCCGCCGCACCATGGAGGTCACCATATGTTCGGCTTGAGCGCGCTCGACCTGGCCCGGATCCAGTTCGGCTTCACCATTTCCTTCCATATCATCTTCCCCGCCATCACCATCGGCATGGCGAGCTACCTGGCGGTGCTGGAAGGCTGCTGGCTACGCACGCAGAACACGGTCTATCGCGACCTCTATCACTTCTGGTCCAAGATCTTCGCCGTCAACTTCGGCATGGGCGTGGTCTCGGGGCTGGTGATGGCCTACCAGTTCGGCACCAATTGGAGCTTCTTCTCGGACTTTGCCGGCAGCGTGACCGGTCCGCTGCTTGCGTATGAAGTGCTGACGGCCTTCTTCCTGGAGGCGGGTTTCCTCGGCGTGATGCTGTTCGGCTGGAAAAAGGTCGGCCCCGGCCTGCACTTCTTCGCCACACTGATGGTGGCGCTGGGCACGCTGATCTCGGCCACGTGGATCCTGGCCTCCAACAGCTGGATGCAAACGCCGCAGGGCTACGAGATCATCGACGGCCGCGTGGTCCCGGTGGACTGGCTCGCTGTCATCTTCAATCCGTCGTTCCCGTACCGGCTGGTGCATATGAGCGTGGCGGCCTTCCTTGCCACCGCGCTGTTCGTAGGCGCCTCCGCAGCCTGGCACCTGCTGCGCCGGCGCGACAACCCGGCCATCCGCAAGATGCTGTCGATGGCGATGTGGATGCTGCTGATCGTGGCGCCGATCCAGGCGGTGATCGGCGACATGCATGGTCTCAACACGCTCCAGCACCAGCCGGCCAAGATTGCCGCGCTGGAGGGCCACTGGCAGAACCGTGGCGACGAGGCGCTGCCGCTGATCGTGTTCGGCTGGCCCGACATGGCGCGCGAGGAAACCCGTTTCGCCGTGGAAATCCCGCGGCTGGGCAGCCTGATCCTCACCCACACCTGGGATGGCCAGATCAAGGGCCTGAAGGATTTCGCACCGCAGGACCGGCCCAACGCCACCATCCTCTTCTGGTGCTTCCGCGTGATGGTGGGACTCGGCATGCTGATGATCCTGCTCGGGCTCTGGAGCCTGCTGCTGCGCCGTGGCGAGGCGCTCTACCGCTCGCGCGCTTTCCTGCGCATGGCGCTATGGATGGGCCCGGCCGGGCTGATCGCGCTGCTGGCAGGCTGGTTCACCACCGAGATCGGGCGCCAGCCCTGGGTGGTCTATGGCGTGATGCGCACGGCCGATGCCGTCTCGCCGCACGGCGTACCGGAACTGGCCTTCTCGCTCGGGCTGTTCGTGGTGGCTTATTTCTTCGTGTTTGGCGTCGGTATCGCCTACATGATGCGGCTGGTGCGCAAGGGCCCGGTGATGCATGAGGGCGACCCGCCTCCCGATGGCGGCCACGAGGTGGAGGGCACCCCGGCGCGCCCGCTGTCCGCCGTGGACGATCCGGGCGATGTGCCGAATGCGGTCGCCTCCGCTAACCGCATGGCCGACAGCAGGAGCTGAACATCATGGGCATCGATCTCTCTCTTATCTGGGCCGTCATCATCTTCTTCGGCGTGATGATGTATGTGGTGATGGACGGCTTTGACCTTGGCATCGGCATGCTGTATCCCTTCGTGCCCGACCGCCAAGACCGCGATGTGATGATGAACACGGTGGCCCCGGTCTGGGACGGCAACGAGACCTGGCTGGTGCTCGGCGGCGCGGGCCTGCTGGCGGCCTTCCCGCTGGCCTACTCGGTGGTGCTCAGCGCGCTCTACCTGCCGCTGATCTTCATGCTGCTCGGGCTGATCTTCCGCGGCGTGGCGTTCGAGTTCCGCTTCAAGGCCAATGACCGCGAGCGCCATGTCTGGGACAAGGCCTTCATCTGCGGCTCGCTGATGGCGGCCTTCTTCCAGGGGGTTTCGCTGGGTGCGTACATCGATGGCATCCGGGTGACGGGGCGCGCCTTCTCGGGCGGGCCGCTGGACTGGCTGCAGCCCTTTCCGCTGTTCTGCGGCGTCGGCGTGGTGGTGGCGTACACCGTACTGGGCAGCACCTGGCTGATCATGAAGACCGAAGGCCCGCTGCACCAGCGCATGCTGGAGCTGACGGCCAAGCTGGCCTGGGTGCTGCTGGCGGTGATCGCGGTGATCAGCATCTGGACGCCGCTCGCGCAGCCGCGCATTGCCGCGCGCTGGTTCAGCCTGCCCAACCTGATCTGGTTCTCGCCGGTACCGTTGCTGGTGGCGTTCGCCATGTACCGGCTGATCCGTTCGCTGCAGCACCATGCCCACCTGGCACCGTTCATGTACACGCTGGCGCTGGTCTTCCTGGGCTATAGCGGGCTGGCCATCAGCGTGTGGCCGAACATCGTGCCGCCGAACATCTCGATCTGGGATGCCGCCGGGCCGGCGCAGAGCCAAGGTTTCGCGCTGGTGGGCGCACTGTTCATCATTCCGTTCATCCTGATGTACACCGTCTGGTCCTACTACGTGTTCCGCGGCAAGGTCAAACACGGCGAGGGGTACCACTGATGGCGGTGGCGAATCGCGGGCGCGGCGGAAAACCGCCCAGGCCCTGGCTCAGGCGAGTGGGCTGGATGCTGCTGATCTGGGTGGCCAGCGTGGCAGCGCTGGGCGCAGCGGCCCTGCTGCTGCGCCTGCTGATGCGCGCGGCGGGCATGCATAGCTGAGGGACTTCCCGCCGCTCCGTGGCCTACGCCGACAGGCCGCCATCCACGCCAATGCTCTGGCCGTGGATAAAGCGCCCGGCCGGCGACGCCAGCAGCACCGCCAGCCCCGCCACATCCTTCGCCTCTCCGATGCGGCGCATCGGGATGGCCGCGGCCATCCGCGCCTCCTGTTCCGGGTTGCCCCACAGCGCCTCGCGCGAGAACTCCGTGCGCACCGGCCCAGGGTTGATCGCATTCACGTTGATCCCCTTCGGACCCAGTTCCTGAGCCAGGCTGCGCACGGCCTGGTCGGTCGCCGCCTTGGTGATGCCATACAGCCCCAGCACCGCCGAGCCACGCTTGGCGCCGATGCTGGACATGAAAATGATCGAGCCGTCGCCGCGTTCGATCATCTGGGGCGCCAGCGCATTCACCAGTACCAGGTTGCCACGCACGTTGCCCGCCATGGCCTGGTCGAACAGCTCCGGTCCCTGGCTCAGCATCGAGCCCACGATGCCGCTGCCCGCCGCGTTCAGCACTAGCGCGTCGACCCGGCCGTAAGCCTCCAGCGCCCGCTGCGCGAAGACGCGGACACTATCCAGGCTGGCGATGTCGCAAGCGATGCCTTTCGCCTTGAAGCCCTCGCCTTCCAGCGCGGCCGCTACCGCCTCGGTGGCGGCCTGGTCACGTCCGGAGACCACCAGGGAGGCGCCCGAGGCGCCCAGCGCCCGGGCCATTTCCAGGCCCATGCCCTTGGTGGAGCCGGTAAGGACGGCCACGCGGCCGGTGAGATCGAACAGGTTCTGCATGACGGGTCTCCTGAGGGAAAGGCGCCGCCGCCCGGATCAGGGGCGGCGGCATTTTAAATGACGACCAACATCTATTGAATAAATTATGGTCATCATATAAAATCCGGTCAAGCAAAGTTTTGGCAGGAGAAACGGATATGGCGCGCGCATCACGAGAGCAAGCCGAGAAGCATCGGGAAGCCATCGAGCAGGCTTCCTCGAAGCTGTTTCGCGAACGCGGACTGAACGGCGTGAGCGTGGCCGAGCTGATGGGCGGCGCGGGCCTTACGCACGGCGGCTTCTATGGCCACTTCTCCTCCAAGGACGAGCTGGCCGCACTGGCCTGCAAGCGCGCCTTCGAGGAGTCGGCGCGGCGCTGGTCGCGCCGCCTCGAACGCGCCGGCGGCGACCAGCACGCCATGCGATCGAGCCTGGTCGAGCCTTACCTGACGCTGGCGCATTGCACCAACCCCGGCGACGGCTGCGCGGCCGTAGCGCTGGCCGGCGACATCGCCCGCGAGCCGGCGGACAAGCCGGTGCGCCAGGTCTATATCGATGGCTTCAAGCACATGGTCGACGACTGGATGAAAACGGTCGGGCATGCCGACCCGGCCGAGCGCCGCAAGCTCGCGCTGGCGCAGCTCGCCACGCTGGTGGGTGCGATGACGATCGCGCGCGCGACCGAAGGCGATGCCCTTGCCGAAGACATGCTTGCCGCCGCGCGCGAGATGCTGCTGGGTCCGCTCGCGCAATAGCGGACAACGCGGGCAACGCATAACGCATAACGCATAACGCAACGACAACACACCAACGCCGATCCACCGCCCCCGGATATTCCATGTTCGCTCAAGCGCTTTCCAGCCGGCTCGACCGGCGCGGCATCCACTATGCGTGGCTGATCGCGGCCATCACCTTCTGCGTGATGCTGACCACCTCGGCCGCGCTCGGCCTGCCCGGTGCCTTTCTCAAGCCGCTGACCCGCGAGATGGGCTGGAACACCGACCAGATCTCGTCGATCCTGGCCTTCCGCTTTGCCCTGTTCGGCTTGATGGCACCGTTCTCGGCCATCCTGATGGAACGCTTCGGCGTGCGTAACGTGGTCTGGGCAGCGCTGGCGCTGATCGCGGGCGGCATGGCGCTGGCGACGGTGGCTACGCAGTTGTGGCAGCTGTTCATTGCATGGGGCCTGATGCTCGGCGTCGGCTCCGGCCTGACCGCGCTGGTGCTCGCCGCCGTGGTCGCCAGCCGCTGGTTCAGCGCACGCCGCGGGCTGGTGATCGGCATCCTGACGGCAAGTTCAGCCACCGGCCAGCTAGCCTTCCTGCCGGTCGCCGCCTGGCTGATCGAGCATCTGGGCTGGCGCACCGCCGTGCTGCCGGTGCTGTTCGCCTGCGCCCTGCTGGCCGTGCTGGTGTTCTGCTTCATGCGCAACCGGCCGGGTGACGTCGGCCTTACCGCCTACGGCGAGGTTCCGGTGCATGCGCCTGCCGCACCGGCACGGCCGAGCGCACCACCCGCGCCGCTGACGCTGCGCGGTCCCTTCGTGGTGCTGCGCGACGCGGCCCGCAACCAGACCTTCTGGATCCTCGCCGGCACCTTCTTCATCTGCGGCCTGAGTACCAACGGCCTGATCCAGACGCACTTCATTTCCTTGTGCGCGGACTTCGGCATGGCCGCCGTGCCCGCCGCCGGCGCGCTGGCGATGATGGGCGCATTCGACTTTGTCGGCACCATCCTGTCGGGCTGGCTGTCGGACCGCTACGACTGCCGCAAGCTGCTGTTCTGGTACTACGGGCTGCGCGGCCTGTCACTGTTCTGGCTGCCGCATTCCACCTTCACGCTGTACGGCCTGTCGATCTTCGCCATGTTCTACGGCCTGGACTGGATTGCCACGGTACCGCCCACGGTCAAGCTGGCGGGCTCGGTGTTCGGCAAGGAGCGCGCGCCGATGGTGTTTGGCTGGATCTTCGCCGCCCACCAGGTTGGCGCGGCCACCGCCGCCTTCGGTGCGGGCCTGACCCGCACCCTGCTGCTGACCTACACCCCGGCCCTGTACGCCGCGGGTGCGGCCTGCGTGGTGGCGGCGCTGCTGGCGCTGATGGTCAGGCGCCCCTCGGCGCAGATCAGCGGTTCGACCGCCCGGGCAGCCAAGGCCTGAAAGTGGCGGCGCCGGCTGCCCGCGCCGCGTTGCCCCTTTCGCCATTGCGATAAGGAGGTAGCGCGGCGCAGTGCATTCCCGCTCGCCTATATCCCACCTCATCTCTCCCGCCTTTCTTCCGCTCCCGGCATGCCCCACGGCCATTCCTGCGGCCGAATTCTCTGCGCCTGCCGGCATCCCCAAGCCAGCCGGCAGGCGCGTCCGTACGCCAGCTTGCTTGTCCCATCAAGAATGCAAATAGGCGTATCAGCATTCTTTGCCTCGACGTCACTCTGGTGACAACCCCTTTTCTTACTCTGCGAACGCGTCGCGGGCAGCGCGATCGGCAGTGCCGCCAACGCGGCGCGCCGCTTCAGACAACAGAGAAGAGGAACCGGATATGGCATGGAAACAGCAGGCTCGCATGGCGTTTGGCCTGGCGCTGGCAGGCACGGTAGCAGCATGCGGTGGTGGTGGCAGCGACACGCCGGCGGTGGTCGCCCCCGAACAGAGCAACCCGGGCGCCGCCACCAGCAAGAAGGTGTTGCTGGTCGGCGTGGACGGTGCCACCTATGGCCAGCTGCGCAGCGCGCTGAACCAGCGCACGCTGCCCAACCTGGCCACGCTGGCGATCACGCCCGCGTCCACCGGCGGCCGGCTGGGCACCACCACCGAGCAGGTTCCGCTCGACGGCCCGAGCTGGGCGGCCGTGCTCGCCGGCAACTGGGTGGACCGGCACGGCGTCATCGATGACGTAGGCGCAGCCGCCGGCCTGCGCGTGCCGAGCCTGTTCAAGTACCTGCGCGATGCGAATACCGGCAGCCCCCGGCAGCGCCTGGGCGCTGCCACCAGCGCCCCGATGCTGCCGGCGCTGCTCAAGGCCGACGCAGCGGCGGGCAACCTCGACTCGCTGCGCGACTGCACTTCCGATGACACCTGCGTGACGCAGGAAGGCGTCAGGCTGGTGCAATCCGGCTACGACGTGGTGTTCGCACAGTTCAGCGCGCCTGGCAAGGCAGCTGCCGCGCAAGGCGTCCAGGGCAGCGGCTACGCCAGCTCGCTATCCGCCTTCGACCAGGCGCTCGGCAAGTTGCTGGCCGCGGTGCAGGCGCGCCGCCAGGCAAATGCCGGGGAAGACTGGCTGGTAGCAGTGACCACCAGCCACGGGCTGGACGCCACGGGCGCCACCACCACGGTGCCAGCACTGGGCAACCTCACCACGTTCATCGCGCTCAACAAGCCGTTCAACGCGGCGCTGGCCAGCAACCTCGCCGCGGCACCTGCCGATGCCGCCGCCCTCGCGGCACTGCCGAGCGAGGTCGACGTGCTGCCGACCGTGCTCGCGCATGCCGGCGTGGCCCTGCCCATCGCTACCTATCAGCTCGACGGCTCCCCCCTGATCGGCACCGCGGGGGTGCGTGCCATGAAATCCGTGGTGGGCAGCGCCAACGCCTCACTGGTGCTCTCCTGGCAGAACCCCTCCACTGCCAGCGGCGACATGACGCTGATACGCGATGGCGTACTGATCGCCAAGCTGCCGGCGGGCACCACCAGCTATGAAGACAAGACGCTCAACTCGCCCGCCAGCGGCCTCTACCGCTACAACTACACGCTGGTGCGCAACGGCGTGCCGGTATCGCTGCTGGCGCAGATCGACTACGTCAAGCCTATCGTGCTGGCGGACACACTGCGCAACAACCTGGCAGCCTATTACAGCTTCGAAACCCTGCCCGCGGTGGACAGCAAAGGCACCACCACCATCGGTCCGTGGGTGGCCGGCACCGACGGCGGCTCGCTCGGCAGCGACAACTTCGGCGGCAAGTCGCTGAAGGTCAACTCGAACATCGATGCCTACCAGCTCACGCAGAGCGGCGCCGATATCGCCCTGAGCCCGCAGTTCACCATCGGCTTCTGGTTCAAGTCGGATTGCACGCAGGGCAACGGCACCGGCGAGCCGATCCTATCCAACAAGAACTACTACTCGGGCGGCAACGCCGGGATCGCCATCGGTTTGTGGAGCAGCTGCGAGGTGCGCTTCAACCTGGGCAGCGGCGGCGGCAAGCGCGACGACATCACGGGCATGAAGTTCAGCGCCAATCAGTGGGCCTACCTGGCCTTGTCGGTCAACGCCACGGGCAAGACCTTCAGCGCCTACGTCATCGATCCGGTGCTCGGGCTGCAGAAGACCGAGAACAGGTCCATCGCCAATACCGATGTCACCAAGCTGAACGGGCTGGCCACCAAGGTCTGGGGCATCAACGACGATGCCACGCACAACTATGTGCCGAACAACGCCGGCGCGCTCAAGGGCGTGATGGAGTTCAACGACCTGGCCATGTGGACGCGCCAGCTCAGCCTTGCCGAGCTGCAAACGATCGCCGGCTCGCGCCAGCCGCTGTCCACGCTCAACCCCTGATCCTTATTCCTCCACGAGAGCAACGTGACCATGAAGCCTTTGATTTCCCTCCTCGCGCGGCCAGGCTGGCTGGCGGCAATGGCGCTGTGCGCCGCACTGGCCGCCTGTGGTGGCGACTCTGCCGACAACAAGTCCCCGGCCCCGCCGGGAGAGCCGGCCGCAGTCACACCGCAGTTGCGCTGCGCGCCGTAAGGCGCCGGCCCCGAGCGCACGTTCAGCACAAACCGACCCGATCAGATTGAAGACAACAATGAGCCTTAACAGCAGACGCAGATTCCTCAAGATGGCCGGCGGCAGCACCGCCGCCGCCGCCGCGCTGGCTGCCTTCCCGCCGTCGATCCGCCGCGCGCTGGCGATTCCCGCCAACAATGCCACCGGCACCATTCGCGACGTCGAGCATGTGGTGATCCTGATGCAGGAGAACCGCTCGTTCGACAACTATTTCGGCACGCTGAAGGGCGTGCGCGGCTTTGGCGACCGCTTCCCGATCCCGCTGGCCGGCGGCCTCAACGTCTGGCAGCAGGGCTTCACCAACCGCATCGTCCAGCCGTACCACCTCGACAGCGCCACTGGCAACGCCCAGCGCGTCAACGGCACGCCGCACAGCTACCCCGATGCGCAGAACGCCTGGGACCTGGGCCGCATGAACAAGTGGCCAACCTACAAGCAGACCCAGTCCATGGGCTACTACACCCAGACCGAGCTGGATTTCCAGTTTGCGCTGGCCGACGCCTTCACCCTGTGCGACGCCTACCACTGCGGCTTCCATGGCGGCACCAACACCAACCGCCTGTTCCACTGGACCGGCACCAATGACCCCACCGGGGCCAATGGCGGCCCGGTGATCGACAACAGCGGCGACTCCATGGGCGCCTCCACCGGCGGCTACCGCTGGACCACCTATCCGGAACGCCTGCAGGCGGCAGGCGTGAGCTGGAAGCTGTACCAGAACATGCCGGACAACTTCACCGACAACCCGCTGGCCGGGTTCGTGCAGTACCGCAAGGCCAACGAGGCGCGCGGCAATGCTTCCAACGGCAGCCCCTACCCGGCCTACACCATTGCCGACGACGCCATCAATCCGCTCATCAAGGGCATCGGCAACACCATGCCGGACGGCGGCTTCCTGCAGGCGCTGAAGGACGATATCGCGGCGGGCAGCCTGCCGCAGGTGTCCTGGATCGTGGCGCCGGCGAACTACTCGGAGCACCCCGGGCCTTCCAGCCCGGTGCAGGGCGCCTGGTACACGCAAGAGGTGCTGAACGCGCTGACGGCAAACCCGGCGATCTGGAGCAAGACCGTGCTGCTGATCAATTTCGACGAGAACGACGGCTTCTTCGACCATGTGCCGCCGCCCTGCGCGCCGGCCTATGACGACAACGGCGTACTGGCCGGCAAGTCCACCATCGCCACCGATGGCGAGTACCACGTCGACAAGCACCCCTACGGCCCCGGCCCGCGCGTGCCGATGTATGTGGTCTCGCCCTGGAGCCGCGGCGGCTGGGTCAACTCGCAGGTGTTCGACCACACCTCGGTGCTGCGTTTCCTGGAGGCGCGCTTCGGCATCGCCGAAACCAACATCAGCCCCTACCGCCGCGCCATCTGCGGCGACCTGCTGTCGGCTTTCAACTTCGTCAGCCCGAACAGCGCGGCCCTGCCTGTCATGCCCAGCCGCACCAGGGCCGTTGCCGACGGCGTGCGCACGGCGCAGGAAGCCAAGGCGCAGGTGGCGCTGCCCACCGCCGCCTTCCAGGCCGCCAACCCTGCCACCCAGGAAACCGGCACGCGTCCCTCGCGCGCACTGCCCTACGAACTGCATGTCAGCGGGCGCGAAGATCCGGGCTCGCGGGCGATGTGGCTGCTGTTCAGCAACACCGGCACCGCCGCCGCGGTCTTCCATGTCTACGACCGCCTCCACCTGGACCGCGTGCCGCGCCGCTACGCGGTCGAGCCGGGCAAACAGCTCAGCGGGAGCTGGGACGTCTTCGCGGCGGACAACGGCAAGTACGATCTGTGGGTGCTGGGCCCGAACGGCTTCCATCGCAGCTTCCAGGGCGACGTCAGCACGGTATCGGCCGCTGGCGGCACCGCGCCCGAAATCCGGGTGTGCTACGACATCGCCAATGCCGCCGTCTACCTGACCATGATCAATACCGGCGCTGTGGCGTGCACCTTCACGGTCACGCCCGCCGCCTACCGCGAAGATGGCCCCTGGACCTTCGACATCCCGGCGGGCAAGCAACTCGACCAGCACTGGCCGGTGGGCCGGCAAGGCAACTGGTACGACTTCGTCGTGACAACCACCCAGGGCAGCTTCCGGCGCCGCTTTGCCGGCCGCCTGGAGACCGGCACCGACAGCGTCTCCGATCCGGCACTGGGCAAGCCCGCCCGGGCCGTGCCCTGAACGCTGCCTGGCAGGCGGAGCGAGCCGGCTCCTGCCGCCGGGCGGCGTTGCGGGCCGGCGCAGCATCGGCTGGCCCGCGCTTGTCCACCCCCCATTCTGATTCTTCACCGCGCCTGGACGTTCGTACCGGCGCGGTGCAGAACTGTCACAAAACGCCGCTAGACTGGCGCGCTTGTTTTATCCCCTCGGAATCCCCCCATGCTCGGCGACCTGCTGACGACGTTCTATGAAGTGGCACGGCAGGGCAGCATCACCACCGCGGCCAAGCAGTTGCGCGTGAGCCAGCCCACCGTCACCGGCCGTATCCGCCAGCTTGAAGAAAACTATGGCGTCGAACTGTTCTACCGGCGTGCCGGCCGGGTCGACCTGAGCGACGTCGGCGTGGCCCTGATGCCGGTGGTGGAGCAGTTGATGCAGCATGAAGGCAACGCGGACTTCCTGCTGCGCAATGCCGGCAGCCTGCACCTCGGGCATCTGCGCATCGGCGCCACCGGGCCTTACTACATCCTGAAGAGCGTGGCCGCGTTCAGGCAGCGCTTTCCCGCCATCGAGATCAGCATCGATATCGGCAACTCGCAGCAGATGCTGGACGCGCTGTTCGAATACCGCATCGACGTCGCGGTATCGTCGCACGCCGTCAACGATGAACGCCTGGCGCGCATCACCCTGGCCACCGACCCGATGGTGGTGGTGGTCAATCCCGGCCACGCGCTGGCGCGCGCGCCCAGCGTCAGCCTGGCGCAGCTGGCCGCCTGCCACCTGCTGATCCGCGAGCACGGCTCGATGACGCGCAAGGCCACCGAGACCGCGCTGGACGAGGCCGGACTGCCGCTGCCGGCCAACACCGTGATCGGCAGCCGCGAGGCCATCTACGAAGCGATCCGCCAGGGCCTGGGCGCCAGTGTGGTGCCTGTGGGCGAAGTCCCGCGCGACCCCGCGCTGTGTGTGGTGCCCTTCGCCAGCCACCCACCCGTGCTGCACGAATACCTCTATTGCCTGCAGGGCCGCACGCATACGCGGCTGATCGGCGCTTTCCTTGATTGCCTCGCGCCGCGCGCGGCGGCTTAGGCGCCGCACGGAATAAGCTGCGTCAACGCCCGCGCACCGCCAGCGAAAACCGTCAATACCGGTATCGGGATTCTTGGGCCGCACATCATCTGGGGGTCACCCCCGGCCCGCATGCTTGCCGGTTTTCCGACCGGAGACGGCGCATGTCCTGCCTTGCCTTGTTTGACCTTGACCACACCTTGCTGCCGCTGGATAGCGAATACGAATGGGCGCGCTACCTGGTGGAGGCGGGCGCGGCCGACGCGCGGGAGGTCGAGGCCAATAACGCGCTATGGCTGGCCGAGTACGGCGCCGGGCGCCTCGATTTCCACCGCCATGCCGCGTTTGCCCTCGGCCTGCTGGCGCGCCATCCGCGCGCGCGGCTGGAAGCCTTGCGCAGCGATTTCATGCGGAACGTGATCGCGCCCGCCATCCTCCCCGAGGCGCGCGCCCTGCTGGCCAGGCACCGGGATGCCGGCGACCTGTGCTGCATCGTCACGGCCACTTGCCGCTTTGTCACCGAGCCGATCGCCGCGGCGCTGGAGGTGGACCACCTGGTGGCGGTGGAGGCAGCCCAGGATGCCCAGGGCAACTTCACCGGCGCGGTCGAGGGCGTGCCGAGTTTCGGCGCCGGCAAGATCGAACGCGTAGCGCAGTGGCTGCACTCGCTCGGACTGGCCTGGGACCAGTTCGGACATACCGCCTTCTACAGTGACTCGCGCAACGATATCCCCCTGCTCGAAGCCGTCAGTCACCCGGTCGCCGCCAATCCGGACGCCGCGCTGCGCGCCCTGGCGGCCTCGCGCGGCTGGCCGGTGCTGACGTTGTTCGCGCCGCCGGCCGCCCCGGCCCCGGCGCTGAACGCGGCCTGACTCGCAGCGCAAGCGCGCCATCCGTCACGCGGCCTTCACAATCCTGGGTGATGATGGCGGGCACGCTTTTGCACCGTGGCCTGCGTCAGCACCTATATTGGGAAGACCGGCAAGGCTGGCACGCAGCGGTTCCCGCGGCACGCGGCGCCTGGCGCAGCGCTGCGGCGCCTGGCGCAGCGCTGCGGCGCCCGGCGTCATGACACCAACGAATGGCCCGGCTTTCCGGCTCCTGGCTTGCCAGCCCGGCACCGCTTCCAAGGAACTGTCCCGCCCATGTCCGACCACCTGCCCCGCGTCACATCCGCCCCCCGCCGCCATCGCGCGGCACGCAGGACCGGCTGACGCCGCCGCCTCATGTCGCAGTTCCCCACCGGCAGCAGCCTGCCGGAAATGGCACAGCTGGAGGCCATCCTGGAAGCCGGCGCCGGGCGCCTGGAAGCCTGCCGGGTCGGCGAGGTGGAAGCGGCCGGCCAGCGCTTCCCCCTCTACACCGCCAGCATCGGCGCGACCGATCCGCACGCGCCCGCGATCGGCTTCTTTGCCGGCATCCATGGCCTGGAGCGCATCGGCACGCAACTGCTGCTGGACTATATGCGCATGTTGCTGTGGCGCCTGGAGTGGGACGAATTGCTGGAGCGGCAACTGCAATCGGTGCGGCTGCTGTTCATGCCCATCGTCAACCCTGGCGGCATGTGGGCCTCCACGCGCGCCAACCCCAACGGCGTCGACCTGATGCGCAATGCACCGCAGGATGCCGTGGGCCGGGTGCCGTTGCTGGCCGGCGGCCAGCGCCTGGGCCCCTGGCTGCCGTGGTACCGCGGCCGGCTCGGCGCACCCATGGAAGTGGAGAGCCAGGCCATGCTGCGCGTGGTCCGGCAGCAACTGCAGTCGCGCCCCTTAAGCTTTGCCCTGGACTGTCATTCGGGCTACGGCTGGGGCGACAGCATCTGGTTTCCCTATGCGCGCACCGTCGCGCCGATGCCGCACCAGCCGGAAATGTTCGCGCTCAAGACCATGTTCGAGCACGCGCATCCCCACCACGGCTACGCCTTCGAACCGCAGAGCCGCCAGTACCTGCTGCATGGCGACTTGTGGGACTGGGCCTACGACCATACGCCCGACGCCAATATCTTCCTGCCGATGACACTCGAACTGGGTTCCTGGCTGTGGATCAAGAAGAATCCTCGCCAGCTGTTTTCGCGCCACGGCTTCTTCAATCCGGTCAAGGCGCATCGCACGGCCCGCGTGCTGCGGCGCCATGCCAACCTGCTCGATTTCCTGGCCCGCGTGGCCTATGCTCCCGAGCGCTGGCTGCCGCGCGGAGAGCGCCGGCAGGCGCTGCTCGAACTGGCCAACGCCCAGTGGCCATGCGGACACCCCGGATGAGCGCCTGGATCCTGCTGCGCGGCCTGACGCGCGAGACACGCCACTGGGGCGCCCTGCCAGGCATGCTCGAGACCACTGCCGGCATCGGGCCCGTCGTCATGCTGGACCTGCCCGGCAATGGCGTGGAGACGGCCGCACAAGCGCCGGCCAACGTGGCCGCCATGGTGGACTTCGTACGCGAGCGCGCCCGGGGCCGGGGCCTGGCCTCGCCCTACCGCCTCCTCGCCATGTCGCTGGGCGCCATGGTGGCGGCCGAGTGGGCACACCGCTATCCGCGGGAAATCGGGGCACTGATGCTGATCAACACCAGCATGCGGCCATTCTGCGGCGTGACGCAGCGCCTGCCGCCGCGCAACTGGCCGGCGCTGCTTGGCATGGCGCTGCGCTGGCATGACGCCGATTTCTGCGAGCGCACCGTTCACCGGTTGACCTGCAGCACCAGTGCCGCGCTCGCCGCCGACGTAGCGGCATGGTCCTCGATTCGCGCCAGCGCGCCCGTGAGCCGCACCAACGCACTGCGCCAGTTGTGGGCCGCGG
>NZ_JARJLM010000537.1 GCF_029335485.1 Cupriavidus basilensis
GGCCATGGGCGCTCGCTAGCTCGGAAAAACGGGGAAAACGGCAGGAACCTGAAGTCCGGAAGCGCCAATGCCTGCACTCAATAGCCAAATTGCCCGAGCATCGTCGCCACGGAGCTCAGTCCATTCTGGATCAGCCGCTCCATATAGGTGCTCATCTGCGGCATCACCAGCATCATCAGCAGGATGCCGCCGGAGAGCGTGACCGGAAAACCCACCGCGAAGATCGACAACTGCGGCGAGGCGCGGTTCAGGATGCCCATGGCGAGGTTCAGCGTGAGCAGCGCCGCGATCAGCGGCAGCGCCAGCAGCAGCCCGGAGGAGAAGACGCTGGCGCCGGCCGCCGCCACGGCTGCCCAGCCGGCGCCGGACAGCGGCTGGGAGGAGATGGGCAGGCTGCTGAAGCTGTCGGCGAGCGTGGCCAGCAGCAGCAGGTGGCCGTCCAGCGCCAGGAACATCAGCATGGCCACGATATTGAGGAAGCGGCCCAGCACCATGGTCTGGCCGCCGGCGGAGCGGTCGTAGAAGGAGGCGAACGACAGGCCCATCTGCATGCCGATGGTTTCGCCGGCATATTGCACGGCGGCGAATACCAGCCGCATGGCAAAGCCCACGGCCAGGCCGATGCCAACCTCGTTGAGGATGATCAGCAGGCCTTCCAGTGAATACACCGGCACCAGCGGCAGCTTGTCGATGGTGGGCGATATGATCACGGAGAGCAGCGCCGCCAGCGCCACCTTGGCCCGCCGCGGAATGGTCGACTCGCTGAACAGCGGCGCGGTGCCGAACAGCGCCAGCAGGCGGAACATGGGCCAGAGGAAGGCGGCGATCCAGCCATAAAGCTGGGCGGCGGTGACGGACAGCACGGTGGCTCGATGCGGCGCTTGGCGTAACCCGGCGCGGCTCAGTGGGCCAGGGCGGGAATGCCCTGGAACACCGAGCGCATGTAGTCGACGAAGGTGTTGATCATCCACGGGCCGGCCAGCACCATCGTGGCGAACAGCGCCACCAGCTTCGGGATGAAGGACAGCGTCATTTCGTTGATCTGGGTGGCGGCCTGGAACAGGCTCACCACCAGGCCAGCCACCAGCGCGACCAGCAGCAGCGGCGCGGCCAGCATCAGGGTCATCTTCATCGCCTGGGTGGCGATGGTCATTACGGTTTCCGGTGTCATGGCGAAAGCCTTCGTTGGGGCGCGGGCCCCGTGATCAGTTCAGGAAGCTCTGCGCCAGCGAGCCCAGTATCAGTTGCCAGCCGTCCACCAGCACGAACAGCATCAGCTTGAATGGCAGCGAGATGGTGGCCGGCGGCACCATCATCATGCCCATCGCCATCAGTACGCTGGCTACCACCAGGTCGATGATGAGGAAGGGGATAAAGACGGTAAAGCCGATCTGGAAGGCGGTCTTGAGCTCGCTGGTGACGAAGGCCGGCACCAGGATGCGCATCTGCACGTCTTCCGGGCCTTGCATCTCCGGCGCCTTGGCCATCTGGGCGAACAGCGCCAGGTCCTTCTCGCGCGTCTGCTTGAGCATGAAGGCCTTGAGCGGCGCGGCGGCCTTGTCGGTGGCATCCTCCAGGCTGAGCCTGTTTTCGGACAGCGGCTTGTAGGCGTCGGTGTAGATGCGGTCGAACACCGGCGACATGACGAAGAAGGTCAGGAACAGCGACAGGCCTACCAGCACCTGGTTGGGCGGCGAGCTGGCGGTGCCCAGCGCATTGCGCAGCAGCCCCAGCACGATGATGATGCGGGTGAAGCCCGTCATCATCAGCATGGCCGCCGGCAGGAAGGACAGCGAAGTCAGCAGCACCAGCGTCTGCACCGACAGCGACCAGGTCTGGCTGCCGCCCGGGCCGGCCTTGCTGGTCAGGCCGGGCAAGGCCTGCGCCTGGGCCATGGCCGGCAGCACCACCAGCGCCAGGCAGGCCGCAGCCAGTATGGCCGCCAGCACCAGCCTGGAGGGCTGGCTGGCATATTCGCGGACGGACTGGAGAGGGCGTTGCAGGTGGCGATGCAGGTGATGATGCAGTAAGCGCCGGGGGGCGTCAGGCAGGAAAGTCATGACTTGAGGTTGTCTTGCATGGCGCGCAGCAGCTTTTGTCCAAAGCTGCCGGCCGAACCCGGGCTGGCCGCGGCACCGGTCTGGTCCGGCTTGTGCGCGGCTTGCGCGGGCAAAGTGTGGAGCGTGCGAATCTCGCCGGCGCTGACGCCCAGCACCAGGCAGGTGTCGCCGACTTCCACCATCACCAGGCGCTGGCGGGGGCCGAGCATGGTGCTGCCTACCACTTTCATCGCGCCGCCCTGGCCATGGCGCACCAGGCCGGCACGGCGCGCCAGCCAGGCCAGCAGCAGGATCAGGGCGATGACGGCGAACAGGCCGAGGCCGGCCTGCGCCAGTCCGGTTGCGCCGCCGACGGCGACATGGCCGCCGGCAGGGCTTGCGGCCGCGGCGCTGGCCTGAGCGGCCACGGGCGCGGCATGCGCCAGGACCACGCCGGCGGCAAGCGCGGCGATGGCTGTCCGGCGCAGGCTGGCGTTCATCTGTTGAGCTTCCGGATGCGTTCGGACGGGGTGATGATGTCGGTCAGGCGGATGCCGAACTTATCGTTCACCACAACCACCTCGCCCTGCGCGATCAGGTAGCCGTTGACCAGCACGTCCATCGGCTCGCCGGCCAGGCCATCGAGTTCCACCACCGAGCCCTGGGCCAGTTGCAGCAGCGTCTTGATCGGCACCTTGGTGCGGCCAAGCTCTACCGTGAGCTGTACCGGGATATCGAGGATCATCTCGATATCGTTGTGGAAGCCGCTCGGCGTGTCTTTTTCCAGCGGTTGAAAGACCTTGGAGGCGGCTGGTGTTGCCGTGGCCTGCATGGCGGCGGCCGGGGCAGGCGCAGCAGCAGCGGCTGTTTCCTCGGCGCTGGTCTGCTCCGCCAGGGCGCTGGCCCAGTCGTCCATCGGGTCGGCCGGCTTGTCCTCTTTGCCGTCAGTCATGGTCGGTTTCCTTGTTGGAATCGCTTTCTTGGTGATTGATCATCCGTTCTACCCGCAACGCATACTGGCCGTTCATGGTGCCGAAGCCGCATTGCATGACGGGCACGCCATCGACCTTGCCGAACACCTGCTCGGGCAGCTCGATGGGAAGTACATCGCCGGCGCGCAGCGCCAGCACCTCGGCCACGGTACTTGGCAGGTGGGCGAATTCGGCCACCAGCTCGACCTCGGCCGAGCGGATCTGCTGCGACAGCTGGGTAATCCACCGCTTGTCGACTTCGACCTCGTCCTGCAGCGGATTCATCAGCAGGTCGCGCACCGGCTCGATCATCGAGTACGGGAAGCAGACGTGAAGCTGGCCACCCACCGCGCCGAGTTCGATATGGAAGGCGGTCGTTACCACCACCTCGCTGAGCATGGCGATGTTGGCGAACTTGGTGTGCATTTCCGAGCGGACATATTCCAGCTCGATCGGGTGCACGGCATGCCAGGCCTGGCCGTAGCTGCCGAGCGCCAGGTCGAGCAGGCGCCGGATGATGCGCTGCTCGGTCTGGGTAAAGTCGCGCCCCTCCACGCGGGTGTGGAAGCGTCCGTCGCCGCCGAACAGGTTGTCGACCACCAGGAACACCAGGTTGGGGTCGAACACGAACAGTGCGGTGCCGCGAAACGGCTTCATGTGCACCAGGTTCAGGTTGGTCGGGACCGGCAGGTTGCGCACGAAGTCGCCGTATTTCTCGATGCGGATCGAGCCGACCGAGATGTCGGCGCCACGGCGGATGAAGTTGAACAGCTGGGTGCGCATCTGCCGGGCGAAGCGCTCGTTGATGATTTCGAGCGTGTGCAGCCGGCCGCGGACGATGCGTTCCTGCGTGGCCAGGTTGTACGGCCGGACGCCATCCTCGGAGACCGGCGCCGCGACTTCGGGCGCGTCGGTCTCGCCGGACACGCCTTTCAGTAATTCGTCTACCTCGTCCTGCGAGAGGAACTTGTCGTAGGCCATCTAGTGTCCTGCCCCGTGAATGCCGTGATGAATGAAAGCGACCATGTGCCAGTCAGTCCGCGCGCCGGCGTTGGCGGGCAAGCTGAGAAACGGTCAAGGCAGGCAAGGACGAATTCATGTCGGATTTTGCTGGTGGGGCAGGGCAAGCGCTTACTGCACCACGAAGGAAGTGAATAGGACGTCCACAACCTGCTGTTGCGGCAGGTTGGGCGCGAACGGCTTGCTGACGGTCTGCTGGATTTCCTGGGCCAGCTTGCGCTTGCCTTCCACGGTCGCCAGGTCGGCCGGCTGCTTGGCCGACAGCAGCAGCAAGATGCGGCTGCGGACTTCCGGCAGGTATTCGGTGATGCGCGCCTGGTCCTTCGCGTTCGCCACCTTGAGCGACAAACCGGTATGCAGGAAGCGGTCGCCGTCATCGCTCTTCAGGTTGACGGTAAAGGCTTCCAGCGGCACGAAAATCGGCGGCGCCACAACCGGTGCGGCCGGCGCGGCCGGCTGGCGGTTGCTTAGGATGTTGCCCAGAAAAAAGCCCCCGGCACCCAGCACCGCGACGAGCACGACGCCGAGCACCAGCAGCAGTCGCCCGCGCTTGCTCGTGTTGCTGCCGTCAGCCTGGGAAGAAGTGAGCGTATTCGCCATGAGATGCCTGTATCGGAATGCCTTGCCATTCTTGAGGGAATGACCGGCAAGCAAAGGGCCGAAAAAAAGGGTGAAACCCGCTCAGCTTGGCCCTTTGAGCCGAGCAGGTCTTGTCATCCGGGGTGCGCGGATGGTCTTACAGGGGTTAACGAATGGCGGGCACGGAACTTGAGAGGGATGTTTGAGGAAAACCCGTACCGGGGGCTGGACAGCGGGAGGCGGTACTGGAATCGAGGGTTTTTCCTGATCGCCGGGCCCGGTGGCGTGGCGGCAGGCAAGTGTCGCCGTGCGGCCCGGTGGCACCGCTGCGGGGCGGCTTCGAACGCCGCGCTTGGGTGCCAAGCAATTGATTTTGATGGGTTTTCTATGGGCGATGCCGGCCGGCGAACGCGCTGAAACCACGCGGGTACTGCCGGGGCGAAACGTCCAGCCGCCCCCGGAACACCGTGGGCATAGCATGCGGACCGCGAAATCCGCGTTCGCGGGAAATCACCTTCGGCAGCACTTTTTCGCGTTCAGCCCTGGTCGCCGCCGCCTACCGGAAGGACTGAGCCGGTGATGTAGGAGGCTTCGTCCGACGCCAGGAACAGGATGGCGCGCACCTGTTCGTCGATGGTGCCGTAGCGGTGCATCAGGCTGGAGGCGATGGTCTGGTCGACGATGCCCTGGTACCAGGCGGCCTCCCGCGGGGTCTGCTCCGCCGTGTTGCGCGGCACCTTGCGCGGCGGTGCTTCCGTGCCGCCGGTGGCCACCGCGTTGACGCGGATGCCATCCTGCGCGTGCTCGAAGGCGAGGCTGGCGGTCAGCGCGTTGACGCCGCCCTTGGCCGCGGCGTAGGGCACGCGGTAGATGCCGCGGGTGGCGATCGACGAGACGTTGACGATGGCCCCCTGCTGGCGCCCGATCATGGCGGGCAGCACCGCGCGGCAGCACCACAGGGTGGGAAACAGGGAGCGGCGGATCTCGGCTTCGATCTGCGCTTCCTCGTATTCCTGGTAGGGCTTGGCCCAGATGGTGCCCCCCACGTTGTTGACGAGGATATCGATGCGGCCGTGGGTCTCCAGCGCGGCGCTGGCCATGCTGCCGGCGCCGGCATAGGTCTCGAGGTCGGCTTGCACGGCCAGTGCCTCGCCACCCCGGGACTTGATTTCCGCGGCGACTTCCGCCACCAGCCCGGAGCGGTCGGCCAGCACCACGCTGGCCCCCTCGGCCGCGGCGGCGAGTGCCACGCCGCGTCCGATGCCCTGCGCCGCGCCGGTAACCACGGCGATCTTTCCGCTAAAGCGCGCATTTGTGTTCATGACGTGTCCGTGTTTCGTGGCGTGGGGTCAGGCAGCGTTGCTGGCCGAGAATTTCTCGTAGTGGAAGCTGGCCGGCGTCACCCCGGCGTCCTTCAGCCAGCCGCGCACCGCGTCCACCATGGCGACCGGGCCGCACAGGTAGATGTCGACGTCGCCGCCGTTGAGCCAGTCCTGCTCCACATGCTGGGTCACATAGCCCTTGCGGGTCTCGCTGCCGGCCGGGTCGAGCACGCAGGTGCGGTACGCGAAATCCTCGATCTTGCGCTGTGCTTCGTCGAGTTGTTCCAGGGCCACGAGGTCGATTTCATGCGTCACGCCGTACACCAGCCGGACCGGATGCCGGCTGCCGTTCGCGGCCAGCACATCCAGCATCGACAGGAAGGGCGCGATGCCGGTGCCGCCGGCGAGGAACAGCACCGGGCGGCTCACGTCGCGCAGGTAGAAGCTGCCATAAGGGCCGGCGAAGGAAATCGGCTGGCCGGGCTGCGCCTCCTTGCTCAGGAACTCGCTCATGCGTCCGTTGGGCACATTGC
>NZ_JARJLM010000538.1 GCF_029335485.1 Cupriavidus basilensis
GGCCCACGGGGCCTCGCGGCGAATTACTTGCGGTTCAGCAGCAAGCCGATCAGCAGGCCAACCCCGGCGGCGACGCCGACGGCGCGCCACGGATGGTCATGCACGTAGTCATCGGTGGCGCGGGCGGCTGCCTTGCTCTTGGTGACGACGGCGTCCTGCAGGTCCTGGGCCTTTTCCTTGGCTTGCTTCAGCAGGCCCATGCCGCGCTCGCGCAGTTCGGCGGCTTTCTCGCCGGTGGTCGAGGCCGCTTGCTTAAGCAGTTCTTCGGCATCGGACAAAACGGTCTTGACATCGCTCATCAGTTTCTCCTGGTTGAGGGCGGTGGTTTTGGATTATGACATTTTGCCTTCCTCGCACGTTGTCGGGCAGGTTCTGGCCCTCTTTCCTAGCATATGCGGGGAACTGCCGTGGTTTCAACACCACGCGTCCGACACCGCGTGCAGGACAGTGACGCAAGACAAAGGTCTTAATAAAAAAAGGTGATTTTGTAGTGACTTTATATTCGTTTGGGTTGGATCGCAATCTCACTAGACTGGTTCAACCCGAATTTGCCCCTTTGTGGAGACCTATATGACCCTACGTCTTGGCGATATCGCACCGGATTTCGAGCAGGATTCCAGTGAAGGCCCGATCCGCTTTCATGAGTGGCTGGGCGACAGCTGGGGTGTATTGTTTTCGCACCCGGCCGATTTCACGCCCGTCTGCACCACCGAACTGGGTTTGACCGCGAAGCTGAAAGGCGATTTTGCCAAACGCAACGTCAAGGCGATCGCGCTGTCGGTCGATCCGGTCGAATCCCACCGCGAGTGGATCAAGGACATCAACGAGACCCAGGGTACCACGGTCAATTTCCCCATCATTGCCGATGGCGACCGCAAGGTATCGGAGCGCTACGACATGATTCACCCGAATGCGAACGAGACCCTGACAGTGCGCTCGCTGTTCGTGATCGACCCGAAAAAGAAGGTGCGCCTGATCATCACGTACCCGGCCAGCACGGGGCGCAACTTCAACGAGATCCTGCGGGTGATTGATTCGCTGCAGCTCACCGACAACCACAGCGTCGCCACGCCCGGCAACTGGCAGGACGGCGAGGATGTGGTGATCGTGCCCTCGCTGAAGGACGAGGAGGTGATCAGGCAGAAATTTCCGAAGGGCTACAGGGCCGTGCGTCCCTACCTGCGGCTGACGCCGCAACCGGACAAG
>NZ_JARJLM010000539.1 GCF_029335485.1 Cupriavidus basilensis
GGCCGGTTTCATTGAGCGGCACCAGCTCGGGCAACGCCGGGCGGCCGGTCGCGTCGAAGTAGGTCACTGCGCCATGGCGCATCAGGTAGACGCGGCGGCGGGGCGAGGGCGGCAATTCCATGCAGGTCTCCGGTGCGTTGCCGAGCTGTCCGTCTGCGCGGGCATGGTCGGCGTGGTCTTGCGTGGCGAGGCTGGCTGGCGAATCGGCGGGGGCGGCCGGTCAGCGGTAGTTGGGCTTGCGCTTCTCCAGGAAGGCGCCGATGCCTTCGCCCGCATCCTGGTGATGCAGCGCGGCCACGAAGTTGTTGCGCTCCTCGGCCAGGTGCTCGGTAAGGCTGGCGGTACCGGCATGGTTGATCAGCGCCTTGATCCGGCCCACGGCATGCGGCGAGCGCGTGGCCAGCGATTCGGCCAGGCGCAGTGCTTCCGTGAGCGCCTGGCCGGCCGGCACCACGCGGTTCACCAGGCCGAACTGGGCCAGGCGCGCGGCGTCGACGGGCTTGCCTTCCATCATCAGCTCGGAGGCGAGCTGGCGGGGCAGGGCGCGCGCCAGTTCGTACGAGCCGCCACCGTCAGGCGTCAGCCCGACATTGACATAGGCCATCACGAATCTGGCGTCGCTGGCGGCGACCACGAAATCGCAGGCGAGCACCAGCGAGAAGCCGGCGCCTGCGGCGGGACCTTCCACCGCGGCGATGATGGGCTTGGGAAAAGCGTGCAGCGTTTCGATCCAGTGGTTGAGGACTTCGATGCTCTCGGCCTGCACCTCGGGTGGCTTGGCACGGTTGCCGAGCAGGCGGTTGAGGTTGCCGCCGGCGCAGAACACGCCGCCGGCGCCGGTGATGACCACGGCGCGCACCTCGCTGTCGCGCGAGGCGAGCTCAAGCGCCTCCTGCGAGGCCGCGTAGATGTCCGGGTGCAGCGCATTGCGTGCCTCGGGGTTCGAGATGGTGAGCACCAGGGTGGAGTCGACGCGTTCGGAAAGCAGCTGTGCGGTCATGGCGGCCTGTGCGGATGTGCGGATGCAGGAGATCAGAA
>NZ_JARJLM010000053.1 GCF_029335485.1 Cupriavidus basilensis
AGCCACCGATGCCTACGCCGGCACCCGCCGCGCCCGTATCGTGCTGGCCGACTGGGATGGCGTGCGCGCGCAGATCACGGCCGCGTGGCTGGCCCAGTTCAGCGGGCACGAGGTTTTCCTGTTCCGCCCCGCGCCGCTGGCGCCGCGCGAGGCCGGCGCGGAGCCGGTGCGGGTGCTGCGCGCATCCGAAGCCGAGGCGCCCTGGATCGAGGCCGCTTCGCTCGCCGCGCTGCAGGCGCTGGGCGGGGTGACCGTGGCGGACGTGGACAGCAGCCTGGCGTTCCGCCGCGGCCATGTGCCCGGCGCGTGGTTCGCCACGCCGGAGAAGGCGGCACTGGTGCTCGGTCATGCCGGGGAGGGCGACGTCATCGTCGTCACCTCGTCCGACGGCGTGCTGGCGCAGGCCGTGGCGGCAGAGCTGCGCCGCGTCAGCGGGCGCGACGTGCGGGCGCTGCTGGGCGGCAATGCGCGCTGGCAGGCGCTGGGCCTGCCCACCGAAGCGGCCGGGGCCGGCAGCGCTGCCGCGGCGCGCGTGCTGACCGGGGACGAAGAGGCCTGGTACAGCGCCTACGCCTATGAGGACGAAGGCCGCCGCAAGGCCGAGGTGCATGCCTACCTGAACTGGGAGATCGGCCTGGTGGACCAGCTTGCGCGCGATGGCGGCCTGCCGGTGCGTCTGGCGGACCATCGATCCGCCCCGGCGTAAGCGCCGCCGGGGCGGCGCTGGCGGGTGATGAGTGGCCGTACAATATGGCGCTTCGATTGCCCGAGGTGCCGCCGATGCCAGACCTGTACGCAAGACTGGAACTGAAATGCCCCCCGCTTCTGCTGTTGCTGGCTGCCATGGGCCTGTCGTGGCTGATCGGGCGCATGGGGGACTTCGGCACGCTGCTTTCGGACCGGGCCGCGGTGGCGCTTGCCCTGGTCCTTGCGCTGGCAGGCGTGGCGGTCAGCGTTGCCGGCGTGCTGGCCTTCCGCCGCAGCGGCACCAGCGTCGATCCCACTCGGCCTGGCCGGGCGTCGGCGCTGGTCCGGCACGGTATCTATCGCTACACCCGCAATCCGATGTATCTCGGCTTCGCGCTGCTGCTGGCGGGGTGGGGCATCTTCCTCGGCAGCGTGCTGGCGTGCGTGCCGGTGCCGCTGTTCGTGGCCTACCTGACGCGCTTCCAGATCATGCCGGAGGAGCGCGTCCTGCTGGCGCGCTTCGGCGGCGAGTTTGCTGCCTACCGGGCGCAGGTGCATCGCTGGCTGTAGCGT
The DNA here is from genome assembly GCF_029335485.1 of Cupriavidus basilensis. Taxonomy (GTDB): domain Bacteria; phylum Pseudomonadota; class Gammaproteobacteria; order Burkholderiales; family Burkholderiaceae; genus Cupriavidus; species Cupriavidus basilensis_E. The sequence continues at coordinate 1,261 of NZ_JARJLM010000053.1, forward strand.
CGGTGGCCGATGTCATCGACGTAGTCGATGTATTCGACGTAATCGACGTAATCGACGTATTCGACGCAGAGATGGAAGTACCCCGATCCAGCACGTCGCATCCGGTGCGCTTCATCTGATTCGGTGGCGCAGGACTGCGAAAGCACAGCCAGGCGTGCAAGGCGCCGGCATGCGCGAAGGAGAACAGGCCGAAGACAACGGCCAGCGCGATGCTTCCCGGCGTCGCCATGGACACGTTGTGCGCACCGGATATCGCCCCGGTGATATCCGGCAGGAAGCCCGAGGTCCAGCCCGCGAGCAGGAACAGCGTGCCGCCGGCAGTCAGCGCGGTGCCGAGGTGATGGCGCGCCAGCACTGAAGAGCTGGTGAAGGCGTGGCAGTGATGCCGCCGGTTGGTGCGCAGGATCGCGGCGGCGTTGCCGATTGCCACGATCGCCGGCAGCGACCACCAGAAGAAGGGATGGTCGCAGTGCGCATCGATCGACAGCAAGGCGCCGATCATCCAGAACGTGGGTGCCGAGACGGTGGCCACGCTCCAGGACAGGCACTGCCATGCCCACCATGGGGCGCGCCATTGCAGCGGTTCTCTCTGTGTCAATGCAGGTCCTCCGGACAATGCGTGCCCCTGTAGCCAAGACGTTTGGCGAGGCGCCAAACCGCAGGTTTTTCGCGGCACGGGGTGTGTGGGGGCAGAAAGGATCCGGGTGCATGGATACGCGGCAAGCCTGAACGGCGCTTGCTCCCGCGATGACCCTGCGCGTGCCTCGGACAGGCTCAGGCCTTGAGCGGCACCGGGCGCTGGGGAGACTCGGGCGTGGCTGGTGGCATGTCACGAACCTGTCACTTTATCTGCGTATTCTCCAACTTATTTCGACAGTTTGTGCTGTAAAAATCACCTGAAATTCAGACGATCGCACGATAGAAGATGACAGGCAACCCGGCATCGGTCAGTGTGCTTGCGCTGGCGGCATGCCTGGTGTGTTTGGGCTTTCTGACTGCGACGGGATCTGCGCGTGCGCAGTCGACGGGCTTTCCGGGTACGCAGTCTGCGGTGCCTGCCGCAGGGGAGAGCGCACGGCTTCTCGACTTCGATATTCCGGCGCAGCCGCTCAATGCGGCGCTGAACCGGTATGCCGACGCCACCGGGAAGCCGGCGCTCTTTCCCAGCGATATCGTCGAGGGCCGCATGTCGTCGGCTGTCCGGGGCCGCTATTCCGCCGAAGCGGCGTTGCTCCTTCTGCTGGGTGGCACGGGGCTGGTTGCCGACAAGCGCAGCTCAGGCCTGGGCCAGACCTTCGTGCTCAAGGAGGCCGGCACGAAGGCCGGCGCGCCACGGGGCGGCATGGCTGCGCTGTTCAGCGCGCAGGGCTACGCCGGACTGGCGCAGGCGCGCATCTGGCAGGCCCTGTGCGCCAATGCGCGAACCGCGCCGGGCAGCTACAGCGTCCTGATGCGTTTCCACCTGGACGCGGACGGCCGCATCCAGGGGGCGCGCCTGCTTGGCTCCAGCGGCGATGCGCGCCGCGATGCCGCGCTGCTGGAGGCCCTGCGAGGTGTGCATATCGAGCGGCCTGCGCCGCCGGCGATCGTGCAGCAGCCCCTGACCATGGTGATTCAGCCGAACGATCCGGTGACCGGGCCGCGCTGCGGCCAGGATAATAGCGAGTTCTGACCATGTCCGAAGACTCACGACTCATCCTGCTGGACTATCTGGGCAAAAGCTATGGCAATCTCAAGACGCGCCTGACCAGGTTGCTTGGCAATGACGATGCGGCGGGCGATGCGCTGCACGACACCTGGCTGCGCCTCAAGGGCAAGGACGACTACGGTCCGATCCAGAATCCGGGCGCCTACCTGCTGCGCATGGCGGTCAACGCGGCGGTGGACGTCCAGCGCAGGCAGAGCCGTTCGTTGTCGGGCGACGAGGTCGATGGGCTGCTGGAAGAGATGGCCGACCCGGCCCCCAACCCCGCGCAGGTGGCCGAGGCCCGCTCCGACCTGGATGCGCTGATGCGGCTGCTGGACCGCATGCCGGAGCGCCGCCGGGCGCTGGCGCTGCTGGTGCATTCGGAGGGCGTCACCCAGAAGGAAGCTGCCCGGCGCCTGGGCGTCTCGCTACGAACGGTGGAATATGAACTGAAGCGCGTTCACGAATCCCTGGACGCATACATGACCGCCGGGAAAAAATAGTGCGGGTTTCATGTGCCGCCATTCGTCATCAATTATGAGAACAGAAGAAACAGGGAACCCTGCCCGCAGACTGCGCTCCGGGTGCCGCTAAAGTCTGGACGTCGGATATGACATGATGAAGACATCGACGCACAAGGAAGGCCACGCTGTGTCGCCCGCCGAACTTGAAGCGCAGGCGTGGCACTGGCTGCGCCTGCTTACCTCGGGCGACGCGAAGGCCTTGGACGCCCGGAGATTCCGTCGCTGGGTGCAGGCCAGCCCGGCGCACCAGGCGGCCTATGGTGCGGTCAAGCTACGCTGGGACGCGATCCAGGCGCCGGCCCGCGAGCTGCAACGGCGCAAGCCGGAAGCGGCTTTGCCGCGCAAACGCGCGCCGGGCATTCCCCCACGGGGCCGCCGCGCCTTCCTGGGTGCGGCCGTGACCGCGGCGGCGGCGGCCGGCGTCGCCGTGGTGTACCCGCCCCTCGGCCTGTGGCCCGCACTGGCGGATTGGGATGCCGACGACCACACCCGCGCGGGGGAGCAGCGTACGCTCGTGCTGGCCGCCAGCGTCAGCGTCACGCTCAATACGCGGACCAGCGTGCGCCGGCAGATGGCGGGTGGCGAAACGGTTGGGCTGGACCTGATCAGCGGCGAGGCTGCCATCGACCTGAATGGCGCGGGGCGCGCCTTTACGGTGGCCGCCGGTGCCGGGAACAGCCTGGCCGAGTCGGGGCAGTTCGAGGTGCGGAATCTGGACGGCCGGGTTTGCGTGACGTGCATCGATGGCACGGTGCGCGTGGAGCACCCCGCCGGCAGCCGGACGTTGAAGTCCGGGCAGCAGGCCGTCTATGACGCCAAGGCGCTCAGTGGGGTGGGCAACGTCAACCCGGCGGATGCGTCGGCGTGGCGCAAGGGCTTGCTGGTGTTCAACCAGACCAGGCTGTCCGACGCGCTCGACGAAATCAATCGCTACCGCCCGGGCCGGGTGGTGCTGATAAACGACAGCGTGCGCAACAAGCCGGTGAGCGGGCGTTTCGTCATTGCCTCGCTGGACGTGGCGCTGTGGCAGCTGCAGGAGGCGTTCGGGCTCGATGCCCGCGCCCTGCCGGGCGGGCTGCTGGTATTGAGCTGAGGCCGGTTTCACGGCACAGGGATGTTCCGCCCGATTGCGCAGTATGCACAGGCAACGTGCCATGCACGTTGCCTGCGTTGTCGTGCGCGCCCGAAGCCGGGTACGGGTGCCGCATCCCGAAAGCATCCGATCCGAAGAAAGTCCCGAAAATAGTTTGCGGTATTTGCGCGAGGCTGTTCGTCCCTTAGACAGGGGGGACGCTTCTGTCGCCGGCGCGAGCCGCCGGCCATGTGACGGCCCTGATGGACGTGAGCTGCCCGGCGCGGGGCGGGCAGCCGATTGGCATCGACTCAACTTTCGGGCAGGAATTCCACATGAGCACACGCGGACAAAAACGCGCGACGGCGACACCAACGCAGGGGATGCAAGAGGGACGGGCGTTCCACATGGCACCGATCGCGCGGGCGATCGCCGTGGCGCTGGCAGCCAGCGGGGTCGCCGCCGATGTGCATGCGCAGCAGGCCTTCAGCGGCGCCTGGTTCGCGGCCAAGGGCGCCGCGCAAAGCATGGCGGCGCAGACCGGCAGGCTACCCAACGGGGCGCTGGCTTCGTCGTTGACCAGCCCGCAGGGACAGCAGCAACAGGCCAACGCGCAATTGCAGCGCTCCATCGCCAATCTCGGCGCGGCGGCGCAGGCCATCGCCGCGCAGCAGTCGGCGCAAGCCGCTGCCCGGCTGGCTGCCCTCAATGAGGCTTCGGTGCCCGATGGCCTCGCCGACGGCGGCCTCAAGGTCGACACCAACAGCCTGAGCGCAAGCTGGCTCAATGCCAAGGCACCGGTGCAGACGGTGGCGGATGGCAGGACCACGGTGGCCATCCAGCAGACGGCCGACAAGGCGATCCTGAGCTGGGAGACCTTCAACGTCGGCAAGAGCACCACGGTGGCCTTCGCGCAGCAAAAGGACTGGGCGGTGCTCAACCGGGTCAACGATCCGCAGGCGCGGCCCAGCCAGATCCAGGGGCAGATCCAGGGCGACGGCACGGTGATGGTCGTCAACCGCAACGGCATCATCTTCAACGGCAGCAGCCAGGTCGACACGCGCAACCTGGTGGCCGCCGCCGCCAACATCGGCAACGACCAGTTCCAGAAGAACGGCATCTATGGGCCCAACGCCACCACGCCGAGCTTTACCGACGCGCTGGGCAAGGTGCAAGTGCAAGCCGGCGCGCGGATCACGACGCGCGAGCCGTCGCGCGTCACCGATGGCGGCGGCTACGTCATGCTGCTGGGCAGCGAGGTGAACAACGCCGGCGCGATCACCACGCACCGGGGCCAGACCCAGCTGGCCGCCGGCGACAGTTTCATCATCCGCAAGGGCGCCGGGACCGAGGGCAACACCGCCTCGACCACGCGCGGCAACGAAATCGCACCGCAGTTCGTCGCCGATAGCACCGCCGGCAAGGTGGGCAACACCGGCCTGCTCCTGGCCCGCGAAGGCGACATCACGCTGGCCGGGCGCGACGTGCGGCAAAACGGCGTGGCCGTGTCCAGCACCACCGTGAACGCGCGCGGCACGATCCACCTGCTGAACTCGGCCAGCGATACGCAGGGCAAGGTCACGCTGGGCCAGGGTGCCACCACCGCGATCCTGATCGAGGACGACGGTACGGCCCGCGCCCTGGACAGCCAGCGCGATGCGCTGATCAAGGATTCGGCGGATCAGGACAAGATACGTGCCCAGACGGCCGCCGGCGCCTTCGACAATCTCGCACGCCTGCCGGACCGGCGCGACCAGTCGCGCATCGAGATCGTCGCGGGCGGCGACGTGCTGCTCGACAGCCATTCGCTGACGCTCGCCACCGGCGGCCAGATCGCGGTCAGCGCGGCCAGGCGCAGCTTCGTGGCGGAACGGGCCCAGCTCGACGTCTCCGGCGCGGTGGGCGTGAGCCTGGCGATGGAAGCGAACAACGTCAAGATCAACGTGCAGGGCAACGAGCAGCGCGATGCGCCGGGCAACCGCGACAGCGGCAACCTGCTCAACGCCAACGTCTGGATCGACCGGCGCAAGCTGACCTACGTGCCTGCCGGCACGGGCGGGTACGCGGGCGAGCGCTGGTACACGGCGGGCGGCCTGCTGGAGGTGGGCGGGTACCTGAACAACCAGGGCCACGGCATCGGGGAGTGGGCCGCGCAGGGCGGCACCATCGTGCTGGGCGGCAAGGAGGTCGTCACCCAGGCCGGCTCCAGCGTGAACCTGTCGGGCGGGAGCCTGAACGTGCAGACCGGGTACCTGAACCAGACCTGGCTCAAGGGCAGCGACGGGCGGCTGTACAACGTCAACAGCGCACCGGCGGACATGGTGTTCGCGGGCGTGTACAAGGGCTTCGAGAGCGAGCATGCGCGCTGGGGCAAGACCACGACGGAGTACTACTACGCACCGCTGATCGCGCCGCAGCGGCTGCTGGAGAACGGCTATACGGTGGGCCGGGATGCGGGCCAGCTGATCGTCAGCGCGCCGACGGCGGTGCTCGAAGGCGACATCGTCGCCGCCGTCTTCAATGGCGCGCAGCAGACGCGCGCCGCTTCCGCCAGCGTGACGGACCCTTACAGGCAGAGCCAGAACGCGGTGGCCAGGGCAGGGAGCCTGGCGCTGGGGCAATATGGCGCGCTGGGGCGCGTCAATGCCTTCAACAGCGACGTGAAGATCGGCGATATCGACAGCATCACGCCGAACATGGCGGCGGCCGATGCGCTGGAGGCGAAACGGCTGAGCACCGTATGGCTGGACGCGGCCCGCCTGAACGGGCAACAGCTCGGCGGGCTGGATATCGCGACCCGCGGCCAGGTCGCGGTCGATGCGCCGCTCGTCCTCGCCAATGGCGGAAGGCTCTCTATCACCTCTCCCGTCACCAGCATCCATGCGGATATCACCGCGCGCGGCGGCCAGGTGAGCGCCGGCAACCTGTTCCAGGCCGGCAGCCCCGAAGTGCTGCTGACGCCGGACGGCCACGCGAGCGTGACGCTGGCGGCCGGAAAAACCATCGATGCGCGGGGACTCTGGACCAACGCGCAACTAGGCCCGTCCGACCTGTCCCGCCTGGCTTACCTGGACGGCGGCAGCGTTACGCTCGCCTCGACGCAGGATGTGACGCTGGGCGTCGGCAGCCTGATCGATGTATCGTCGGGCGCCGCGATTCTGGCCAACGGCAAG
>NZ_JARJLM010000540.1 GCF_029335485.1 Cupriavidus basilensis
GGCCTGCATCGCGGCATTCCATAGCGGGTGCAGCTGCGGGTCCATCTCGTAAAGCTGCCCGACGCGCGCGAGCAGATCGTCCGGCGCGGCCGGCAGCGCCGATGGCGCATAGGAGGCGACCTCAGCCTGCCCGCGCAGCGCCGCCGGCACGGTCGGCGCGAAGGCGATGGCGTTGTCGGCCCGCCTCGGCAGCAGGCCCACCAGCCGGTTCAGCCAGCCGTCCTTGACCTGGTACGGCGCATTGCCGCCGGTTTCCAGCACGTTCTGGCCGTCGAAGTGCGAACGCTCGCGGTAGGGAGACGCCACCGCCTGCACGAAAAGCGCCTGGCCGGCGCCATACAGGCGCGCCGTTTCCGCCAGCGCGGGATGCAGCGCAAACATGCCGTCCAGCCGCGTGGCCTGCGCGGCATCGATGGCCAGCGCACCGCGCAGGCGCGCATAGCCGGGATCAGCATAGGGGATCACGGTGTTCAGGCCATCAGCGGCGCCGCGCTGGATGACGAAGACAAAGCGCCGGTCGGAATCCACGCTGGCCAGGGTGAGGCGTGGCAAGGCGAGCATGGCGCCCGCGCCGGCGGTGACACGCAGGAAATCTCGGCGGGAAAACATGGACATCACCTCCGTTGGAAATCGGGCGAAACCAGCAGCAAGGCCAGTGCGGTCTGGGCGCTCTCGGCACGGGCGATGGCGCCGGCGGTCGGCGTCGACAGCGTGCCGGCAAGCAGCCTGGGACCGAGTTCGCGCGCATCGAGGCGATCGCCGACACGCGCCGCCAGGCGCTGCGCCAACTCTACGCGCCGCACCAGCGCATCGGGCGCGGCCCAGCTCGCGGCGATGTCGTCGTAGCCCGCCGGCGAGCCCGGCCGCCAGACCGGCTGGCCGAGC
>NZ_JARJLM010000541.1 GCF_029335485.1 Cupriavidus basilensis
GGCCTGCCCGACGGCGTGTTCAACGTGGTGCAGGGCGGCAAGGAAGCCGTGGACGCGCTGCTGGCGCACCGGGACGTGCAGGCGCTGTCCTTCGTCGGCTCCACGCCGATCGCCGAGTACATCTATGCCGAGGGCACCCGGCACGGCAAGCGCGTGCAGGCGCTGGGCGGCGCCAAGAACCACCTGGTGGTGATGCCCGACGCGGATCTCGACCAGGCGGTGGACGCGCTGATCGGCGCGGCCTACGGCTCGGCGGGCGAGCGCTGCATGGCGATCTCGGTGGCGGTGGCGGTGGGCGAGGTGGCCGACCGGCTGGTGCCGCGCCTGGCCGCACGGGCGCAGGCGCTGAAGATCCGCAACGGCATGGAGGCCGATGCCGAGATGGGCCCGCTGGTGACCGCCGCGCACAAGGCCAAGGTGGAAGGCTATATCGCCAGGGGGGTGGAAGAGGGCGCGCAACTGGTGACCGATGGCCGGGG
>NZ_JARJLM010000542.1 GCF_029335485.1 Cupriavidus basilensis
GGCGACAACGCCAACGCGATGATCGCCCAGAGCATCGGCGGTGGCGGTGGCGTTGGCGGCAATGCCTTCGCTCAAGTCGGCATGATTCAGGTGATTCCGCCGCCCGAGGGTTTTCTGCCGGTTACGCTCGGCGGCAGCGTCGCGGTAGGCGGCCGAGGCGGCTTCGGCGGCATCGGCGGCGCTGTTTCGGTCGAAAGCGACGGACCATTGCTGACAACGGGAATTAGCTCGATTGGCATTCTCGCGCAGAGCATCGGCGGCGGTGGCGGCGCCGGCGGCAATGCGCAGGGTATGACGACTTCGACCGGCAATGGAACACTCAGTCTCAACATCGGCGGCCACGGCGGCAGCGGCAATCACGGCGGAACCGTTAGTGTTACGAACACCGACGATATCAAGACTCTGGGCGAACACTCCTACGCCATCCATGCGCAGAGTATCGGCGGCGGCGGTGGCAATGGCGGCAGTGCATCGCGTCTTACGGGCAACCTTTTCTCTGCAGGGCTTGGCGACACCAACGCACTGATCAGCCTGGTGAGGACTCTCCGTACATTGAATGCCGGCGACTGGACGCCAGGCAAGTTCACGCCTTCATTTCAGGCGACCGCGACCATCGGGGGCAGCGGGGGGGCGGCCGGCGACGGCAATGCCGTAACCGTCACCAACGGCGATTCGGCCACTATCGAGACAACTGGCGCCAGCGCGCACGCGATCGTCGCACAAAGTATCGGGGGCGGCGGCGGCAATGGAGGCAACGTTAGCTCCAGTTCGAACGCCAATCTGGCGACCACCATCATGGGCGCGCTGCAGACGGCAGCAGGCGCTGGCGCGAACTGGCGCCAGTTCCCCGAGACATTCGGTGGGAATTTTGCGGTTGGTGGGCAAGGCGGCAGCTCCGGCAAGGGCGGGCTTGTCACGGTGCTCAGCAAAGGCGCCATCTCGACGAACGGGCAGAACGCCGCCGGCGTCTTCGCCCAGAGCATCGGCGGCGGCGGCGGCAATGGCGGTAGCGTTGGCCGGTCAGTAGAAGAGATCGTCAAGGATTTGTTCTCTGACCCGAAAGTGGGCGGCACAATCCTTTCGATCATCGAAGGCGCCGTTCCGCTCCTCCGGCTCCAGGGTGGCGGCAGCCTCTCGTTCAATATCGGCGGCCAGGGAGGCAGCTCCGGCGAAGCCGGAGGCGTGTCCGTGACCAATGACGGAAGTATCACGACGACAGGCGCGCATTCGCCGGGCGTCTTCGCGCAGGCGGTCGGTGGCGGCGGCGGCAACGCCGGGAGTTCCAATCAGCTCTTCGGCGGGCAGACGTTCAATTTCGACATCAATATCGGTCGCGGCGGCGGCGGCGGAGGCAATGGTGGCAGTGGCGTTCGCCGGCCCAACGACTCAACAGACTATGCTGTCGTAATTGACCATCAAGGTTCGATCATCACCGGCGGCGTTGACTCCGCTGGCGTCTTCGCGCAAAGCATCGGTGGCGGCGGCGGTAAGAGCGCCGCGCATTTCGGCGGCGGATTCAGCGGCAGCTTTGAACCTTATCCACTGAGCGGCCAAACGAAGCTGGGTGCTGACGGCGCGTCGGGCCATGGCGGCAATGTCTCGGCGACCAGCGCCGGGACAATCAAGACATCGGGCGCGCTGTCGCATGCGATCATGGCGCAAAGCGTCGGCGGCGGCGGTGGAGCGGCAAGTCTGCTGTTCACCGAATTGACGTCGCCCAATCAGATCAACGTATCGAACGATATTAGGCTGGGCGCGACCGCGACCAGCAGCCCCAGCGATGGCGGCGGCGTGACAGTCGATGTCAATAATGCAATTCAGACATCGGGCACGCTCGCATTCGGCGTGCTGGCTCAAAGCGTCGGCGCTGGCGGCGGTTATGTCGCATCGGCAAGCGATACAGGCCCTCTCTCATCGCCAGTGAAGCTGACGCTCAACGCGGCCGGCACTTCCACGGGCCACGGCGCTGCCGTCGGCGTGAAGCTCGACAGCAATGGCGGCATCGCCACATCCGGGCAAAACGCTTTCGGCATTTTCGCGCAAAGCGTCGGCGCCGGGGGAGGCGTCGCGGGGCTGACGACTACAGCGGGACTGATCACGCTGGCAGATACCTCCAGTCGTGGCTACAACGGCTATGGCGACGGCGGGAAGGTGACTATCGCTGTTGACGGCCGCGTCAGGACCACGGGCGATGGCGCGGCTGGCGTCGTGGCGCAGAGCATCGGCGGCGGGGGCGGTATCGCCGGAAACATGGCTGCGGTGAGCTATGACCTGAATCTCATCAAGGATGCGGGCATAACCGGCGGCGCGGGTCAGGGCGGCCATGTCATCGTCAATGTGCTTGGCGGCGATACATACCAAGCCGATAAGCCTGGCATTGTGACGCGTGGGGCCAATGCGCCAGCGATTCTCGCGATGAGCCTTGGCAGTGGTGCGATTCTTACAGACGCAGGTCTTTTGCTGAAGCGCCCCGGGGAAACCCCGGGAAATTCTGGCGGAGCGATCGACATCACCGTCGGCAAGAACGCTTTGGTGTCCGCGCAGGGAAAGAATTCTCCAGCGATCTACGCTGTCAGCGTTGGTAATTCCGGGGCAGGCGCCGCAGGCATTCATAGGGGCGGCGATATTTCGCTCACAATTGGACAAAGCGCGCAGGTCACGGGAGGAAACGGAAGCCTTGGAGCGGCGATCGCAACCAACACAACCGGTATGACGACGATAGTGAACAATGGCGGCCGTATTTCTTCGCTGGGCGGTAATGCAATCACCACATCCGGCAGCGCCATACTGACCAATACATCCGGCAGAATCGCGGGAAATATCGTGCTCGGCGGGAATGCGAGCGCCATCAGCAACGCAGATGAACTCCACCCGGGCGCGATTGTTACGATCGGAGGCAATGGCCTACTGACTAACACCAACGTTCTTGGCCTGGGCATGCAGACTCGGTACACGACGACCTTGATGACTGGACGATTCCATCAGACCTCGGACGGGATGCTTCTGGTCAATCTCGACTATGCGAATAACAAAAGCGATCGTCTATCAGTTAGTGGTGAGTCAAATTTTGGCGGAATGGTCCTACCGGACGTAGCGAACCCGCTCAAAGGCAAGAATTTGACGATTGCCCATTTCGACACGGCGTTGGGTCCGATGGCCTTCACCGCTGGGGCATCCGACGACGGAGCCACAATTATCAGTCACGCGTTGCAATTGAGCGCAGATCGCAAGGACGTTACGATTACGCCGCGCGCCAATTTCACCAAGGCGAGCGCGGCGCTCAAATCCGATCAATCGCGCATCGCAAGCCACCTGCAGGCTCTGTGGGATTCCGGCTATGAAGGCGCCGCGTCAATCTTCACGCCCTTCACCAAGCTCCCCAGCCTGACCGCTTATCGCAATGCGCTCGGAAATCTCGCCAGCGACGTCGCGCATAGCCGCGTGGTTTCGCAGGTTCATCAATCCTATTCGTTCTTCAACGGGTTGATGAGCTGCCCCACGTTCATCGATGGCGGAACGCGCCTGCGCGAAGGGGAATGCAGCTGGGGTCGCATCACCGGTAATCTCGTCAATCGCAGCGCCTCGGGCGACGATAGCGGCTATCGGACGAAGCAGGCGACCTATCAATTCGGTCTGCAAAAGGAGATTGCCCGTGACTGGTTCCTTGGAGGCTCTCTCAGCTATTCGTCAGCAACTACGACAGCGGACCAGAACGCGGTGGACGTCTCGAGTAACACCATCAGCGCCGGCCTGGCGATCAAGCGTCAGATCGGTCCCTGGCTGTTCGCCGCGGCCGTCAGGGGCGGCTATGAAGCATCGGAAATGACGCGTGCGGTCAGCCTGCCGAGTTTCAACGCGCGGGCGAAGAGCAGCCCAGACGCCTACCATCTCGGCGGTCGGTTGCGCGCATCTTATGAGATTGGATTTCGGAACTGGTATCTGAGGCCCTATACGGATATCGACATCAACTATGCCTATCAGCCCGGCTATCGTGAAACTGGCGCTGGTGTGTTTGATCTCGCGGCGCAGCGCGCCAGCCGAGTGAGCGTCATGACGACGCCAAGCTTGGAGATCGGCGGCCGCGTTGATCTCGGGAATATGACGATTCGCCCCTATGCTACCGCCGGCGTAAGTTTCTTGAGCAACGGAGGCTGGACCGCGCAGATGCAATTTGCCAGTCTGGCGGGCAGTGGCGTTGCGCCGTTTCAGATCGAGACCGGTGCGCCTAGGACATACGGCAATTTGACCGTCGGTCTGGACCTCGTCACAAAGAAGGGCTTCGAGCTGAAAGCCGAGTATGGCCTGCGCGCTGCTAACAATTATGTCGATCAGAGCGCGAGGCTGCGCGCTGCACTTCGTTTCTGAAGATGGGCGCTTCGCCCTTGATCCATGCGCGCCATCGTCAACACCACCCGGCCCGCTGGATTGATGGCGAGGTCGCGTCCGGGGAGGAGATGGACCATGCACCCGGTGTGCCGCCTCGAATAGCCGTGTTTGCGCATCCCCCATTTGCCTTCGCCGCACAGCTTCCGGCCGGTGCTGTCCACCGGCAGGTGCATTGACGCGCCGGTGTACATGGTGGGCAACTTCACTGCGAGCTCCGGTGCGCAGCGGCTCAACATCGAGGAATTGGGTGCCGGCAGATCGGGGAATGCGAGCTTGCGCGGGCCACACACGAAGCCCTGAAGAGGCTGGGTGAGCGATCGCGGCACGCTGTGCGGGTCAGATCCTCTTGGCCACGCTCTTACCTGTTTTGCCATCAACCCATGCTCACCTGCGCGATCGATAGAAGTGGTCCGCTACGAGGTCATCCGGAACCCATACAACTACACCCCCGCCTGGGTGCACGCCATTTGAGTGAACGGAACCGTGCCGGAAGGGGGGCGATCCGGGCGGGGATGGCGTTGCTTAACCCATCGCATCGCTGTTCTGAACGTGCGAGGCCGCCGATCCAGGCGGATGGGAAGCCCATCCGCTCCCATTTACCCGCGCAGAGGCTGGCCGGCAAGCGGCGCGTGTCCCGGTCTCCGGTCAGTGAGGCGGCACTCGCGCTGCGCTACGCCGTTCCAGTATCACGCCGGCGCGTAGACCGAGCTGTCGATCGTCAGTGTTTCCATGCCATTGACCGTGGCGAAGCGGATCTCATTGAGGTCACGCCCGTGGTTGACCGGCACCTTCACCGACATGCCACCGCGGTCGTCGGCGAGCGGGACGAGCAGTTGGTAACCCACGCTGCCACCCCCGAACAGGATGTAGCCCGGCAGCTCGACCAAGCTGCCGATGGTGACCGACGGATTGTCCGATAGCTTCCACGAGACGGATTCGGGCGACTCGTTGGTCACCGTCCATCGCGATCCCATGCGAGACCGCCACGCAGCGGAAAGCAGAGGCCGGGGAGCCAGCTGCTGGGCGATCGGCAGCGTGATCCGTCCATAACCGGCGCCAGGGGTAACGCGCTCCATCAGGTACCGGTAACGGTAGGCGTTGCCGGCCTCATCGGTTCCCGACGCCTCGGCGAAGCGAAAGCTCGGAAGCGCGCCGTTGTCGCTCCACCACCAGCCGTCGCTTCGGTACCGGTACCGCGACACGCCGCTGTGAAGCGGGGCCCATGCACTGCCGCTCCATTCGTTGAGTGCCAGGCTGCCGTCCTCGCCGACAACCACCTGCAACGGCGCCTTGTAGTTGCCATAGATTCCCGCGGCATCCGTCGTGTCGGGAGGCGTTGCCAGCGGCGGCACGGTATTGACGATCGTGGCGGGTAGCGCGCCGAGGCTACCGTCCTCCTGCAGCGCACGCATCAGGATGCCTTCCGCAATCGCGAGCGCATCGCCCCCGTAGCCCGAGTTGCCGGTCAGCATCAGCGCCATTTGCGCGTCCGGCAGAACAAAGAACTCGCTGGCAAAGAAGGCGGTGCCGCCGTTCTTTTCCCACGCGGTGACATTTGCATTCGCCAGGCCCGGCTGCCGGACACTGTCCCAGCCCAGGCCCCAACGCCATTCCGGCGACGGGTTGATCTGCAGGCCCGTAGTCTGATCCGTCGCCATGGCGGAAATGCCAGCGGGAGACACGATATGCCTGCCCTGGAACATCCCGCCCGCGAGGAACATCTGTGCGAGGTTCATCATGTCGGAGGGCGTCGTACTCAGTCCACCTGTGGCGAACGCATTGACGAACTCCTGCGGATACTGCTTCTCGCGAAAGTAGGGGTAGGCGAACTCGCCGGCCGGTTGCGGGCTCCGCGGGTAGCCGGAATTCGTCATGTTCAGCGGCGCGAGAATGTTTGTCTCGACGAAGTCTGGAAAGGTCTGTCTGGTGACAGCGAGCACAATCTGTTCGAACAGTGTGAAGCCATCGTTGCAGTACACCGCGAGCTGTCCCGGGACATGCTTGAGATGAGTGTCCAACAGTTCGGTCTCGGTGTCGGCCGAGTAGCCGGGCACCGGCGCGAAGGTAAAGATGTTGCGGCCATTCGTTCCTGGCAAGCCGGAGGCGTGCGACAGCAAGTGCCTCGACGTGATGCGCGCGTACGCCGGCGACAGCATCCTGAACGCGGGAAGGTAGCGGACAATCGGGGTGTCCAGATCGATCAGCCCCCGATCCTGGAGGATCACGCCGGCGAGGCCGGCCAGCACCTTGCTGACGGAGCCGATGTTGAAGCGGGTCTGGATCGTGGCCGGCTTATTGTCGTCAACGGACGCCTTCCCGAATGCCCGCCGCCACACGATGTTGTTGCGCTTGAGAAGCGCCACCGAGATGGCGGCCGCATCCCGCTGTTCGCTCATTACCCGCGCGATCGCTCGCTCGCCCCAATCTATGGTCTGGCTGTAGGAGGGGGTGGCGCTGTCGGAACTGCCGCCGCAGCCCGGCAGGCTGGTCGCCAGTATTCCCGCTCCGGCAACTTCAAGAAACTGCCGACGGGTGACGTAGGCCGGACCGAGGTTGGGAATCGTGTGGGTCGGGGTGCGTGTGGATCGAGTCATTGCGGCTGTCCTGAAATACTTATTCTCGTATGGCTGGCGTTCGGACGAGGCAGTCGCTGCTGCCGTGGGATCCTGCGGCAGTAGCCGCAGCCCCGGTGTCCGGCATCCTTGCGCAGCAAAGGCCGCGCCGACACTGGAAATATGCGGGAATTCACTCCGTTGATGTTAGTCAGCCAATTCCAAGGTTTGGTCATTCCGTCCGGAGTGTGCTCTGGCAACAGCAATCCGTGCGCCAAGAGACGGCGCAATCGAGGTGGCCGGATGACAGCGCAGGAAGGGATGCCAGATGAGAGGCGCCGGCTTCGCGGCATCGATATAGAGATCGAATGCGCCGGCCTTCAGCCCATCGGTGAAGACATTGAACGTCTCCTTTGCGAGCGCCGGGGTTGACAAGACAGAAGACAGGATGGCGGCGGCGACCAAAGCGATACTCTAGCTCATGGTGTGCTCCTCCGGGAATGGTTGTCTGGGCGGGCGGTGCTAGCTGGGGGAGGGTGGCCCAGGCCTGCTACGGAACAAAGACGCCAAGCACCGGCTCAGCTTGGCGCTTCAAAGGGAAGCCGTAGGAGGGGGCAAAGCTTCAACGGAGCCGATTCTAGCCTTGGCATTTTTCGGTGGCAGTGATGATGGTCACTCGCATTCGTCTTGTCACCTGTCGCAGCGCGGAAAAAGCTGCCGAGAATTTCGGGAATATTCTGTTGCGTGCATTATAGTATCGCAGGCAGGTGATCACGCGGACCGCGACGGTGGATCTGTGGCGGCGCCGAAACTAGAATGGCATGGCGTCGAAGATGGGCTTAGGTGGTGCAAGCTTGATGGTCTTTGGCCAGAGCTTCAGATTCTTGATCTCTTCGAACGCGGCTAGATCGTGCTCAAGAGCGCGAATGTTTAGCCTGAGGTCCACCGCGCCGCGATACGCGACGCGCGCGACGACATGACGCGTCTGATCAACCTCTATACGTGCCGCCGGGCGCGCGGACTGTTGACCCGCTTCATGCGCGAACAAGACCCCATGAATGCAGCGGCGCCGGCATTCCCGCTGGCAACCGGCGCAGTGGATCCGTTGCGTGCGGCCTTCGAGAAGGCTGGCAGCGGATTTTCTTCCTTCTGTGGTCCAGCGAAGCAGCGGCCCTGGCGCGCGAAGCGGATGCGACGCAGTTCACGCAGCAGATCTGGTCGGCTGCACGGCAATGCGCAGCGGGTCTCGGCCCGGCCTTGGACAGCCATGCATCAAGTGAATGTGTCAATTCGCACGTCAGTGGGAGCCCTTACGGATTCTCCGATCGGCGCCCGTAGGGGATCGATGCAAAGGCCACTCATTTCAGAGAGGCCTTTTTCATCAGGCTCGTCGACCTATACGGCGCTGCGGCGAAGGCTCAAGTGAGCTCGCGCCGCATGCAGAGAGCAGATGCCAGTGCTGCACGCTGAAATGCAGCCGATGTTCTGATTCCCATGGGGACCTGATCGGCAGGGAACAGAGAGAATCCCCAACGAGCAAAGTAGGCCGGGGCCGCGGTGGACAACAGGTAGGCCTCGCGCACTTCCGTCCCGCGAGCCTGTATCAATAGCGTGTCGACCAGTTGGCTGGCGATGCCCCTGTCACGAAATGTCAGCTCGACCGCTACCGAGCGGATAAGGATCGCTTCACAGTGCCTTTCTGCTGCCGCGCAACCGATCACCCGACTATCTGCCAGAGCAATTTGGAACGAATCGATGATGTCGGAGACATCCTCCGTAGGCAGTCCGCAGCATTCAAGCAGTTCGGAGATTTGCTGGTAATCGGTTTGAGTGGCCGCGCGCAAACGAACGTTGGTCAACATTTCGACTAAGTCTCCAGGTTGCGCCGCCCCCGGCGGGGAGAGATCGGCGGCACTCGATCATCGATGACGGCATCTGCCCGCCTTTTTCGTCATGTTCCGTTGGCCTAGCCCGACTGAACGGGGGTTGCAGTGTCGTTCGCGCGCGCGACCAACATAGCCGGAACCCTACCACACTGATTGGCCCCCCCCAATCGTTGCACCTTTCCGTTTTCCCAAAACCTGATGCCTATGCGTCTCATGTCTCTTGAGATTGAGCGCACCGCAGCCATGGTGTGGGTCCGAGTACAGATGGTCAGCCACGGCCTCACCTTGACCGACCTGCAGGCAGCCGGCTGCTTTGCCGAGAAGGCGTCTCCGCCGCCGGCACCCGAGCCGAGGCGCACCTACCGCAACGCCGAAGGCCGGAAAAAAATGGGACAGGAAGGGCGAGATGCTGGCCTGGTTGCAGAGGGGCGTCAACGCGGGGCGGTCGGCAGCGCAATGTTGCCGCGATA
The DNA here is from genome assembly GCF_029335485.1 of Cupriavidus basilensis. Classification (GTDB taxonomy): domain Bacteria; phylum Pseudomonadota; class Gammaproteobacteria; order Burkholderiales; family Burkholderiaceae; genus Cupriavidus; species Cupriavidus basilensis_E. Next base: position 9,295 of record NZ_JARJLM010000542.1, read on the forward strand.
GCGCGCGTAGCGTAGAAAAGACCGCAGCGCAGTGGTCATGAGCTTCGCCAGCTTCAAATGAAGACGTGGCACCGGTCGCCGCACAAATCTCCCAACATCGCTGGTACACAGGCGAGAGAGCGTAATGCGCCCTCTCCGAACCGTATTCAAAATTGCCGCAACCCGAGGACCCGACGATGGCCACCATCTCGCCGGCTTGGATGCGCAAAGACACATTCTTCAGTGCGGCAGCCGTCTGCTCTCCCGCGGTGATTTCACGCCAGACGGCATCAAGCTGAATCACCGGCGTGGGCATGTTTTGAGGCTACCAGGTATCGCATTGGCGGCATCCCCGATCACCACCCGTTCGCCTGCCTGAAGGCCAGAGACGACCTGAACCCGAACGCCATTGTTCAGTCCCACGTTCACCGGGCGAGCAGTCACCTTTCCCTTGTCATCGACGACTCGTACGGTTCGGCTGCCGTCGGGCTGCCTGTCACCCAAGGCGATCACTGGGATGGTCACGACATCACGGGCTTCGTCCAGCACGATGTGGACCTGTGCCGTCATCATGGGGCGCAGTTCGCCGTCTGGGTTGGGTATTTCGAACAGCCCGTTGTAATATACGGTGGTCTTGGTCGCAGCTGATTGCTGCGCCGCCCCGGCTATGCTTTGCTCGGTCCAAGAAGTGATTGAAGCCGGCGCAGGCTCTACCGACCGCAGTTTGGCGTGGTAGCGTTTCTCCGGCTCGCCGAGCACTGTGAAGTAGACCTTCTGACCTGGCTTGGCCCGCGTCACTTCTGCTTCCGATATCTTGGCCTTGACCTTCATTACGCTCAGGTCGGCGAGCACCACGATAGTCGGGGCGGACTGGTTGGCGTTGACCATGCGGCCCTCCTCGGTAACCACCGCGACGACCACACCGCTCATAGGCGCGGCGATGCGGGTGTAGCTGAGGTTGGTTCGCGCGATTTGCACGGCTGCACCCGCTTGATTGATCTGGGCATCACGCGACGCGATATCCGTCACCAGGGCGTCGCGTGCGGTCAGAATTGAGTCGTAACTGTCAAGGAACGTCGTGGCGTCAAGCCGCAGTAAATTGCGCTGGCGTGTGAGTACAAGCTCGGCCTGACGGAGATTGGCCAGAAGCGCTATGCGCTGCGCCTTCACGTTCTCCAGCGCGGCCTCGGCCTTGTTCAAGGCGTTACGTTGCGGCTGCGAGTCGATGTCCGCGATCGGCTGGCCGACCTTCACAGTATCGCCGATCTTGACGTGCAGCTTCATGACCTGGCCGGAAGCGCGAGCGCCCACGCTCACCAGCTTGATCGGCTCCAGCACGCCGCTGGCCAGTACCGTGCGTTCGATCGGCTGCACCGTGGCTTCGGCGGTGATAAACTCGGATGTCTGCTTTGCGGCACTTCCGTAAGCCGCCGCGGCGATGGCCAGGATGCCCGCAATGGCAACGCCTATGGCGCCCGACAATGGTTTTCTCATTGGCAAATCACGCAGGAGCGCCTGTAAGAACTGATTGCTATATTTGATCCGCAAGGAGAGGATCGTAGGGGCAGGAAAGCGAAAACGTTTTGTAAGGATTTCGTAAAGGCTTCCTATGCGGGGGCCCTGACATACTATTATTTCGTCGTCGCTATTTGAGGAGCTCTGGCCTTGCGCTTACTGTTGGTCGATGATGATGGAGACCTGTGCAAAATGCTCACGGCCTATCTCAGCGCTGAGGGATTCGTCACGACTGCCGTTAGCGACGGCAGGGCAGGGGTGACGGCTGCGTTGTCCGGAAATCATGATGCGGTCATCCTGGACATCATGCTGCCAACGTTGAGCGGCATCGATGCGTTGCGCGAGATCCGCCGGCGCAGTGATGTGCCCATCATCATGTTGACCGCGCGGGGCGACAAACTGGACCGGGTGGTAGGCCTGGAAATGGGGGCCGATGATTACGTACCCAAACCTTACGATCCGCGCGAGCTGGTCGCGCGCGTGCGTGCGGTTCTGCGCCGGCGGCCATTGAACAGAGCTGCGGCCCTGCCTGAAAAATTCTCGATTCTGGGCTTGGTGCTTTCGCCGAGCACGAGGACTGTCTTCTGGAGTGATCGGTCAATCGAATTGACCGTATCGGAATTCAACGTGCTGGAAGCACTGATGCGGGCCGACGGTGCAGTGAAATCAAAAGACGATCTCTCGCTGGAGGCGCTGGGGCGGCGACGCGAACCCTATGACCGCAGCCTGGACGTGCACATCAGCAATATTCGCCATAAACTGCTGACCAAAGGCGCTCGCGATATTGAGATTGAAACTGTGCGTGGAGTCGGCTATCGGATAAAGGCGGAATAGTGAGATCACGCTTGTTTTGGAAAATTCTCCTTGGTTTCTGGATTACCAACCTCTTTATTTTCCACGCCGTCGCGATAGCCTATGCTGTGCGGTGGGGGGACGGCAAACGGATGGATCGGGAGGTCGCTAAGGTCGTCGCTCCTTACCAGTTGTCCGCGGCGCAGCTGGCAATCGAATCAGACGGAATGGCAAAGTTCAGGGAGGTCTCGCAAAGCTGGAAGGCACAGAATTCGAACTGGCCCGGCGGCCACGAGCAATGGAACCTGTTGTCGGTCGTTGAAGCGAAGCGCGTGGCCAAACCTGAGGAGGCTCCCCAGGAACGCAGCGAAATCCTGGTCAAGCATGCGGTCGACCCCGAGTCTAGGGAATGGGAGCTCCGCTACACGCTGCCGCCGGAGTCAGGCTCTTGGAGCATCAGGGACTTCCTCAGGTTCTACCTGGAGGTGGAGTGGGCGATTCCGGCCGTGCTGGGCGGCCTGCTTTTCAGCGCGATCCTGGCCTGGTACCTGAGCCGGCCGATCCAGCGTTTGCGCAAAGGGTTTCGCAAGCTGGCCGATGGCCAGCTCACTACCCGGCTGCAGCCCTCAATGGGCCGGCGCCGCGACGAGATCGCTGATCTCGCGGACGACTTTGACCGCATGGCCGAACAACTGCAGCAACTGTTGCTAGCACGTGATCAGCTACTGCACGACGTCAGCCATGAACTGCGTTCGCCGCTGGCCAGGTTGAATCTCGCCGTGGCGCTGGCGGGCCAGGATGCGGGTGCCCCCGGGGAGCCACTGCGGCGCATCGAATCGGAAGTGGGGCGACTGGACGACCTGGTCGGCGAACTGCTGTCTCTGTCCCGGGGTGAAAGTGGCGAATCGGAACTCGATGCGTATTTCGATATGCGGGCCTTGGTTGATGCTGTCGTTGCCGATGCAAGCTTCGAAGCCCGGGCCAAGGGCGTCGCGATGGTGTCACGGATCGAAACGAAACAGCAAATGCTGATGCAAGGCAGCGCGAAACTGATCCGCCGCGCGATCGAGAACATTGTCCGCAACGCCACCCAGTTCTCCGTGCAAGGCGATACCGTCGAGGTCACCCTGTCGGTGGACGACGACCTGCACCGGGCGGTGCTGTGGATTGCGGACCGTGGCCCGGGTGTGCCGGAGGTCGATTTGCGTCGGATGCAAGATCCGTTCGTTCGACTTCAAAATGGACTGAGCCGGCAGGGCTACGGATTGGGATTGGCGATTGCCAGCCGTGCCGTGCGCAGCCACAGAGGAACCCTCGTTGCCGCTAACCGCCCCGACGGGGGGCTGGTCGTCACGGTGACGCTGCCGCTGGCGAATATGGTGTCGCACATGGTGGATCACAACTTCGAGAACGAAAGCTGAAGAAGGAGGGGCGTGGGCTGTCTTTGTACGCTCCAGTCTGATCAGGGCCGGATCAGGGTAATAGTGTCGCCGCCTGGTTCGAACGGCAAGGGTATATCCGTTGCGCTCCGGTCGTTGACCTTGGCGCGGTTGCTGACGTAGACGGCGCCGCTGTCCGGATCAATTGCGATGGTGTACTGATGCGTGCCTCCGGGCAGATGTGCATTGACATGATATGACTTGCCATCGATCATACTGACTCGCGAGATCTGAAATCGTAAGGGGCGAGACTGCGGGCCCCGCCAAAGCTCGGGGGTAAATGCGTCAGGCGCGATATCACCACGACGATTGGACTGGCTACGATGCCTAAATTCTTACGGATTTATGACGTATCGGAATTAATACTATTCAAGTGAATATGAATAAATATCCATGGAACTCTCTTGAGGACAATTCGTCGGTCAACAGCATGGGGGCAACGCACAGTTGTCATTTCAGGATTGGTTGACTCCTTTTAACTTCCATGTTGCCTCCAGCTGGGGATGAGTACTTCCTGGGAGTCGTGGATGACGCATCGGGGTTGAATGCTCCCCCAATAGGGATCGAAGATCATGAAGTCAATAGAGTTACATCGAGTTCTGCTGCCTGCAGTTGTGCTGGCATCCCTCCTCTCTGGGCCCTCCACGGCACTGGCTTTCAGTGTAACAGGGGCCAACAGTCGTTCGACGTTCAATGCGATCACGCAGTGGGCAGCGGAGGTTGACTATGGGGTCATCTGGGAACCGCGCACGGGTGCCGGCATGATCGATTTCGCTGCGCCGACACGCTACGTCCACGACGATTTCCGCGTGGCTGTGGAGGCGCTGGTCAGCGGGGAGGTATATGGACGCCGCAACGTGTATTGCATCTCGCCGTCGGAGTTCCAGGCTGAGGCGATTATCGATGATCGCATGCGCCTAGTCTACGTGATCGGCCGCCCTACCGGGCGGCGGTGCGTAGTCACGTATCCATAGGCATAGGGCGCTGCTGGAGGCGGGATACGTGGAGTCAGCGTGTAGCTTCGGGTTACCTGCGTGCTCGGGAGAAGACGCGTGTCGATGCTCAAGGCAACCAGGTTAAGGCATCCTGGCCACGGTTAGTGCCTGTTGGGGGTTGGCCTCGGTGTTATCGCTCTATCGCCATCTACACTGGTCTCATCTGACCATGAGAGGGAATATCCCGACCGCACTGGCGCCGAGGCAGGGCTGGCTACCACCACGCTGTATCGCCAGCTCAAGCGCTTTCTCCAGGCCGGCGCGAGCGAACTGACTATCGTGAATGCGCGCGGGCCCACGCGCTGGACAGACGGTCGGTCTGTGGCCAGCAGCCCCAAATGTCTTCATCAAATCGTTTTCCGAAACGCGATCGGGCGCGTCTGGAGCGTAGTCTTTGCATGCTGCAGGCGGCTATGCCAGTCGCATGCCTTAGGATTCACAGAACAGACAGTCCGTGTGGGCGCATGTATAAGGGGTCAGTGGTTTTCGTCGACTTTGTCCATCTCCGAATCCTCAAACGATGTTGAGGACTTCGGACAATGGCTTGCGCGGCTTCTGCGGCCAGTTGCCAGCCGCCGGATAGCCGACCGTCACGATGACGACGGGAAGTTCGGTGGCATCGAGATTGAATTCCCGGCTTACTTCTGCTGCATCGAAGCCCACCATCGCGCATGAGCCTAACGCCATACCTTGCGCAGCCAACATCAATGTCATCGCCGCCAGCGAAGCCGAGCGGATGGCTTCATCGCGCTGCAAAACGGGATCGCGCTCATGTGAAGCACTGGCTTGGACCACCCATCCATCGACCATGTGTTGTGCCATGATGCCTGCATCCACGCTGGGCTGGAGCGCGGCAGCCAGTTGTGTATGTGCGGCCAGCGATCCACAAACGATGAATGCGACGGAAGCATCCACCACCTTCTGCTGCCCGTAGGCCGCCGATGTCAAGCGGATCTTGGCGTCCTCCGATCGCACTGCGATGAATCGCCAGTTCTGCATGTTGTAGGCAGAAGGTGCCTGAGTTGCCTGGGCGACCAATGACGCGATGACCTCATCGCTCAGGGGGCGGCCGAGTTGATAGTGATTGACGGACGTGCGAGATTCGATGGCACGTTGAATGGGATTGGTCATGAAAATACCTTTTGAAATAGAATGACGTCGAATGAAATAGGGCTTTCACTGTCGGGTCCGCGCAATCGTCCACTGCACGGCGAAGACACTCGCCAGCTGCCTGAAAGAAGTGCGCCCAGTACCAGCAGGCGCAGCCAATCTTGAAGGGCTGGCACCTAGCGCGTGCGCAGCAAGCTGGCGGAGCACGGATGAGCGCTGCCGTGAAGGGCTGATCCGGCGGCAACCCTTCCGAAGGCACCAGATTGGTTGATCCTCAGATCGCCGGCGAGAGAGCGATCAGCGCCACATCGCGCCACGTGTTCATTGCGGTCGTCGCCATGGAATGCACTCGATCAAGATGCCGCGACGCGACCGCCTGGCCGGAAGCCGTGCACACTGGCCGACCAGACCACCGACAGGCCCAGCAGCGCCAGTACCGCCATCGTCCACGGGAATGACGCCGGTCCCAGGCGTTCGAGCAGCACACCGCCCACGACACCACCACCGGCCACTGCGAGGTTGAAGATCGTTACCAGCATGGATTGCGCCACGTCGGCGCCATCGCCCGCTGTATCGGCCAGTGCGGTTTGCAGCAGCGTCGGTGCGCCGCCAAACGTCAGCCCCCACGTCGCAATGCCCAGCAGCACAGCCAGCGCCGAACCGCCGGAGAAAACGAGCACCAGCGCTGCCGCGGTAAACACGCCCAAGCTGAACAGAGTCAGCATGCGCAGCCAGCGATCCACCAGCAGGCCGGTGATCCATATCCCCACGATGGACGTCACACCGAACAGCAGCAGTACGGCATCCACGCGATGCCCTAGCCCCACGGACGCCAAGAAGGGCGCGATGTAGGTGTAGAGAATGTTGTGCGCCAATATCCAGGCGAACAGCGCTAGCAGTACCGGGCGGATACCGGGCATCAGGAAGATGCGCCGGATCGGCAGGCGCTGTCTCGCGGATTGGCCCGCGAAATCCGGCACCACCAGCCGCACCCAGACGAACAGCAGCAGCGAAAGCGCCGACATGATCCAGAACACGCCGCGCCAGTCGAACATAGTGCCCAGCCACGTTCCCAACGGCACGCCGATGGACAAGGCGATGGGCTGGCCGACACCGGCCACCGCCAACGCGCGCCCCTGCAGATGCGGGGGCACCATGCGCCGCGCATAGCCGGCCAGCAGCCCCCACACCACACCGGCAGCCATGCCCGCGACGAAGCGCGCGGCCAAGGTCAGCCCGTAGTGGGCAGACAAGGCCGTGATGGAGTTGAACACCATCAGGCCGCCGATGGCCAGCAGGAACAATGGCCTGCGGTTCCAGCTGCGCGTGGCGGCGATGACCGGGATCGCCGCCAGCACCGACCCAAGCGCATAGAGCGTTACCAACTGGCCTGCCAGGGCTTCGGTAACGCCCAGGCCCTGGCCGATCTGCGGCAGTAGGCCCGCCGGCATGGTCTCAGTCATGATGGCGAGGAAGCCTGCCATCGTGAACGCCAGCAGGTTCCAGACGGGTAGCCCCTCAGCGGTTGCAGCAGGTGTTGCTGTGAACGTTTCATGATTTTGGATGCGCATGCTGTTGTCGTTCCCGTGCAGGTCAGGCGAGATAGGACGCCGCCATGTCCTTGTCACCGTGCCCGGCTTCCAGCGCACGCTCGAAGCGCTGTAGACCGGCCTGCGCCGCATCGACCTGCACGCGGGCCTGGGCGGCGGCATCGACCACCAGTCGAGCGTCCTTCACCGCATTGACGATGGAGAAACTGGTGGTGTAGTTCTCGGCCAGGATGGCGGCGGCCTTGGCCTGGAAATAGCCGCTGTCCATCGGCCCGCCCGTGATCACATCCACCACCAGCGCCGGATCGACGCCCAGCCCCTTGGCAAGCGCCAGGCTCTCAGCAAGGCCGTGCGTCAGCGCAAAGGCCCAGTTGTTGAGCGCGAGCTTCAGGCGGCTGCTGGCACCCGTTTGCTCCGATACCCACAGCGTGCGCTTGCCGATGGCGTCGAAGACGGGCTGCGCGGCCGCACGCTGCTCGAGCGGACCGGACGCCAGAATGATGAGTTGCGCCAATTCGGCCGGCTGGCGGGTGCCTTGCACGGGGGCGTCATAGAACACCAGCCCATGCTGTTCGGCCAATGCCGACAGGGTTTCGATGCTCTCGATGCCAACCGTGCTCAGTTGCAGCCAGATGACTCCCTTGTTCAAGGCCGGTGCGGCGGCCTGCAGGGCTTCCTGGATGCTGGGGCCGTCCTTGAGCACGGTCATGATGATGTCGGCACCGCGTAGCGCATCGGCCGGGCTGTCGAATGCCAGGATGCCATCGGCCACCAAAGCCTTTGCCTTGGCGGCAGTGCGATTCCAGGCATGCACTCTGAACCCCTGCTTGTGCAGGTTGCGCGCAACGGGGGCGCCGATCAGGCCGGTGCCGAGGACAGCGATGGTGATGCTTTGGTTGGTGCTCATGTGAACTCCTTTTGATGGTGGATGAAGAACTTCTAATTGGAACGATCATTCCAATTTTGGCCAAACAAAAACCCGGCATCCAGGCGCGCACCGATGTGCCGGGATGCCAGGTGGGGGCTACAGCGTGTCGAGCGCCACGTCGATCACATCCAGTAGGCAATGGCGACGTTGCTGCGCGGGACTGCCTTTGCTCAATACCCGCAGCCCCTGCATGGTGTTGACGAAGAAACGGGCCAGCGCACGCGGGCTCTTCTCGGCGGCGACCTCGCCTGATTGCTGCCCCCGGACGATCAGCTTTTCCAGTGCCTTCTGCAGACGCTGGAAATTGTGTGCCACCAGTTCGGCGACTGCCTCATCATGGCCTGCCAGTTCTAGTGTCGCATTGGCAACGAGGCAGCCCCGCCGCTGCGGATCGCCCAACTCATCCTCCAAGATGCGCATCAGCAACTGCCGGACCAAATCCCTGACGGAGCCAGGACCAGCCAACAACTCCACGTTGGCCGTGGTCACGGCCTGGTAGCGGCGCAGTGCCTGCTGATAGAGCCCTTGTTTGTTCTCGAAGGTGCTGTAAATGCTGCTGCGAGACAGACCGGTGCCTTCGACAAGATCCTGCATCGAGGTTGCGGCATAACCACGCTCCCAGAACACGCGCATGGCGGCATCGGCGATTTCATCAGGTTCGAATTCTTTGGTACGCATGGCAAACCGTCATACTGGAATGATCATTCCAGATAATGTACGATGTCGGCTCTGGAGCGTCAAGAACAATTGGATCGCTCATCATCGAGTTGTGGAAGGCGTCACAGAGACAGAGATGACGATGCTGGCATCAATTTTTTCCCAAATCCCGCTTGAAGCACTGGCAGTAAGAATGGTCGCCACGGCGGTCGTGGTGATTGCTGTCTCTTGGGCGGTGGGCGTATTCGGGCCGCTTGTCGGGGGCGCCTTGGCCGGGCTGCCTGTCATTCTCGGGCCGGGCTTCTACTTCCTGGCTGCGCAAGCATCCGAGGCATTCGTCGCGCAGGCAGCGTCGTATGCGTTGCTCTCGCTGTGTGCCACGCAGTTCTTTCTGCTGGCCTACATCGTTGTAGCAGGCAGAGCGTCGCCCTGGATCGCCCTCGGCTTTGCCATGGCCACGTGGTTGTTGGCCGCATTCTCGTTTCAGCTCTTTCCGGCGCGGCCATTGATTGGCGTCATTCTGTTCATTGCTGCTACCGGCGTCTGCTTTCGCCTCGGAGCGAAGTTCGCTACGCATCAGGCACCGCTGAAGAGGAAGGCAGGAATTGCGCTGTTCGCAATGCGAGGTATGTTCGCCGGCGTGCTCGTCGCGCTCATAACGACTGCAGCCGGCTGGCTTGGGGCAGTAGGAGCTGGCCTTCTGCTTGCATTCCCCATTGGTTACGCCTTGGTGGCTTTGACTGTGCATCAGAAGTATGGCGCGGCCAGTGTCACTGCACTGTTGCACTCAGCAATACTCGGCACAGTGAGTCTCGCTGGATTCTGCTCGGCATTGGCGCTTACGGCCTCCTACTTGCCATCAAGCGTTGCCCTTGGAATAGCGATGACCACTTCAGTTCTTGTCACCTTCGGGCTAGTCTCGGGTGTCCAATTTCGGCGCCCCTGACATTTCTCCTTCGCTATGCCTGCCCTTTGATCATCACAGACGATTGAACTTCGATCTCGATGCATCGAGAAAAGGCTGCGTTGTGAAGTGCGGAGTGAAACCCTAGGCTACTCGACCCAAGTCTGCATACCCTCCTGCTGGAATCGCCGCCGATAGGCTGTAGGTGTCGACCCCACGATCTGTCGAAAACGACGTGCGAAATGCGCTGGTTCACCGAACCCTGTGCTTTCCCCGATTTCAGCAGCCGAGTCAGAAGTGAAAACCAAAAGAGTCTTTGCTTGCTCTATCCTCCGTTCAGTCACGAGTTCCAGGAAGGTCTTGCCAGTCTCGTTCTTCAGCAGGTGAGCCAAGTGCGTGGCCGACACATGGCTGGCCTGCGCCGCATCACCTAGGATCAACTCCTGCGAGAGGTTCTGGGTGATGTAGCGGATGCAGCGCAGCACGGCCGGCTTATACGACTGCAGGACCTTTCCCTGCGACTCGCAGAGGCGGAACTCGTCGCCGTAGCTGCGCCACACCATGCCGATGAGATTCAGTAGATGGCTGCGGATCAGAAGGTGGCTGGCAGTGTCTTCTCCCGACGGCTGCTGGGCCTCCTGCGCCATGCGCTCGCACAGTTCGTGCAGGTATTGGGTCTCGGTCTCGTCAAAGCGGAAGTCCAGGCAATGCTGGAAGCGGAAGGGCGCGAGTTCCGGCGCGCGCGCGAGCGGCACTTCCGACAGTTCGAAGACGTCGAGATCCAGCGACGGCAGCAGGTAGTCCTTGCTGATGTTGATCACGTGGAACACGCCGTCGGCGGTATTCGGGATGTAGTGGACCAGGAAGGGCAGAACGAAGCTCAGCGTGCCGGGGCCGATAGGGCGCTGGGCGCCGCCGATGTAATGCATGGTTTCGCCCCGGGTGTTGACGTAGATCTGGAAGTACTCGTGGCGGTGCGGCACAGGGTTCGGCAGGCAGTTGCTCTGGTTGTGGATGCCGAAGTAGGCGCGCTGCGCCCGGGCCGCCATCGTGTAGTTGATGATGGCAGCACGCGTCGCACCAGCGCGGCGCGTGAGCGGCACTGTTAGCGGATCGTCGAAAGGGGGCGCTGGTTGCATGGCGGGGTGGACACGGGGGCGTCTGGGTATTTGTGTGCAAGGCTAATAGGCTTGCCGGGCAGTCAGCCCGGCATATCGTTATATCCTATCTCAGCGATGGGGTTGTGTGAAGCGATCCTCGTAGAGGATCTCGAACTGGTTCATGGCGGCTTTCCGGTCGTGCGTGGCGCTGCCCCACTTGCAGGTGATGTTGCGCAAGACTAGCCACAGGAGCTTAGTGGCCCCTTCATTGCTCGGGGGGTGTCTGCGGGTCTTGATGATCTTGCGCAGTTGCGCGTTGATGCTCTCGATGGCATTCGTGATGTAGATGATCTTGCGGATGGCCGGTGGGAACGCAAAGAATGGAATCACGCGGTCCCAGTCGCGATGCCAGGAGGTTGTAATCGGTAGGTAGCGTTTGCTCCAGTCGTTTTGCTCGAAGGCCAACAGCGCCGCCTGGGCGGCCTCAACCGTTGCAACCGCGTAGACAGGCAAGATCGCAAGGATTGCACATCTTTGCGCAAGCCTGTGCGTTGAGGCCGGGCGGGCCCGTTTGTAGACTCTAACCACTCCTTTTCAAACCTTTCGGAGAGACAAATCCCATGCCACGCAACAGTACGGCCAGCACGGCCTTGGCGGCAGAAGCCCTGCAGGTCACCCCTGTCTTCATCGACATCGTCGGCAGCGGCCGACAGTTTCCGGTGCGGCGCGTCTATTGTGTGGGGCGTAACTACCTCGCCCACATCCGCGAGATGAAGGAGGGCGATGAGCGCGATCCGCCGTTCTTCTTCCAGAAGCCGACCGACGCCGTGATGACCGACAGCCGCGTGCCCTATCCGACGCTGACGGACGACTTCCAGTTCGAGTTCGAACTCGTCGTGGCCATCGGCAGCGAGGCGTCGGCCGTGTCACCGGACACGGCACTGGACCATGTCTTCGGCTACGCCGCCGGGCTCGACATGACGCGCCGCGACCGCCAGCGCGAGTGCAACAAGCGTGGCCTGCCGTGGGAGCAGGGCAAGTCCTTCGATCACTCGGCACCCTGCGGCCCGATCCATCCCGTGGCGAAGGTCGGGCACATCCGGTCGGGGGCGCTCAATCTCTCAGTGAACGGCGCTGTGCGGCAGGACTCGGTACTCGAAAAGATGATCTGGAATGTCCACGAGATCGTCAGCGAGTTGTCGAAGCAGTACCGTCTGCTGCCCGGTGACCTGATTTTCACCGGCACGCCCGAAGGGGTCGGCCCGGTGCAACGCGGCGACAGGCTCGTCGGGCGCATCGAAGGACTCGCCCCCCTGCAGGTCGAGATCGTCTGAGCCCCGCAAAGCACACAGGAGACACCATGAAACCACTCGAACGCATCTCGTACTCGGCCATCGCGGACCGTCCCGCACTCAAGCTGCCTGCCGGAAAACGCCTGGGCGTCTGGGTCATCGTCAATGTCGAGGAATGGGACATCAACGAGACTATGCCCCGCACCGTGCTCACGCCACCGGCGGGAGGTTCGCCGATGCCAGACATCCCGAACTGGGCCTGGCACGAGTACGGCAACCGGGTCGGCTTCTGGCGCATGCTGGAGGTGATCGACGCGCTCGGCATCGGCGCGACGCTCGCCATCAACGGCTCGGCCATCGCGGCCTACGAGCCTATCGCCAAGGCGGCGAAGGCGCGCCAGTGGGAGTTTATCGGCCACGGCTTTGGCCAACGCAACATGCAGAAGGTTTCAGACGAGGCCGAGGACATCGCCAAGACCACCGAGGCGATCCGCGCCTACACCGGCAAGCGACCGCGCGGCTGGCTGGGCCCGGGCCTCACCGAGACTTGGCACACACCCGACATCCTGGCGGAGCAGGGCTACGAGTACGTCTGCGACTGGGTGCTCGACGACCAGCCGGTTCGGCTGAAGACGCGCGACGGCGGGTCGATCGTGAACGTGCCCTACACCCAGGAATGCAACGACGTGGCGATGATGCTGATCCAGCACCACAAGGCCAGCGAGTATCGCGACCGCGCCATCGACCAGTTCGAACAGCTCTATGCCGACGCGAAGGATTCGGCCAGAGTCATGGCGCTGGTGGTGCACCCGTACATCATGGGCGCGCCGCACCGCCTGCGTTACTTCCGCGAGGCGCTGGCGCACATCCACGCACGCGACGACGTCGCCTTCTTCACTGGCGAGCAGATCCTCGACTGGTACGGCGCGGCAGGTACTGCCGCATGACGTCCCCCGGGCGCAACGCCGGGGAAAGAACTTCAGAACAATTTCTCGCTCGACGAGAAGGAGACACATCGTGCATTCCTCAACCTCGGCTATTCCCCTGGCCGGCGATGCGCGCTGCGAGGCGCCCATTACCGCGCTGGAGATTGGGATGTTCCTGGTGCTGCTCGGATCCTATGCGCTCAACGCGATGGACCGGCAGATCTTTCCGCTGATCGCCGCGGACGTGCGCAAGGAGTTTGGCTTCGGCCTGGCCGAAACCGGCTTGCTGTCGACCATATTCACGCTTGGCATGGCGGTGGCTGGTGTGCCCACCGGCTACCTGCTGGCGCGGCTGTCACGCAAGACGGTGCTGCAGATCGGCATCGCGATCTTCTCGCTGGGAACCTTGCTCACGGCCTACTCGCACAGCTTCGCCGACATGATCGCCTACCGCGCCGCCACGGGCATCGGCGAGGCGATGCAGCTCACGGTGGTGATCGCGGTCGCGGCGAGCTACTTCGCACGCTACCGCTCGACCGCGGTGGGGGCCATCAACTTCTCCTTCGGTATCGGCTCGATCGTGGGGCCGCTGCTCGGTGGGCACCTGATCGGCGCGCAGCGCGACTGGCGCATGCCCCTGGTGGTGTTCGGGGTGGCTGGCTTCGCGGCCATGGCGCTGATCGCCATCACCTTGAGCAAGCGAATGACCGAGAATGCGTCGGCTGCGGATGCGCGCAACGACCAGCGCGGCGCGACCACCATGTGGAACCGCAATACCGTGCTGCTGACCGCGATGAGCGTGATCGGCGGGCTTTGCATCTATGGCTACCTCGGCATGTACCCAACCTTCCTGCGTGAGCACTTGCACTACACGCCCTCGGACGCGGGCCGCGTCATGAGCATCTTCGGCTTCGGCGTGTTCGCCTCCATCTTCGGCGGCTGGCTGGGCGACCGCTTCCATCCCAAGCTGGTGCTTTCGCTGAGCTTCGCGGGTACCGGGCTGCTGGGCTTCCTGCTGTTCTCGGGGCCCACCGGAATTCTGGTGCAGTCCGCCCTGTCCTTCGCGTGGGGCCTGGTGGTGAGTGGCGTGTTGTACGTGAACCTGGCCGGCTATCACATCAAGGCGGTGCGCGCCTCGCTCACGAACCGCGCCACAGGCGTGTTCGTCACCACGCTGTACGGCGCGGGCGCCTTCGCGGGCTACATCATCGGTGGCATCGCCGCGCGCTTTGGCTGGAACATCGCCGGATTGGCGCAGATCACGCTGCTTGCGACCATCGGCGTGGTGCTCACGATGCTGCTGCGCATCGAACGCATGTCGCTACCGGTGCGCAAGCCGTGACGCTGCTCGACTGGGCGTTGCTCGGCGGCGCCGCGGCATTGGCTGGCGCGCTCAATTCCGTGGCGGGCGGCGGCAGCTTCTTGACCCTGCCGGCGCTGGCGCTGATGGGCGTGCCGCTGGTATCGGCCAACGCCACTGGGACCGCTGCGCTGCTGCCGGGTTACCTGGCCGGCACCTGGGCACTGCGCCGAGAACTGTCGGAGCCGATGTCGCCGTCGCTCGTCCGGCTGGGCGTGCTCTCGGTGCTAGGCGGTGCGGCCGGCGCAGCGTTGCTGCTATCGACCTCCAACCAGGTCTTCGGCCGCATCGTGCCGTGGCTGCTGCTGGCCGCGACGCAACTCTTCGTGATCGGACCGAAGCTGGTACGCCGCCGGGCCGACACGGCGAAACAGCGGCGCCTGTGGATCGCGGACCTGGGCATCGTCGCGGTGGCGATCTACGGCGGCTACTTCAACGGCGGCCTCGGCATCCTGCTGCTGGCGGTCCTCGGCACGCTGGGGCAAACGGACATGGGCCGCATGAACGGCATCAAGAACTTCGTCTCCGCGATCCTGACGCTGATCGCCGTCGCCATTTACGCGGCCAGCGGCGCGATCGTCTGGACGCATGCGCTGTGGATGGCGGTCGGCGCCACGCTCGGCGGCTATGTCGGCGGCACCGCAGCGCGGCGGTTGAAGCCGGGCATGGTGCGCGGCTTCGTCGTGCTGACGGGGCTCGCGATGACCGGCGCCTTCTTTCTCAACGCGCGCTGACCGGGCATTCCTTCGTTCCTTTCCTTCCTTCAACCTCCTGCACATGGGCCAAGACATGAAAACAACCAAGAGAGACTTCATCCGGTTCCTCGGAGCCATGATGGTCGCCGCCACCGGTGCGCCGGCGCTCGTCGGCTCGGCTTCCGTGTCGGCCGGCTCGGCACATCCGGTCGGATCGCCCGGTGCACGCCGGCGCACCTACCTGATCCGCAACGGCGCTGTCATCACGGTCGACCGCGCCACGGGCGTGCTACCGCGCGCGGACGTGCTGGTGCGCAACGGCGTGATCGAGAAGATCGGCCGTGGGTTGAGCACCTCCGGCGCCGAGGTCATCGATGCCACGGATCGCATCGTCATGCCAGGCTTCGTTAATTCCCACTATCACATGTGGAGCGCGCTCGGCCGCAGCTTCACCGCCCTTGATGGCGGCTTCTCCTACTACCCCGCCAAGATCGCGACCTCGGGCCTGTACACGCCCGAGGACTTCTACAACAGCGTGCTGCTGGGCTGCGCCGAACTGGCGAACGGCGGGACTACCACCGTGCACAACTGGTCGCACAACACGCGCTCGCCTGCACACGCCGACGCCGAACTGCGCGCGCACCAACATTCGCTGCTGCGGGCGCGCTACTCCTACGGCCACGTCGACAAGCTGTCTGTCGACGAGGTCAACCGCTACGAAGACCTGGCGCGCGTGCGGCGCGAATGGTTCGGCGAGCGCTCGCCCTTCGACGGGCTGGTGCACCTGGGGCTGAACCTGCGGGGTCCGCAGCAGAGCACCGACGTGGTCTTCCACGAGGAGATGAAGTTCGCCAAGGCAATCGGGCTGCCTGTTGCGATCCATGCGCCGCAGGAGGCGCCAAACAACGTCGATGCCGTCGACTACGAGCGGCGCGGCTATCTGGGACCGGATTTCATGATCGCCCACTACGTGCCCGCCAGCGCGGCCGACCTGGGAGCGATGGCACGCACGAAGACGCCACTGTCCTTTGCCACGCACTCCGAGCTACGCCTCAGCAGCACCGGCGATGCGCGTGCCGCCCTCTTCGCGATGCGCAGTGCAGGCCTGACCATCTCGCTGTCGAGCGATGCGACCTCCATCGCACCGCCGGACATGTTCGAAGCGATGCGCTTCACCTGGAATCTCGGCGTGCCCTGGGCCGGAACGCCGAGCGAGCGATCGAAGGCAGTCAGCGTGCCGGAGGTGATCGAGATGGCAACGATCAACGGCGCCGTCGCCATGGGGCTCGGCGACGTCACCGGCTCGATCACTGAAGGCAAGCGCGCCGACATCATCCTGGTGCGCACCCAGGACCTGAACATGGGACCGATCGGCAACATCGAGACGGCGATCGTGCAGAGCGGCAGTGCCGCCAACGTCGACACCGTGATGGTCGACGGGCGCATCGTGAAGCGCAACGGGAGGCTGGAGGCCTACGACACGCGCGACATCATGCGCCGCGCCCGGCAATCGGCTGACCGGATCCGCATCGCGGCAGGTGAGACCTTGAAGTTCTGAGTCTCCCAATTCCATGGATGCGCCCGGCGTTCGCGAAGGAACGGTTCTGCACTATAAAGGGAACGGCAGCGCCGCAATGACCGGCCCGTCATCGGTGTGAGCCCGCTTCTGAGCCTGGTCCGGGAATCGTCGGTGACCGTGGTGGGCGGCGTGAGCCGCATCCTGTTTGAGATATCGAGTCGAATTCGACGCTTCCCATGGCGCTTCCGTTCACTAACGATGGTGGAGCAAGCTATGGCCATGCGCAAGCGAGACGACGAGGTATTCCCACACGCGGCGGGGATCGCATGGCACGAGCGCCGATTTCTGTTCGCTGGGCTGGTCACAGTCACAGCTTTGGCGGCGGGAGCCACGGCCGGCCGGGCGGCCTTGGCGCAGGGCCCAGTGAGCTGTGTCGGCGCTTGAGGCGAGTGAGCGTCCAGTGCTCATGGACCGCGTCTCCCAGGGCCTCGGTCAATAGGTCAGCGCCACCACCACGGTGGGCGGCAGCTGGCTGCTGCCTCAGGTTCTGGCGCTCCGGAGTGATGGCCTGGTGGTGGCGATGACCGGCGATGAAGTAAACGCTGCCCCAGCCTTGAAGGGCGCCGATGTCTGTTCATGAGGCCCACCAACGGCGGTGAAGCGTTGGTGGTGATCGCTGCCATCCGTTTCGCGTTGACGTTCCCGCTCAAAGGCCTTCGAGCCGGCTGAGCGCTGCATCATGAACCGCCGTCCCCGGTTGCAAGAGGCGGCCTTACTGTCGGATATGTTTGTCTGGCACGTGATGAGCGTGTCGGTTCTCATGATGACGGGCGCACTGGGCTTCCCCTGTCATCGAGTGCGGGGCCTTCGAATCCACACTGACCCAACGCATCGGGAATCACGACGTAGTTTCCGGAAACCCGCGCGCTTTGCCGCTAGGTCTGTATTTTGATGTTCCTTCGCTTCCGCAAACTTGTTCACCTAACCCATGGCGATTGAATGCACGCGAGCTATCACTTGGACCGCACCTGAGCCTGCCCGCGCGGCCTTACCCGGGTCCATCTGCAGGTCGCTGTAGCCCCCATCACCTCAGCTAACCTCTGGCGGCTCAAAGGCGCGCATCGGCGGTGGCGTTTCATTCAAGCGCTCCACCTGGATAGCAGTGAGCTGTCCGGTACAGCCTTGCGCCAGGGGCGACGTGCCTTTGTCGCGTGTCAGCACATTAGGGTTGCCATGCGTGCATATTTGGCGTCCGCTCGCATCGATTGCCGGATCATACCAGGCGCCAGTCGGTAACTGGACCACGCCCGGCATCACGGAATCGGAGAGCGCGGCACTTGCCAGACATGCGCCGCGACCGTTATATAGCCGCACGAAATCGCCGTCGGCGATGCCGCGCGCGGCGGCATCGGCTGAGTTTATGGTGCAAACCTCACGTCCGTCGCGTTTCTGGCTGGCGCTGTATGCGCCGAAGTCCAGTTGGCTGTGCAGCCGCGTGGCGGGCTGATTGGAGATCAATGTGAGGGGATGCGACGTGGTGGGACCATCCTCTGGGGGCAGCCATGCCGGATGGCCGGGGCAGTCGGCATAGCCGAAGCCGGCGATAGTAGGGGAGGATATCTGCACCTTGCCACTCGGAGTAGGTAGGGGATGGCGAGACGGATCCTCGCGGAAGGCGCGCAGGATGCCGCCATCGTCCGCCTGCTGCGGCAGCAACATCTCGCCGCGCTCCCAGAACGTATCGAAATCCGGCGCTTCCAGTTCCTGTGCGGCCAGCGCGGTACGGGTGCGCTCGTAAAGGTGGCGTAGCCACTGCCCACTGGTGCGGCCTTCGGTGAACGCCTCGCGTGTGCCCAGGCGTTCGGCAAGATCGGCGAAGATGTCGTAGTCATCGCGCGCGAGTCCATGCGGCTCGGCGATGCGGTGCATGGCAACCATTAGCGGATCGGTCGGCGCCGCACCGATATCCTCTCGCTCCAGTGTCAGCGTACAGGGCAGCACGATATCGGCATGCCGCGCTGTCGCGGTCCAGGCGATCTCATGGACGACGAAGGTATCGAGCCGGCGGAAAGCTTCGCGCAGCCGGTTCAGGTCCTGGTGATGGTGGAAAGGATTGCCGCCGGCCCAATAGGCCATCCGGATGTGCGGGTAGATGCGGCGCTGCCCGTTGTAGTCGAACGCCTCGCCAGGGTGCAGCAGCATGTCTGCGATGCGCGCGACCGGGATAAAGTCCTTCACGCCGTTGGTGCCTTGCGGCAGTGCGGCTACTGGCACGGCATTGGTCCGCTTGCCGTAGTGCGCCAGCGTACCCAGCGCGTAGTTGTAGCCACCGCCAGGCAGGCCAAGCTGGCCGAGTGCCGCGGCCAGTACGGCGGCCATCCATACCGGTTGCTCGCCGTGCTCGGCGCGTTGCAGCGAGTGCGCCACCACCACCAGCACGCGCTTGCCGGGCAAAGCCGCCGCCAGTTCGGCGATGGCGCGCCCGGGTAGGCCGCAAATGCTGGCGGCCCAGGCGGCGGTTTTCGGCGTGCCGTCGGCGCGGCCCATCAGGTAGTCCTCGAATTCCGGCCAGCCTTCGCAATAGCGGGCGAGGAAGTCGCGGTCGTGCAGGCCGCTGCTCACCAGTTCGTGCAGCAGGCCCAGCATCAGTGCCGTATCGGTGCCGGGCTTGGCCGCGAGCCAATCGGCCTTGGCTTCGGGCGGAAAATCGGTGCGCAGCGGGCTGACCGAGACGAAGCGGCAGCCGCGCGCCGTGGCCGCGCGCATCGAGTCCCGCTCGATATGCCGGCTGATGCCGCCGCTCGCCACGCGCGAATTCTTCAGCGCCATGCCGCCGAAGGCCAGCACCACGTCGGTATGCTCGACGATCTGTTCCCAGGTCACGTTGCGCCGGGCCACGTCGTCCATGCTACCGAGGATATGCGGCAGAATCACCGCGGAGGCGCCAGCGCTGTAGCTGTTCACCGAGCGCACGTAGCCGCCCAGCGAGGTATTGAGGAAGCGGTGCACCTGGCTCTGCGCATGATGAAAGCGGCCGGCGCTGGACCAGCCGTAGGAGCCGCCGAACACCGCCTGGGCGCCATGGCGCTGCTTGACGCGCTGCAGTTCGGCGGCGAGCCGGTCCAGCACTTCGTCCCACTGCATCGGCACGAAGGTGTCCAGGCCGCGCAGGGGATCGGGCCCGGGGCCGCGCTCCAGCCAGCCTCGCCTTACCATCGGCGTGGTCACCCGCGCCGGATGGCGCAACGCATTGGTGAAGTTGCCGATCAGCGGATTGGGATCGGGGTCGTCCGGATGCGGCCGTACCACCAGGGCGCCATCCTGCCAGCCCGCGGAGAAGACGCCCCAATGCGCGCTGTGCGGGCGCATGGCGGGGCGGGCTTCGGATCCGGACGCGATGCTGGAAGCGGAAAGAGATGCGGACATAGGTTTTAGGCTCATGCGGTGGCGGAATAGCAGCGGAATAACAGCGGATGACAGGGGATAAGAAGATTCAGCGTACGGCTTACTCAGGCAACCAGCGAAGCCACATACTCGCCGATCGCGAGCGACGAGGTCAGCCCCGGCGACTCGATGCCGAACAAGTTGACGAGGCCGCGTACGCCGTGGACGGCCTCGCCCTGGAAGACGAAGTCCGCAGCCGCGGTGGTCAGCGGCGCATCGGGGCCGGCGATGCGCGGTCGGATGCCGGTATAGCCGGGCACCAGCGCGCCATCGGGGAGCGACGGCCAATAGCGTCGGATACCGCGATAGAAGGCCTTCGCACGGCGTTCGTCGAATCGATAGTCCTTGCTGTCGATCCACGCATGGTCGGGGCCGAAGCGGCAGGCGCCGGCGAGATCCAGCGTGGCATGCACTCGTGCCGACGCGTCGCGCGAGACCGGATAGACCAGATGGCGGAAAGGCGAGGCACCACTAAGCGTGAAGTAGTGGCCGATCGCGTAGTGCAGCGGCGGCACCAGGGCGCCCGGCATGCCTTCGAGCCGGTGCGCGAATTGCTGCGCGCCGAGTCCCGCGGCATTGACCACGGTGCCGCACAGCAACTCGGCAGGGCTGTCGCCGCCGACGCGCAGCACGATGCCATCCCCGGTGGCGATGCCGCCATCGACCGGCGAGCGCAGCGCCAGCACGGCACCGTGGGCCTCGGCATCGCCGAGGTAGGACAGCATCAGCGCATGGCTGTCGACGATCCCGGTGGAGGGCGACCACAGCCCGGCAATGGCGCGCACCGCAGGCTCGCGCTGCCTGACCCCATCCGCGCTGAGCCGCTGCAGGTCGGTCACACCGGCTGCCGCGCCGAGCTTCTCGTACTTCTCCAGCCCCGGCAGTTCCTCCTCGTCCACAGCGACGATCAGCTTGCCGATGCGGCGATGGCCGATGCCGCGCGCTTCGGCATAGCGGTATAGCAGCGCGCGCCCGCGCACGCAGAGCCGGGCCTTGTGCGAGCCGGCCGGATAGCCCAGGCCGGCGTGGATGACTTCGGAATTGCGCGAGCTGGTCTCGGTGCCGATCGCGCCCTGGCTTTCCACGATCACCACTTCGCGGCCTGCGATCGCCAGCGCCCGCGCCACCGCCAGGCCCACCACCCCCGCGCCGACGACTGCGCAATCGACCCGGTCCATGGGCGTCCTACTCCGCCGTCAGGTGGCCACGTTCGACCGCGCGGCGGTACCTGGCGATGTCGCCCACGACGAACTTGCGGAACGCGTCGCCGCTGAGCGTGGACTCCTGTGCGCCGTCGGCGCGGTAGACGCGCAGCAGGTCCGGCTGCTGGAGCGCGGTCTTGACATGGCGCGCCAGCGTGTCGACCACCTCCTTGGGCGTGCCCGCGGGCGCGGCCAGGCCGTACCACTGCGTCATCGTCACGTCGATGCCGGACTCCTTGAGCGTCGGCACATCCGGCATCGCGGGAATGCGCTTGGCCGCGCTGATCGCCAGCAGGCGCAGCTTGCCGGCGGAGACCTGGCCCATCAGCGGGGTATAGGGTGCGAACAGGCTGTCGACCTGACCACCGATCAGGTCGGTCACAGCCGGCCCCGAGCCTTTGTACGGGATATGCAGGATGTCGAGATTGGCCTGCTGCTTGACCATTTCCATGGTGATCTGCGCCGCGCCGCCGGTACCGGTGGAGGCATAGGTGGTCTTGCCCTTGCGCGCCTGCGCCACATAGTCCTGGATCGTCTTGAACCTGGAATTGGCGCTCACCAGCAGGCCGAACGGCGTTTCCACCAGTTGGCTGATCAGCACGAAATCCTCTGGCACACGGTAAGGCAGGTTGGCGCGGATGGCCGGCGCGCTGCCCAGGTTGCCGCTCATCGCCAGCAGCAGCGTGTAGCCGTCGGGCTTGGCACGCGCCACGCTTTCGGCGGCGATATTGCCGCCGGCGCCGGGCTTGTTGTCCACCACTACCGTCTGGCCGATCTGGCGGGACAGTTCGTTGGCCAGCGTGCGGCCGTACAGGTCGCCACCGCCGCCGGGCGGAAAGCCGATCACCAGGCGGATCGGCTGGTCGGGATACGCGGCCAGTGCGCTGCCGGCGCCAAGGGTGCCCAGCACGGCGGCCACGGCGCAGCACGCTGCCAAGCTCGCGGCATGACGGCTGACGCGGCGAAACAGGGAATCAGGGCAATGCATCTCGGGTTGTCTCCTCACGATGTCTGTCTTGTCTGGCGACATCCGGCCGGTGCGATCTATCGTCGGTAAGCGGGTCCGGATGCGGAATTCAGCGGCGCGCGGCCGGCTCGGCTATCGGCAGAGTCATGCCTGCCGCGCACAGGGCCGTTCGCCTCAGGTGGCCGCGCCTGTGGCGATACGCGCGCCGGGCTGGGCGCACCATTCACTCCACGAGCCGGGGTACAGCACGGCGCCGGGCAAGCCTGCGATCTCCAGCGCCAGCAGGTTGTGGCAAGCGGTCACGCCCGAACCGCACTGGCTGACGAGTTCGGCGGGCTGGCGTCCGTCCACCAGCGCCAGGAATTCCTCGCGCAGCCGGGCGGCGGGCTTGAAGTTGCCGCTGGCGTCGAGGTTGTCGCGGAACAGGCGGTTGCGCGCGCCGGGAATATGGCCGCCGACGGGATCCATGGTCTCGTTCTCGCCGCGGAAGCGGTCCGGCGCGCGCGCGTCGAGCACCAGCCGTTCGCCGCTGTCCAGGTTGGCGCACAGCGTCCCGTAGGAGACCGTGCCGGCCAGTGGCGCACGCAGGCTCAGGGTGCCGGCCACTGGCGGCGGCGGCGCTTCGCCGGCGAGGGGCAGGCCCGCCGCATTCCAGGCGGCCAGGCCGCCATCCAGGACGGCCACGGTGCCGTGGCCGATCCAGCGCAACATCCACCACAGGCGCGCAGCGTACATGCCGCCGGCGTTGTCGTAGGCCACCACCTGGGTATGGTCGCCGGCGCCGAGGGCTGCCAGCGCGCGCACGAAGGCTTCTGGCGCGGGAAGCGGATGGCGGCCGTTGCGGCCGTTCTTTGGCGCACTCAGCGTGTCTTCCAGGTGCACGTAGCGGGCCCCTGGAATATGACCGGCGTCGTAGGCGCGCCGGCCAGCCTGCGCATCGGTCAACTCGAAGCTGCAGTCGAGCACCAGCAGGGAGCCCGGCTGCGCGCCGTCGAGCTCGCGCGCCAGTGCATTGGCGGAAATCAGGGTCTGGTAGGTCATGGGCATGTGCTCTGCTTATTCCTTGAAAGTATCCAGCGCGTCCATCGCGCGCAGGGAGTAGACGTAGGCGGCGCCCGCGTTCAGCGCGATGGCGGTGCCCAGCGCCTCGGCCAATTCCGCCTCTGTGACGCCGGCCTTGCGCGCCGCCGCCGCGTGAGCGGCTATGCAGCCGTCGCAGCGGGTGGTGACGGCGACCGCCAGCGCGATCAGTTCGCGGGTCTTGGCGTCCAGCGTGCCGGTAGCGCCCTGCGCTTCGTTCAGTGCGCGGAAGGCGGTCAGCATCTGCGGGTTGTGCGCCGCCAGCTGGCCGGCGGCCTTGCGGTTGTTGGAGAGCGTTTCAGTCCAGTTCTGCAGCATGGTGGCATCCTTTATCGACATCCATTTTCGAGACAGGCAGGGGATCTGCGATCCGTTATTGCGCGATCTGCGTGAGCAGTTCAGGCGTGGCGGCGCTCTTGTAGCGCGCGATGTCTTCGACGATGTAGCGGCGGAAAGCATCCAGCGGCAGCTTGCGTTCCATGGCCGCGTCCTTGCGGATGGCCTGCTGCACGTCCGGCTGCTCCAGCGCTCGGGAAAGATGCTCGGACAGCGTCTTCACCACGGCCTGCGGCGTGCCCGCCGGCGCGGCCAGGCCGTACCACTGCGTCACCACCACGTCGACGCCGAGCTCCTTGAAGGTGGGCACCTCGGGCAGCGCGGGGCTGCGCTGCGCGCCGGTCAGCGCGAGCACGCGCAACTGGCCCTGCCTGACCTGTCCCATCAGCGGCGACGCCGTGGCGAAGAACATGTCTACCTGGCCGCCGATCAGGTCCGTGATGGCGGGGCCGGAGCCCTTGTAGGGCACGTGCAGCATGTCGACGCCGGCGCGCTGCTTGACCATCTCCATGCCGATATGCGCGGCGGCGCCGGTGCCGGTGGAGGCAAAGCTGAGCGTGCGCTTCCTCGCGGTGGCCAGCACCGTCCTGGCATCGGGGAACTTCGAATTGCCGGCCACGAACAGGCCGTGCGGCGCCTCGAGGATCAGCCCGATCGGCGTGAAGTCGTCGGGCACCTTGTACGGCAGCGTGGACGGCTTCAGCGCGGGGGATACGGCCAGGTTGCCGCTCATCGCCAGCAGGATGGTGTAGCCGTCCGGCCTGGACTTGGCGACCACGTCGGCGGCGATGTTGCCGCCCGCGCCGGCCCGGTTCTCCACCACCACGGTCTGCCCCAGCGACTTGCTCATGGCGTTGGCGATCAGGCGGCCGTAGAGATCGCCGCCACCGCCCGGCGGAAAGCCGACCACCAGCTTGATGGGCTGGTCGGGATACACGGCCTGCGCGGTTTGCGCGAAGCCCGCTGCGCCGAGCAGCAGGGCCAGCGCCGCGCGGCACAGCCCGCGCGCGCCAGGAAAAGAACTTGCCATGGTGTCTGTCGCCTCCGCCTGTTATGGGATGCGTGCCGTGCCGGCTCAGTGGCCGAGCCAGCCGCTTTGCTGCTGCGCGATCACGCGGTCAACCGAGGCAGCGCACTGCCCCAGGTAGCCGGCGGGGTCGGTCAGGCGTACGATTTCCGCTTCGCCGAGCACTTCGGCCAGGTGCTTGTGGCCGCGCATGGCCTCGGCAAAGTCGAGCTTGTGGCTGATGCCATGCATCGACGCTTCGTAGATCCACTCGTGCGCGGTCTGCTTGCCCACGCGGGCGCCAAGCTCGATCATGACGTGCTCGGACAGCAGGTAGCCGCGCATGCGGTCGAGGTTGGTGGCCATGCTGGGGGCATCCACGCGCAGGCCGGCCAGCAGGTTCCTGGCCTGGAACAGCATGGCGCCGGCGATCATGCAGCACTCCGGCAGCGCCTTCCACTCCATCTTCCAGGCGATGCCGTCGCGCTCGCCTTCCTGCACCATGCCTTCGAGCATCATGGCGGCGCTGTAGCGCAGCGGCCGCGACAGGCCCGCCAGGTTCTCGGCCGAGGTGGGGTTGCGCTTGTGCGGCATGGTGGAGGAACCCAGCTTGCCATCGGAGAAGGCCTCTTCCACTTCGGAGAATTCGTTGCGCTGCATATTGAACAGCTCGTTGCCGATCTTCGACAGCGTGGAGCCGATCATGGCCAGCAGCAGCGCGTATTCGGTGAAACGGTCGCGCGCCGGGGCCCAGCTGATCGCCGGCGTGCCGAGGCCGAGCTTGGCTAGCGTGCGGCGTTCGACTTCTGCCGCCTGCTCGCCGAGCGACGCCTGGCTGCCAACCGCGCCAGCCACCATGCCGACCAGCACGCGCGCTTCGCATTCCTTCAGGCGCTGGTGGTGGCGCCCGAGTTCGTCGAGCCAGATCGCGCACTTGTGGCCAAAGGTGATCGGCAGCGCCTGCACGCCATGGGTGCGGCCTGCCATGGGCGTGTCGCGGTGGGCGCCGGCCAGACGCGACAGTTCGGTGCCGACTGCCTTCATGTCGCGCATCACCACCGCATGGAACTCCTTGAGCTGCAGCGCCACGCCCGTGTCGACCACGTCCTGCGTGGTGGCGCCGAAGTGCACCCACTCGCCATTCTCGCGCGAGCAGCGCGCCTGCAGCTGCTTGAGCGCAGGCACCAGCGAATGCTTGATGCGGCGGATCTCAGCGGACATCTGCGCCAGGTCGATATTCTCGATCTTTGCCTGCGCGGCGATATCCCTGGCCGCCGTCTCCGGGATGATGCCAAGCTCCGCCTGCGCGGCGGCCAGCGCGGCCTCGAAGTCCAGCCACTTCTGCACGCGGTTGTCCTCGGAGAAGATGGCGCGCAGTTCCTCGGTGCCCCACAGATGCTGGAGCGATTGCATATCGAATACGGAAACGGGCATGGGGAGTCCTAGCGGTGAGAGGAAGACGTGGCCAGGGACACGCGCTCGCGCGGCAGCACGCGCCCGGGGTTGAAGGTGTTCAGGGGATCCAGCGCGGTCTTGACGCGCGCCATCAGGTCGAGCGCCACCGGCGACTTGTACCGCAGCAGCGCGGCTTGCTTGAGGCGGCCGATGCCGTGCTCGGCGGAAATCGAGCCATGCAAGCGCGCAACCACGGCGTGGACCAACTCGTGCACCTCGTCCTCGCGCGCACGGAAGGCATCGTCGGCCATGCCGGCGGGCTTGCTCTGGTTGTAGTGCAGGTTGCCGTCGCCCACATGGCCGAAGCACACCGGGCGGATGCCGGGCATCGCCTGCTCCAGCGCGGCGCCGGCTTCGGCAATAAAGACGGGAATCAGCGAGGTTGCCACGCAGATGTCGTGCTTGATCGACGGACCGCACAGGCGTTGGGCTTCGGGCACGTGGTCGCGCAGCGCCCACAGTTCGTGGGCCTGCCGCTCGGACGCGGCGATCACGGCGTCGGCAACCAGGCCGTCTTCCATGGCCTCGCCCAGTACGTCTTCCACCGCCGGGCGCGGATCGAGCCGCGGCGAGGTCTCGGACACATCGAACAGCACCGCCCAGGCACAGTTGTCCGGCAGCGGGTCGCGCATGCCCGCCAGCGGGTGCGCGAGCACCTGGGACAGCGCCTCGCGGCCGATCAGCTCGAAGGCGGTGACCCGCTCGCCCACGGCGCCGGTCAGGCGGCTCAGCATCTCCACTGCGGCTTGCGGATCGCGCACCGCCATCCAGGCGGTGATGACAGTACGGGGCGGCGGGAACAGCTTGAAGGTGACGGCCGTCACCACGCCCAGCGTGCCCTCGCTGCCGATGAAGAGCTGCTTGAGGTCGTAGCCGGTATTGTCCTTGCGCAGGCCCGCCAAGCTGTCGAGCACCTGGCCGTCTGCCAGCACCACTTCAACGCCAAGGGTCAGTTCGCGCGTATTGCCATAGCGCAGCACCTGCTCGCCGCCGGCATTGGTCGACAAAACGCCGCCCACGGTGGCGCTGCCTTCCGAGGCCAGCGACAACGGGAACAGCCGGCCCTGCGCGGCGGCGGCTTCCTGCGCCGCCAGCACGGTGCAGCCAGCTTCCAGCGTCATGGTGTTGTTGAGCGGATCGACGCCGCGCACTGCGGTCATGCGGCCAAGGCTCAAGACCACTTCCGTGCGCGAAGCATCGGGCGTGGAACCGCCGACCAGCCCGGTATTGCCGCCCTGCGGCACCAGCGGCACGCCGTGCAAGCCGCACGCCGCCACCACACGGACGACCTCGCTGGTGCTAGCTGGCCGTACCACGGCGCGCGCGGCACCCGGATAGTTGCGGCGCCAGTCTGAGACATAGCGCGCCATATCTACATCCCGCGTGAGGACGTTGGCTGTGCCGACGATGCCGGACAGCAAAGCGAGAAAGGAATCACTCCCGGATTGCATGGACTGGAAGCCTCAGGTAAATGTCGCTGCGCCTGCCAGGGGAGCGGCTTGCGATCAGCGACAATAGTCTGCAGCGGAGGTAAGGCTCCTTGCTGTCCGACATGCCTGAAACGCTCGGGCCAACGCCTTGCCTGGTCGCCGCTTATTGTTTCATTGAATGAAATGTGTTTTAATGAACAAAACTATAGAGAGTCAGGAAACCCGTGTCAAGCGCGGATTTCGTGGCCAACATGCGCCGAAAACATGAAGACTTCACACACCAAAACGTCCGCGGGCGCCAAGGCCAAGGCATTGGCTGCCACTGAGTCAGTCGACGTTACCGAAAGCGAACAAGACGGCGGCGTTGCAGACACGCCCAAGCCGCCGGCCGGCGTGCTGGAGCGCGGCATCGCCATCCTCGAATGCTTCAGCGAGGAGCGCTTGCGCCTGTCGCTGCGGGAGCTCGCCGAATGCACAGGGCTGGACAAGGCCACGCTGCTGCGCCTGCTCGGCGTGCTGACGCGCGCGCGCATGGTGCACCGTTTCGACAGCGGCAGCTATGCGCCAGGACCGGCCCTGCTGCATATGGGCATGCTCTACCGCAGCACCTTCGATCTCGGCACGCGCATGCAGCCGGTGTTGCACAACACCATGCGGGAAACCGGCGAAACGGTGGCCTTCTATGTGCGCAGCGGCAACGAGCGCGTCTGCCTATTCCGCGAAAACACGTCGAAGGAAGTGCGACATCATGTGGAGGTCGGCACGCGTATCCGCCTGGCCGACGGCGGGTCCTCGGCGCACGTGCTTAATGCTTTCACCGGCGGCGACACACCGCAGGCGAAAGCCATCCACGAGAAGGGCTATGCGATGACGCGTTCCGAGCGCGTGGCCGAGATGGCCTCGGTGGCGCTGCCGGTATTTGAGAGCGACGGCACTTTCCTGGGCGCGCTGGTGGTGATCGGGCTTGCCTCGCGCCATAGCGAGGAAGCCCAGTTGAAGGCCGTAGACATAGTGCGCCGCGAACTGGCGCTGCAGGGTTTCAACACCAGGCCTTCCGCCGGCCACTGAGCGACTCAGCGCTGCACGGCCGCTCCAAATAGCGCTGGCGCCACTGTGCAGGATGCTTGGTCCCTACCCGCATCGGCAAAACCGGCGCACCAGCCGGCGATGCGGGAAGCCGTGGCATCGTCCATGGCGGGCGCGAAGGCGCGCATGCGGCTCTGCAGCGCGGCCCAGTCGAAGGGGTCTTCCGGATCGCCGCGCCGCAACTCGCGCAGCGCGCTAACGCGCCGGCCATCGCGCAGCGCGATGGTGACGCGGGCGGGACGCTTGTGCGGGAACGCAAGCTGGAAATCGTCGTTGGTCGTGACCTGGATCCTGTTCGCCAGCGCGAGCAGCGTCGGCGATCCCAACTCCGGGGTTTCCATCTCCTCGATGCCCACGTTGCCCTTGAGCAATAGCGTGGCAAGCAAGTAGCGCAGGCTAAAGCAGGTCTCGGCGGGCTTGGTGGGCCAGATCACTCCGGCGATCTTGAGTGCGTGGGGAAAGATCGCCACCTCGACCGAGGTGATATCCTCCGGCATGAACGCGTGCGCGTCCATCAGCGCCCGGGTGGCATCCATCGGCGTAAAGAGCTGCGCGCAGCATGGCCACGCCTTAATGGTCGCCGTGTTGATGCGTTCGGGCGCGTCCAGGTCCCCGTCCAGCGCCTCCAGCGGCCCATCGCCGGCCAGTAGCGCGTAGAGCCCACGCGTGCCTGTCATGAAGGCCCGCGCACCGGGCAGCCCGGCGCGCGCAGCAAACGCGGCATGGATACCGTTGCGCACCGCGAAGGCCGGGTGGAGCGACTTTGACTCGTGGGCGTCGTCATCGACCAATTGCCAGAGGCCGGCCGCCTGCGTGGCGCCGATGCCCATGGCGTGGTGCAACTGTTTCGTCGTCAAACCTAGCGCCACGCCGGCCGCTGCCGCGGCACCCACCGCGCCGGCGGTGGCGGTGGCGTGGAAGCTGGCCGCATGCCGGGGGCCAAGCGCTTCGCCTACACGCAGCGATACCTCATAGCCGGCCACGATGGCGTCGGCCACGCGGCGTTGGCTCAGGCCACGCCCGGCAGCCAGCGCCAGCACCGGCGAAATGGCGATAACACCCGGATGCAACATGGCCGCCCGATGGGCATCGTCGATTTCGCGAAGATGCGCGATTGCGGCGTTGGCGAACGCCGCGCCGGGCGCCGCCATGCCGCACCCGCCGAACACCGCGGCATGCCCCTCGCCAGGCGTGCAATCCTGGGCCAGCGTGCGCATGGTCGCCGCCAGTGGCATCGGGCTCGCCGACCAGCCGGCCGTGAACCAGTCGAGCAAGGCTTGAGCGAGGCGGTCCCGGGTGGTCTGCGCAAGGGGGGCGAGTTGCAGGGCGGTAACATGCGCCGCCAGTTTCGTCTCCGCAAGATTCTCCATACAATGATTTCGCTCAATGAAATAGATTTCATTATACAAAACCAAAAGCGGTTGCCATGACTATTTTTGTGCGGCCATTTTCGTTCGGGGACTGTTCCGGTCTCCCGGGCAAACCAGGCCGCGATTTTTGCCAGTATCATTTTTCTCCACCTCGAGCTGTTTGACGTTGCGGCGCACCCGCGTCTGTTCCTCGCGCTCGACCGTGGTGATGCCATTGTGACGCTTGCCGCATCGCGATCTGCTTGCGCGACTCAGTTGTAAATGGTCTGCGCGGCGGGTTCAAGTTTCTTGGCCAGGTCTTCCGGCGTATGGTCGGCCTGGACGAGGTCAATCATCTGTTGCCGGAACGCCGCGGCATACGGCATTCGATGCAGGTGCATGGTGGGCACCTCCTTCGGTTCAAGATAGGGGGTGTCCAGGAAAACGGGTCAACTCCATGGAGTCGGTTTGGGCGCCCAGTCGAGGGGCGCTCAATTCGCGCGCCCAATCGTACGCTGGCGGCGTGTTGGCGGACCTGTACCGCTGCCTCACCGATAAGTAGTGCTATTCAGTACTCCCTGGCAGGGCATCCACGAGTTGAAGAGCGCCCCGGCACCATGGCGCGGATCGAGGGCTGGTGGCCAGAAGTGGTGGCCAAGGGCAACAAGCTGCGCCACGTGCCGGTGCCGCCGGCGGTGATCGCGCGGCTGAGGGCGTACTTGGCCGCTTGCGGCCACCCGGCCGATCCGGGCGCCAACTGGGTCTCGGGCGGCGTGGCGCTGCTCGGGCATGCCGCTTACCTGGGCGCCTCGCCGACCCGCGCGGTGCGGCGCGGCTGGCGGCGGCCAGCACGCACTGGCCACGCTCACGCCCGCACGCCGGTGGTCGCCAACCAGGTACCGCTGCCCGCCGCACAGGCGCTGCTCGGCCATGCCTCGGTGCAGACCACAGCGGCATACGCGAAAACTGATCTGGGCCAATTGCGCTACTTCGTCGAGCAGACCTTCACCGATCCTACGCCACCGCCCGATCAATAACTCGGAACTTGCGTTGCTGCGGCCTCTGTCCAGCTATTTGGGAACGGCCTTGCCTCAGCAAGCGAGCCACGCATACGATAAGAAAAATTGGGGCCTCGGTTTGCGCCGTGGCCTCGATAAGGGGGAAGATGGATGACGACCACGCGCGCCTAGATTGCGGGATCTCCAGCATGGCTGCGCCCATCAAGTTTGCAACACTATTACGATAATCTTCTTCAGAGTTCCATCTTACGCGACCGAGCCTGCAACCTGACAACGCTGTCAGACATTGACTGCCGTAGCCGTCCTATGTCGCCAGCGCCCTGATCCTCTCGACGACCTCTGGATTGGCAAGCGTGGACACGTCGCCAGGCTCCTGCCGGTTGGAGATCGCCGCCAGCACGCGGCGCATGATCTTGCCCGAGCGTGTCTTGGGCATGTCGGGAACAATCACGACCCGATGCGGACGCGCAATCGCGCCAATCTGGGATACCACGGCGGCCGAGACCTTGTTCGCGATCTTCGTGGATGGCAACAGTCCCGGCTTGAGTGACACATAGAGATCAGGCACCTTGCCCTTGACCTCGTCGGCCACCGGCACCACCGCTGCCTCGGCGACCTCGGACACCAGCAGTGCTGCCGATTCGATCTCCTTGGTGCCGAGGCGATGGCCGGAAACGTTGATCACGTCGTCGATGCGGCCAAGGATGCGAAAGTAGCCGTCCGCCGCCTGCATTGCGCCATCGCCCGCCATATACGGCCAGTCGCGCCAGTCCTTGCTGTCGGGATTCTTGCAATAGCGCGCATAGTACTGGCGCACGTAGCGGTCCGGATCCTTCCAGACGGTCTGGAATATGCCCGGCCAGGGATTGCGGATGCAGATATTGCCCGCTTTGCCCGAGCCGGCCGGGATCTCCTTGCCTTCCTCGTCAAAGATCACCGGATGAATGCCCGGAATTCCCGGGCCCGTGCTGCCGGGCTTCATCGGATGGATGCCCGGCAGCGTGCTGCAGAGGAAGCCGCCATTCTCCGTTTGCCACCAGGTGTCCACGATGACCGCCTCGCCCTTGCCTACTTCACGGTGGTACCACTTCCAGACTTCGGGCTCGATCGGCTCGCCGACCGTGGTCATGTGCTTGAAATGGTAGTTGTACTTCGCCGGCTCGTCGGGCCCGTTGCGTCGCAGCGCGCGGATTGCGGTGGGCGAAGTGTGGAAGATATTGACGCCAAGGCTTTCTGCAATACGCCAGGGCCGGCCTGCGTCGGGCCAGGTCGGCACGCCCTCGTAGACGACAGACGAGGCGGCGAGCGCGAGCGGGCCATAGACGATGTAGGAATGCCCGGTGATCCAGCCAATATCGGCCATGCACCAGTAGACGTCCTCGGGGTGGATATCCTGGATGTACTTCGAGGTCCACGCCACGTAGGAGAGATAGCCGCCCGTGGAATGCTGGCAGCCCTTGGGCCGGCCCGTGGTGCCGCTCGTGTACATCAGGAACAGCGGTGCCTCCGCCGGCATCGGCTCGGGCTCGACACGCCTGCCGCGGAACCCGGCGAGCACGTCATTGAGAATGACATCGCGGCCCTTTACCAGTCTGGCGGCACTGGAATACTTGCCCGGGTAGCGTTGCCAGATCAGGACCTTCTCTACCTGCTGGCCGGCGCTGGCGGCCTCTGCCACGGCAATGTCGGCCTTTTCCTTGTGATCGAGCAATTCACCGCTGCGGTGATAGGCGTCCATGGTGATCAGCAGCCGGCTCTCGGAGTCCGCGATGCGCTCGGCGCAGGCCGTTCCACTGAAGCCGCTGAATACCTGCGAATGAATCACGCCAATGCGCGCGCATGCGAGCATGGTGATGGGCAGTTCGGCCACCATGGGCATATGCAGCGTGACGCGGTCGCCGGCCTTCAGGTCGCAGAACTCGCGCAGCAGGGCGGCCAGCTCATTGACGCGAACAAAGAGCTCCTGGTAGGTGAGGTGATGCACCGCCTCATGCTCCGGCTCCGGCACAAAATGAATCGCGGTCTTGTTCCTGTACGCGGCGAGGTGGCGATCCACGCAGTTGTGGCAGGCGTTGATCCTGCCGCCGACGAACCAGCGCCAGAACGGCGGGGCGCTGGTATCCACGGTCGTTTCCCAGTATTTGTACCAGTCCAGCAGGTCTGCGAACTCCTTGAAGCACTCGGGGAAACGATCAAGGGAGAAGCGTTCGAAAACGCCCGGGTTGGTCAGATAGGCCTGCGCAATGAACTGGCCGGCCGGCAGGACGTAGTCCTCCTCGGGCCAATGGACCGCAATTTCGGCCTCGGACACATCGGCCGATTCCTGCTCTGCAGCATGGCGTGGCGATTTGCCTTCAGACATGACGATTCCCCTTCACTTTCCATGGCATCCGTCCGGGTAGTGTCGGTACCACTATCCTGCGATAACTGCCTGAAACGACTACTCCATATTAAGTTCGGGCACGGGGAGTTGCCAGGAAATCGGCCTGCCGCTGTCCACCGAGCCCAGAGCTTGCCTGTCGGCCGCCATGCGCTAGATTCGTAGTGGTGACCTTTGGAGAATGAGCAATGACCAACGATCTTCTCGTGGAACGCGTGGACGTGTGGGCGGCAACCATACCGGACCGGCCCGGCGGCCTTGCGGAGGTACTGGAGACCTTGCGCGATGCCGGCGCGGACCTGCAGTTCGCGATTGCGCGCCGCACGCCGGAGGACCCCGGCAAGGGTGTCGTGTTCGTGACACCGCTGCAGAACGACAGGGAAATCCGTGCAGCTGCCCAGGCCGGGTTTAATGTCACGCACAGCCTGCATTCGGTGCGTATCATGGGCGGGGACCGGCCCGGCATTGTGGCGGAGCTGACCCGCCAGCTTGCGAAAGGCGAAATCAATCTACGCGGATTCTCTGCCTCCGTCATTGGGGCGCAGTTTG
Organism: Cupriavidus basilensis; assembly: GCF_029335485.1. Taxonomy (GTDB): domain Bacteria; phylum Pseudomonadota; class Gammaproteobacteria; order Burkholderiales; family Burkholderiaceae; genus Cupriavidus; species Cupriavidus basilensis_E. The sequence continues at coordinate 43,359 of NZ_JARJLM010000542.1, forward strand.
TCGCGTACGTGTCGGTGGACTCGCTCGACGATGCGAACAAGGCAATGACGATCCTGAGCAAGGGCTGAAGCTTGCCGCGGGGCAACGGCGGAGCAGCCGCGGGAGCGAGCCAGGTCCACAAACATCTGCAATTTGTGCTGCTGTTCGCCGAGAGTTGCCTGGCGCTGCCGATCGGCCTCTTGCTGGAGTCGGCGCGGATCGCCGGGCGCCGTCCCCGACTTGGCATTTGCGCTTGCGTTGGCGCCACTGGTTCTGTTTGCGGCGCTCGTGCACGAGATGGCGTGCACGCCGCGCAAGCGCTACCGCGCACTGCTCGATGCGGTTGGCGTGCGGGCGGTCGATGTCGACCGCGGACTACGCCAGTCTGCGCCGTACAACCTGCTGGTCATGTCCGCAGGGCTGCTTGATCCAGGGAATGCGTTGAAGGTATTTCGGTCAATGCCCTGGGGTTCGCTGGCTCGTTGTTTGTCCGGGATGAGGCGCAGATACGGGCCATTGAGAGCCTTGGTCCGATGAATCTCCTCCGGCGAGGTGCGGCTGCCGCAGGGCAGAGCGGGACGGCCCGCCGCAGCCCGTGGCCGGCAGCATCCGTTATCCGTGTGAGCATGTGTGTGCGCTCGCGACTGGCTGTCTGCCCATGGGGCACCGCTGCTGACGTGAGATTCAGTCATGCCGCGCCAACCGGAGCTTCTACCTGACTTTGCTTCACAGCGCTGTTATGCCGACACTCGGCCGAACAGGCCGCATTCGAGATCGCTCTCGAATTCCACGATCAAGGGCGAAGACTCGCTATCTTCATAGACACTGTGAGAGCCAGTCGCCACGGGTCTCACCGTGACTTGCTGCGCGCCCGGTGACCACCATTTGATCGTTGTAGACAGAAGCAGAGGGAGATTGGAATGTCGGACCAGTTCTTGGCGACGCTGCGAAGCAGCAATTGAAGCGTACCGCGACGGCCGTGTGTGCCATTACCAGTAAACCGGCGCCTTCCTCTTGAGCAGCTTGTTCAACAACTGTGGATATGTCGCCCGTGGCAACCGGTTCGTCAAGCGTGTGAGGCTCGCATGGGATCTGCTGCGCCTGCATTTGAGCGCATGCGGCTCGAAGAGCTCCGGCCTTTTTCAATGCTGCACCGATTTCGGGGCCGGATCTGGAGCGGGTACTGGGGCCGCGCACAAAGCCGGCGCAGTCTACACGTACTACATCGGTGCGATTGTCCTGGGAAGTGCGCCCGCTCTTTGAAGTGTATTTGCAGGCGCATTCCCAGATAGGCCGAGTGCGTAACGAACCGTGTACGCGAGAAGCGCGGCGGCAAGGACTACGATGCCAGCTTTTCCGGGCGCCCGCCGAGAGGCCCGCGGGCTACGGACGATACGCAAGGCTCCCTGTTTTGAGCAGGAGGCGTGGTCAACTGGTCGCCGATCATTCTGCTTGCCAGATCCAGTGCGGCTTTTGCGTTCACAGGGGGAAGTCCCGAGGACAGCGCCAGCCTGACTGCGATGGCCGCCAGGCGTCCTTCTTCATAGGTAGGCATGTCGATCTGTGCTCCTTTGCGTCCCCGGGGTCATGGCCGGGCCGCGCTTGCAGCCGCCGCGGGTCGGCGGCCCACTCACAGTATGGGCGATTTGCGCGTGGGCGGCCTCCCTGATTGCAGCTGACTCGTGTGAGCGCAAGTGACACCGGGGTAGGAATTTGACGAAAAGGCCGGTGTCGCGTCGGCGGTGGTCCGAAGCGTGCCTTGACGAAGGCCCGGTTCTTTGCCGGTACTGATTCACTTCGCCATGATTACCCTGAACAGCGCTCAGCTGCGATCGAAGCGCCAAATCGGGTATGACGCCTGCACAAGGCCACGTCAATCAGCTTCGGCCTGTTCCACCACCTGGACCGTCGTGCGCAGGTCGAGCGTGATGTCCGACGTCAGCGGCAATGTCGTCTTGGCGACATCCCCGATCGCCTTCGGGCTTGTGACCGATTATGTGCCGCCCCCTCAGTTGACGTGAGGCTTTCGGCACCTATACTCCAATTAGATGATGGGTATTTGATATCCATCAAGAATGCCTTGGCGCCTGTTAGGCGCCTTGTGCACAGGGCGGCGAATGGGCACCAAGCGTGAGCGTACAGAGCAAGGAGGGCAAAATGTTCAAGCATCTTCTGCTGGCGGTTGATGGATCTGCGTTGGCCGAAGCGGCTTTCCACAAGGCACTCGTATTGGCGCGCGACATGAATGCCCGCGCCACCGCAGTACGAGTCTGTCCGGATTACCACGTGCTGACCTATCAGGTGGAAATGCTGACCGACACCCGCGAGGAATATGTCAATGCGGCGTGGGAAGAAGCGACGCGATACCTGAAGGGCATTGCACGGGAGGCCGGCGCCGCCGGTGTACCTTGCGAGACGACCTATGTAGTCAACGATCACCCATACGAGGCCATCATCAAAGCGGCCGAAGACAAAGGCTGCGACCTGATCGTGATGGCGTCGCATGGACGGCGCGGCGTACAAGGCTTGCTGATCGGCAGCGAGACGCTGAAGGTGCTGACCCATAGCAAGATCCCCGTGCTGGTCTACCACTAAAGCCATGGCATCAAGGCACGTCCGCCGTTCGCCGTAAGAAGACGGCTTCTCGTTGAGCACTCATCCAATGGACGGTGCGCCACGGCAGGATACTGAGCCGATATGGGGAGCGGCCTCTTGCACCGAACAAGTTGAGCAAGGAGAAACGACGATGGAACTGCTCGTGGATCAAGCGGAAGTCTGAGTTGCGAGCATTCCGGACAAGCAGGGCGGCCTGGCCGGGGCCCCAAAGCCTTCTGGGCATCAATGTTGTCGGGGAGATCGCTAGGGTCGATTGGCACGCGGGCGCAGTGGATTCGCAGTCAGGCGCGGAGGAAGCGGTTCCGGGCGACACCACTGTGTACAAGGCCGGCTGGAACAAATGGCTGGGCGTCGCCTCCTACTGACCAATGGACGCGATCAGAACATCGACGTATTGCCGCGCCCAGAGAATTGCATGATCCTGTGCACCCTGACTTGTTGCATAGCTACCGAGGTCCGCGGACTCCGCAGAAAAATACGGACCAGGTTGGTGCCCATTTCGCACGAACCCCCTGGACTCGTACTTGCCATCGCCTGCGGGATTCGCGAGGCCTTCAATCACGTAACCCCGATACATCTCGATCGACATTGTGCTGCTCCCATCTTCTTTCGTCTGGAACAGATGCACAGGCTCAGGGGCTGCCCGTGCGCTCACGATAACTATGCTAGTCGCCGATCGGAGAAGCGGGCAAGCCCAGATTGCCGCACGTGGACGGGATCCCACATCACCCGGCACCACGGTCCCTTCTGTCGAGGGGTACAACCATGACCGGCAACATCATGTGCCAGATTGAAGGCGATGACCTTGTCATCATCGATACTGCGAAGGTTCGGCTTGCTGAATGCAAGACTGACGACGATTGTGGTCGCGTGTACCATCAGGTGCGGGAACGTTTCAAGACCTTTTCGCTTGGCCAGCAGAGACGGGACATCGCGTTGCGAAACGATGAGTTGTCGAAGGCTGACCAGAGCGTGCATGGTCGACTCTGATGGGAAAAGCAACGATGACGATGCGCACACTCTCGTACACCCTTCGCCGTGACCGCCACGAAAAGCCGTTGGCTGTTCTGGAGTCCCCATTGGGCAACGGACAAGAGCTACATCCGGAAGCGCTACGCAGGTTGGCGGCGCAGCTCCTACGCATCGCAGACGAGGCCGCTGCATTAGGCCCGGGGCGGCGGTTCCCGCTTCCGCACAAGTCCTCCGTTGAGTATTGAACGGAAAGGCGCTGCCTTTGAGTGCCTCGCCGATGGTACGGGGATCCCGCCCGCATTTCGATCACAATGGTGTGGCTGGGGAACCGGCGTGAGATCTACCGCTGAGGGGGGCGTCGTCGTGCCGGTTTAGAACAGGGGCGCAAGCAGGTCGCCTTGCCCGGAAGCGTTGGCAGCGGGCTTGCGTTTGCGCTTGGGTTCAGGAAAGCCTGCCCGGTTCAGGGCACGGGAGACTTCGTTCAGGTTGTGCCAGATCGCGGCCGCCTCGTCTGGAGAGAGACGCTCGGCGGCAGCATCGATGGCCTTGACGAGCTCGGCCAAACGGCGATGCGCGGAGTCGAGCACGAGGTGGTGCTGCGCTTGTTCTTGCCGATCGTTCTTGGCGGAGAGCCAACGCGCCAAGGCAGACTGCTCGTCCTCGTCGAGCAGGGCAAGCAGCGCCTTGGTGGGGCCGCCACTGTGCCGGAACGTCCCGACGACGGTCTGCTGTGCCCGGCGCGAGCTGAGGTCACGTCCGGTGCGTATCAGCTTGACGAGATTGCCTTGTTCGCGGATCAGCATCTAGCGGTCCCTGAGTCATGGGTGAGAGCAAGCATACCGCATCAAGCAGGCCGCCCCCGGCCTGAGTGATCGGCGCTGGGCGAGTGGCCCGACCAGTTCCTTCCCTGCCGCCCCAGTCGGGACATCACACATGATTGCAATCGAAGCTCTCCCAGTCGGCTAGACTGGGCGGACTCGTGCGCACGTAGGTGCGCGCCTTGATCCGGACCCGGCGTGGGTGCCTGGCTGATTGTGTGTCGCGTCACGAATATGTAACCTTTGGTGTGTAACCTCTTCCTTATTTTCTGATAGTTTGCTTCGTCCTATTCATCCAAAAATCAGACGATTTCACTAGAAAATGACAAGCAACTCGGCATCGGTCAGTGTGCTTGCGCTGGCGGGATACCTGATTTGCTTGGGCCTTCTGACTGCGTCCGGAGCGGTGCGTGCGCAGTTGGCGGGATCGTCGCCCATGCGACCTGTCGCCCCCGGGGTCGGCGAACCTGTCCAGCTTTTCAACTTTGATATTCCGGCGCAACCGCTTGATTCGGCGCTGGACCAGTTCTCCGCCACTTCAGGCCGATCGGCACTCGTTAGCAGCCTATTGGTGGCTGGCCGGACAGCCTCTCCAGTGCGGGGACGCTACACCTCTGTGGCAGCCTTGCGCCTTCTGATTGAAGACACAGGCCTGGAGGCGGAGGAGGTTAGTGCGGGCTCGGTTGTCGCCTTGGTCTTGAAGCCCGCCGGCCCGCAGGCATTGGCCGCTGCAGCCGCAGCGCGCTCCAGCAAGGAGCGCTTGGCCAGTTACGACGGTCTGGTACAGGCCAGCATCTGGCGCGCAATCTGCGCCAATCCGCGTACGGGGGCCAGTGGCTACCGCGCACTACTGCAGTTTCAAGTCGACCCGGGTGGGCGAATCCGCAGTGCTCGGGTGCTGTCTACAAGCGGAAACAAGGGGCGGGACACCACTTTGCTCGAAGTCCTGCACCGAGTGCGGATCAGTCAGCCACCCCCGATGGACTTGCCTCAGCCGCTGCTCATGCTCATTCTGCCCGGCCAGATAGACGGGCCGGCCTGTGACCCGGGGGCGACGTAGCCATGTCCGAGGAAGTCCGCCTTATCCTCTTGGATTACTTGTCTAAGCGCTACGGCGATCTCAAGCGTCACCTGACGCGTGCTTTGCGGAATTCCGATCTGGCGGAGGACGCGCTGCACGACACCTGGCTGCGTGTGCGGCGCTTGGAAGACCAGGAAACCGTGCTAAATCCGCACGGTTTCCTGCTGCGCATGGCTGCCAACATTGCGATCAACAACCTGCGCAGTCAGAGCAACGCTGCGCAGCGCAGTGAGGTGGAAGCGCTGTTGGAAGTGCCCGACCCGGCCCCCGGTCCGGAGCAGAGCGCTGCTGCCCGCTCCGAGATGGAAAGCCTACTCGAGATCGTGAGGCGCATGCCCCAGCGGCGCCGCGATATTCTGCTGCTGGTGCGCTGGGAGGGGATGGCGCAGAAGGATGTGGCCAAGCGCTTAGGAGTTTCTCTCAGCACCGTCGAGCACGAATTGAAGCGGGCACATGATTACTGCGTGGCCCGCATGGCCGACAAAAAATAGTTGGAGGATTTGGGCTGTGCCAGTTGTCTTTAAGAGGAATAGGACTGCCGTGGCCGCTTGTGCTTGCTCGGACCATCATCGTCGGTTGACGTGACACCATGAAGACACCCGTGCCTCTTGTGATTGACTATCCCGTGCCGCCCGATGTGCTCCGAGAGGAAGCACGCATCTGGCTGAGCCGGCTCGTCGTCGCCGAGGTCAAGCAGGTAGACCTGCAGGCGTTCAAGCGTTGGCAGCGTACCAGTCCGGCCCACGCCGAGGCTTTCGAGGAAGCCAAGCGCCAGTGGCAGGCGATGAAGCCCGTGCTTGGCGAGTTGCTACGATCCGAACCAAAGATCGCTGCTCGGCACGAACGCATGGTGAACGGGCAGAGTCTCGGGCGCCGGGCCTTTCTGGGCGCGGCCGTCAGCGTCGTCGCTGCAGCCGGCATAGCGGTGGCTTATCCTCCTCTTGGCATGTGGCCGTCACCGGACGAATGGAATGCGGAATACCGCACCGCCACCGGCGAGCAGCGTGATGTTGCGCTGGGCGAGAGGGTGAGCGTCATATTGAACACGCAGACCAGCATCCGGCGCCAGGTGGCGGACGGAGAGATCGTCGGAATGGAGCTGATCGCGGGAGAAGTGGCCGTCGACCTGGTGGCTGCGCGCAGCGCATTTGCCGTCGTTGCTGGCACAGGCCGCAGCTTGGCAGATTCCGGGCGCTTTGAGGTGCGGCGCCTGGAGGGCAAGGTCTGCGTGACCTGCATCGAGGGAGCGGTGCGCGTGGAGCATCCTGCAGGCGTACGGATGCTGCAGGCGCGCCAACAGACGGTCTATAGCGCCAGCGCGGTCAGCGGTGTGACCAACATTGACGTAGCGAACGTGTCGGCGTGGCGAAAGGGTGAGTTGGTATTCAGGCAAACTCCGCTCGCGCGTGTACTCGACGAGATCAATCGCTACCGGCCCGGGCGCGTGGTTCTGATGGCGAAATCCCGGCGCGAAAGCCCCGTCAGCGGGCGTTTCCCCATCGCCGTTCTGGACGAGGCCCTGTTGCAGATCGAAAGAACGTTCGGCCTCGGCGCCCGGTCGTTTCCGGGTGGTCTGCTGGTTCTAAGCTGAATTCCCTCGTGCCTTCTTAGCGAGCGCACACACTACATGATCGATGGATGATGGCACGCTGGGCGTGTCATCGGCGTTGTCGTGTTCGCGAGGTACCCTGGATCTTTGCGCGCGGGTTTTAATTGGGCGAGTTGCGGGTCAAAAAATAGTTGGTGGTTTTTGAGGGGCTGCTGTGTCTTTAGGGAAGACGGATCTGTTTGTCGCCGGCGCAGTGCGCTGGCGTTGCAGAGACTGCTCTTGACATGGCCGACCGCGCGAAGTGGGAAGCCGTTGGCATCGACTTATCTTCGGGCGGGAATTTCCCATGAGCACACGCGGACACAGGGGCGCAACGACGGTATCCAGGTATCAAATGCAAGAAGGGCGCGAGTTTCGCATGGCGCCGATCGCACGTGTCGTCGCGATGACGCTTGCGGTCAGTGGCGCAATTGCCGATGCTCATGCTCAGCAAGCCTTCAGTGGTGCGTGGTTTGCAGCCAAGGGCGCGATGCGGAACACGGTGGAGCAAACGGGCAAGCTGCCTAACGGCCAACCGGTCTCTACACTGACCAATCCCTCGGCGCAACAGCGACAGGCCAACGCGCAGTTACAGCGCTCAATTAACAACCTGGGGGTGGCGGCGCAGTCCATCGCTGCGCAGCAGGTCGCGCAGGCTGCAGCTCGCAAGGCGGCCTTGAATGATCCTTCGTTGCCCGATGGCCTCGCCGAAGGCGGCCTGAAGGTCGACACCAACAGCCTCACAGCAGGCTGGCTCAACGCTAGCGCACCGACGCAGACCGTGGCCGATGGCAGAACCACGGTGGGGATCCAGCAAACCGCCGACAAGGCGATCCTGAACTGGGAGACCTTCAACGTCGGCAAGAACACCACGGTGGCCTTCCACCAGCAGCAGGACTGGGCCGTCCTGAACCGTGTCAACGATCCAAGCGCCCGCCCCAGCCGGATTCTGGGACAGATCAAGGGCGATGGCACGGTGATGATCGTGAACCGCAACGGCATCGTCTTCAGTGGCAGCAGCCAGATCGACACGCGCAATCTCCTCGTAGCTGCAGCCAACATCACTGACAGTCAATTCAAGTCCAGCGGCATTTACGGCCCCGATGCCGCAACACCCACCTTCACCGAAGCCCTCGGCAAGGTCGAGGTAAAGGCTGGGGCGCAGATCACCACCAAGGAACCGACCTCGGCGACCCAGGGCGGCGGCTATGTGCTGCTTGTCGGCGGTGAAGTTGCCAACGCTGGCGAAATCATTACACGCAAAGGCCAAATCCAACTGGCCGCTGGCGACAGCTTCATCATCCGCAAGGGGGCAGGCACCGAAGGCAACACTGCCTCCACCACGAAAGGTAATGAAGTCGCTCCGCAGTTAAACATTGTCAGCACAGCCGGCAAGGTGAGCAACACCGGCCTCATTCTTGCCAGAGAGGGTGACATCACCCTGGCAGGGCGCGATGTGCAGCAAAACGGCGTGGCCGTTGCTACCACCACTGTCAACACACGTGGGACGGTCCACTTGCTGAACTCGGCCAGTGACACCCTGGGCAAAGTGACGCTTGGTCAGCATGCGGTGACTGCCATCGTGCCCGAAGACGACGGCAAGACCACCGCGCTTGACAGCCAGCGCGATGCACTGATCAAGGACTCGGCGGCGCAGGACCTCTTGCGGTCAACCAGCAGTACAGGCGCCTTCGACAACCTCTCGCTCCTGTCCGACCGGCGCGATCAGTCCCGCATCGAGGTCACGAGCGGTGGCAACGTGGTCTTCGATGGCGACTCCCTGACGCTGGCCACGGGCGGTCAGATTGCGGTCAGCGCAATGAAGCGCAGCTTTGTGGCCGACCGGGCGCAGCTCGATGTGTCCGGTGCGGTGGGCGTGAACCTGGCGATGGAGAGTAACAACGTCAAGGTCAACGTGCAGGGCAACGAACAGCGCGATGCGCCCGTGAACCGTGAAGGTGGCAAGCTGCTCAACGCCAATGTCTGGATCGACCGGCGCAGGCTGGTCTATGTGCCTGCTGGCACGGGTGGGTACGAGAGCGATCGCTGGTACACCGCGGGCGGCCTGCTGGAAGTCGGCGGCTATCTCAGCAACCAAGGCCACCGCATCGACGAGTGGTTGGCGCAAGGCGGCACGATCGTGCTCGGCGGCAGCGAGGTCGTCACGCAAGCCGGCTCGGCCATCAACCTCTCGGGCGGCAGCGTGAACGTGCAGACGGGCTACCTAAACCAGACGTGGCTCAAGGGCAACGACGGGCGGTTGTACAACGTCAATAGCGCGCCTGCGGACATTGCCTACACGGGCGTGTACAGGGGCTTCGAGGACGAGCACAAGCGCTGGGGCACGAGCACGACGGGGTACTACTACAACCCGTTGATCGGCCCGCAACGACTCCTGGAGAACGGTTACACGGTGGGGCGTGATGCAGGGCGGCTGATCATCGGCGCCCCTACGGCGGTGATCGAAGGTGACATCGTCGCTGATGTGTTCAATGGCGCGCAGCAGGCCCAAGCTCGTGCGGCAAGCATCACCGATGGCTACAAGCAGGCGCAGGCCGCCGTGGCGCTGCCTGGCGCGCTGTTGTTGGGTCAATACGGGGCGACCGACCAGTATGCGGGGCGTGTCGGTGTCTTTGAAAGCGATGTCCGCATTGGCGACATCGCCTCTATCACCGCCGACTTGGCCGCAGGCGACGTGCTCGCCAGCGATCGCATCGGCACGGTCTGGCTCGATGCGAGCCGCCTGAACGCCCAGCACTTGGGAGGTCTCGACCTTGCCACGGCCAGGAAGGTCGTCGTCGAGGCGCCCCTGGTGCTGGCCGATGGCGGCCGCCTCTCGCTGACGGCGCCGGTCGTGGGCTTCAACGCCGACGTCACGGCACGCGGCGGCACCGTGAGTGTCAACAACAGCTTCCGCGTCGACAACGCGCCTGGCAACGCGCCGAACCTTGGAGGCCGCACGCTGCTGCTGGACGGCGCCGCGGCCATCACCGTGGACCAAGGCGTGACGCTGGATCTGCGCGGGCTGTGGGTGAATACGGCATTAAACCCCGAAACCGCAAGCGGGCTTGCGTACTTGAACGGCGGCCTGGTCACGCTGGCGTCGACGAAGGATGTGTCGATGGCGGCGGGTAGCCTGATCGATGTGTCTTCGGGTGGTGCGGTGTTGCCCAAGCTTGCCACCAAGGGCGGCAAGGGTGGCAGCGTGGCGTTGTCGGCGGACGCGCAAGGAGGTGGCACGGGCGTTCTGACGCTGGATGGTGATGTCCGCGGGTTTGGCGTCAATGGCGGCGGCACGCTGGCCCTGTCGACATCCGGCGTCATTGTGATCGGCGACGCGAGCTACCAGATCGGCTCGACGCTGTCCGCCGGAAGCGTCGCGCCGGCGGATGTGAGGCTAGCGAAGGAACTCCTGATTTCCGCCGGTATGCCTCTGCCGGTTGCGTACAGCCGAATCTTTACCTCGGTATCTACCGGTGTACCGTTGCCGTCCACTGTTAGCCTGCCGTCCGCTGGTCTGACTTTGGCTGCTGACTGGGTGGTGCCCGACGGTGCTGTGAACATCGGGTACAACTACAACGGTCAATACAAGCTGGCCAACCCCGGTGTAACGATTCCTCAATCTGCTTTCCTGTTTGGCGCAAACTATTGGAATATCCGGACGCTGCCGGCGGGTTATGTTCTGCCGCCGGCCGTTTTCTCCTCAGGATTCAGCCTGAACACGCCGATCAGTGTGACGTATGTGGCGGGAACTCCCGCCCCCGTGGACGTTACAGTGGCGGCGGGAACGATCCTCCGCTCTGGCACGTTCCTGGCGCGGGGCGCCCAGATCGAAGAGATTCCGACGCTGCACCTTCCCAACGATGCATTCAGCAACGGCTTCTCGAAGTACACGCTCAACGGCGAGCGCGGCTTGATCGTTGCCGACGGTACTGCCGTCGCAGCCATCATGCCCGTGATGCGCTTCACCAAGGTCGGCCTGCAACTGGCTTCGGGTGCCGACCCGCTCGGTGGGTTGGAGCGCTACCTGGCGCCGGTCTATACTGAAGACGCGCTCGAAAGCCGATTGACCCAGCGGCGCGGCGCCGATTTGGAACTGCGCTCTGGCCCCATCGTGGATCCTGCGACAAGCTTGCTAACTGGCGGCAGTGTCATGATTGGCGAGGGCGCGCATATCGCCGTTGACCCCGGCCGCAGCGTGCGGATTGCCAGTGGCGGCCAGGTCACCATCGAGGGGGCCATCGAGGCGCCTGGTGGCAACATCACCATCGTCAACGAGCGCACATTCACGAGCGCCGACCCAGCGGCATTGTCCGTCTGGATCGGTAGTCATGCCGTGCTGGATGCGGCGGCACGTGCCTACACCGCGATGGATGTCGGAGGTCGTACCTACGGTGTAGTGCCCAATGGCGGCAGCATCGTGCTCGGCAGCGAAGGTGCCCTGAACGCAGCGACCAAGAGCAGCAATTCCGCCGACGCCTTCGTGGTAGTGCGGCCAGGCGCGATGCTCGACGCATCCGGAGCGCAGGCCCGTTTTTTCTCATACCCTGTCAACGCGATCGGGCAGCGTAGTGTGGATACCGCAGCCCGGTCCATCGCCAGCGATGGCGGCGCCATCACCCTGCGCTCCTACAACGGCATCTACAACGAAGGCAGCCTGCGCGCGACCTCAGGCGGTGCGGGTGCATCAGGCGGCTCGCTGTCCATCGAACTGGAGTCGCCAATCTATCACTACAAGAATTCGCCTGACGAAGTTGCGGCCAATCTAAAGGTTGGCCGCGTGATGACGATCAGCCAAGACGCAGTCCCGTATGTCTTGTCCGAAGTGCTCAAGCCTGGGCAACGCGACGTCAGCCTGACAGTCGGTCGCGCCGGTGTCAGTGCGGCACAGATCGCCACAGGAGGCTTCGACGACGTATCATTGTTGGGCGGCAATGCCGTAGTTTTCGACGGCGAGGTCCGCCTTTCCGTAGGGCGCAGCCTGGCACTGCGCAAGGGCTCGCTGTACAACAGCGAGTCTGGTGGGCATGCCGAACTGTCGGCGCCTTATGTTCTGTTAGATGGTCAGACTTCCAACAATGAACTCGGGCTTCGTCCGACGACACTGCCGACGTTTCCGACCGATGGTGCGCTGAGCATTAATGCCAGCCTGATCGACGTACGCAATCGCGTCAACGCAATGTTCGCCGACACCCGGCTCGCCAGCCAAAGCGACTTGCGGTTCCTGACCACGACCGATGTTGGAGGGAGTATCGGCGTTCCAGCCACCATCCTGGCTGCGATCGGCAATCTCGACTTGGTGGCGGGGCAGGTCTATCCGGCGAGTGGCTCGCTGGTGAAGGTCTATGCCGGTTTCACCGTCGACCAGAACGGGGTTCCCACGTTCAACCGCGACGCGACGCTCTCTATTGCGCGCCCGGAAGGCGTCGCTGTTTCACCAAAGCCTTACTCGGTCTTCGGTGACATCAGCTTGTCTGCCAGCGAGATACGCCAGGGGGGCACACTCATTGCGCCCCTGGGGGCTATCGACCTGTATGCGTCGCGTTCCAGCGGCAGCAGTTTGCAGACAGCGGGACGCCTCGAAATGCTGCCGGGCAGCCTGACCTCGGTCAGCGCGGCTGGTTTGGTGATCCCCTTCGGGGGAACGGTCGACGGCGTCGCCTACACTGTGAACGGCGGCGCTCCCGCTACTGCCAACCTGCTCACCGGCCAACTGGGGGTGCGGGAGGATGCGTCGGTACAGGGCATCTCCCTGCGCGGAATCAACATCGCCAGCGACCGCGGCGCGGTGGTCGATCTCTCTGGCGGTGGAACCCTGGCGGGCGCAGCCTTCACCGTCGGCCGCGGCGGTTCTGTTGACACACTGCTCAATTCGCTGGCGACCGGCGGCAAGGTCTACGCGATCCTGCCAGGCGTCGTTACCGCCCCCGTGGCCGGTGGCTACAACACTGCCTGGGCCGGTGCCGTGCCCGGCATCGGCCAGCAGATCACCCTCCCGGCCGGTGTGCCCGGCCTGCCGGCCGGCACCTACACGCTGCTGCCGGCCAACTACGCCTTGCTGCCCGGTGCCTACCGTGTTGAACTCGGCGCTCGCACGCTGCCCCAGCCGAAAACAGGCGCCACCGCCATGGCGAACGGCTCCTTTGCTGCGATGGGCACCCAAGGCGTCGCCAATACGTCGATCCGGGATGCGTTGGACACGCGCGTGACAGTCACCCCCGGCGCGACGGTTCGCACGTATTCGAAGTACAACGAACAAAGCTACGACGCCTTTCAGTTGGCCCAAGTCGCGACCTTTGGCACCGCGCGGCCGCTTTTGGCACGCGATGGCAAGTTCCTCTCGCTGACGTTCTCCAACATGGCGCCGAAAGCAACCCCTGGCGGCAGCCCGGCACTGGTGTGGGACGGCATGGCCGACTTCCTTCCGGCCGATGGGGGCTACGGCGGCACGCTGTCCCTCCGACCTGCGAAGGCGGATCTGGCCATCACGGCACCTCACAGCCAGACCCAGCGCAGTGCGACGCTGGTTCCCATCGACGCCGACGTGATCAATCGCATCGGGGCACCCAATCTCTACATTGGCGGCAGGCCCACTCTCGACACCGTGCTGGCGGGAACCATCCAACTCGCGGGTCGCCTCTACACTACGGGTTCCCTGACACTGGAGAAGGACGCCGTCCTGAGCGCTGCGCAAGCGTTTCTCGCGGCCAACAAGGGGATCGAGCTCCAATCCGGCGCGCGCATCGACACACGCGGCTGGGACGTGCCAGTCGCGGACTCGTCCACCGGCTATTTCTTTGGCGGGGGGGAGACCCCGCTGCTGGTTGCATCCAACGGTTCTGTCACACTCACTCTCCCTTTGGTGCCCGGGTCGAGTTCCATCCTGATCGGTGATGGTGCCTCGATCTACGCTAATGGCACTGTGGGGTTCTCCGCAGCCGGGGGCGTGAGCTTCGCGGGGACCCCGCTGATCGGTGCCCACGACCTGGCGCTGGCCCTGCCTTCGATCAATCTTGGTGAGGCTAATGTGCTGGCGGCGGCGCAGGCGGCAGGCGTGCTGCCGATTGGTATGAGCCTGACTCAGGATATCCTGACACAACTGCTCGCCGGCAATCCGTCGGCCGGCATCGCTGCCACGAAGAACCTCATGCTCAGCGCATCCCAGTCGCTGAACTTCTTTGGCTCGATCGATCTCAGCTTGGTGGACCGGGCGTCGGGCAAGCCCTTGCTGTCCCAACTGGTCCTGAGAACGCCTGCGATCTACGGCCTGGGAAACGCTGGCGATACGGCCCGCCTGGCGGTCGACACGCTGGTGTGGAGCGGCATGGTTGTGCCGCACTACGATCAGAATCGCAGGGTCATTTACGACAGCGCCACGCCTGGCGCGGTTCTCGCCAACGGTCCCGGCACGGGGCAGGGCTCGCTGAGTTTCGATGCCAACCGGATCATTTTCGGCTATCCGGACAAGTCGCAGCCGAACAACAGCGTCACCTCCAACCGGCTGATGCTGGGCTTCTCCAACGTCAACCTCCAGGCGCGCGAGTCCATCACCGCCAACAACAAGGGCAGCCTCTCGGCCTACACGATAGGGGCCGATCCTGGCACGGGCTTCGACCCCAAGACCTATGCCGGCGTCGGCGGCGCGCTGAATCTCATCACGCCGCTGCTGACCGGCGATGCGGGTTCCATCATGAGTTACCGCACGGGAGGGGCCTTGACCGTCGCTTCCCCGGCCAGTGCGACGGCCCATCTCGCGCCCCAGGCGCTCGGCGCCGAGATCAACCTGAATGCGGGCACCATCGATGTATCTTCGGCCATCGTGCTGCCGAGCGGCAAGTTGACGATGACCGCTTCCCGCGACATCATGCTGGCCGACGGCGCGCGTCTCGATGTGTCCGGCCGCGCCGTTCCCTTCTTCGATGTGACGAGATATTCGTGGGGCGGTGACGTCGCACTGGAAAGCACCATTGGCAATATCGTCCAGAGCGGCGGCTCGACAATCGATGTATCCGCCAGGAACAGCGACGCGGGGACGCTCCAACTAACGGCGCTGGATGCCGACGCCGGTCGCATCGCCCTGGGGGGCACGCTGCTGGGCAGCGGGGGGCCTGGCCACAGTGGCGGGATCATCGACGTGCGGGCGCAGTTAATTGGGACCGATCCGGGCAACCTGACGAGTGACTTCGCGGCGCTCAACGCCGCGCTGAACCGCGCGGGCTACTTCGGCGCGCGATCCTTCGATTTCAAGCAGGGCAACCTGACCATCGGCAACGAAGTGCAGGCGCACCAGGTCAATCTGTCGGTGGACGGCGGCAGCCTTACCGTGGCGGGCACCATTGACGCCAGCAGCACCAAGCCAGGCACGATCCGGCTCGCGGCACGGGACAACCTGACACTTGCCTCGACCGCAGTGCTCGATGTGCATGGCAGCAAATTGCAGGTGGACAGCTATGGCGCGCCTATCGAAGCCAAGAACCGCGGCACGATCGAACTCACCACCAGCGAAGGATGGCTGACGTTGGCGTCGGGTGCCACGTTGGATTTGTCCTCGCCGGACGGTGGGGCTCGAGGCAAAGTGGAACTCAATGTCGGCCGCATTGGTGAGACCAGTGGCGACGTCCGGATCAGCGCAAGCAGCCCCGTCAATCTCCGTGGCGCAAGCAGTATCGCCGTGAATGGTTTCTGGTCCTATTCGCCGACGGATGTCGCCGGCACCATTGTGCAGGACAACGGGGGTGAGGCACCGGTAGGCGCCAATGGCGCCATCGGATTGAAGCAGATCGATCAGCGCAGTGACCAATTCCTCAATGCCGCTCTGGCAAATTCTGATCTGGGCAATCGCTTGGCGGGTCTGACTGTCCATGGCGAAGCCTTCCATCTGCGGCCTGGTGTGGAGATCGCCAGCTATACGCCGAATGGCAATCTGACGATCAATGGCGATCTGGATTTCTCCGGATATCGCTACGGGCCCAATGCCAATCGCGACACTGCTTCGGCCAACTATGGCGCTGGTGAGCCTGGCATGTTTGTGATCCGGGCAGGCGGCAACCTGATCATCACGGGCAGTATCAATGATGGGTTCGGCTATAAACACGCAATACCAACAGTGCTCGATATCTCGCCGCCGGGTACGGTCCTCAGTTCTCCTTTGTCGCCTTTAAAGGACGTAACGCTCACGACGGACTGGCTCATCCCGAACAACGTTTTCTACTCGACAGCGGTATTGTTTGACACGAACGGAAATGTGCTGTGGGCGCCAGAATGGGGGTTTACCGACAATCTGGTTCCGGCTGGAACGACGATCAGTTGGAATGGTCTTGATAATGGATACGGGAATCTTGTTTTCGAAGCAGGTATTTCCTTGCCGGGATACACGACCGTTGTAACTCGTGGAACACCTGCTGTATCGGCTACGAATGCCACAGCGCCAATGCTCGCAGCCGGATTGAAGTCTTCTTCGTTCCGATTCGTCAGCGGCGCTGATCTTTCCAGCACGGACAGTCGAGGAGTGCAATCCTTGACTGCTCTTGCGAGAGCGGCCAATGCGGGCCACACGAAGTTGGAAAATCCCGCTGAAGTCGGAGGCATCAGCGTTCTCCGCACAGGTACTGGCAATCTCGAACTCCTGGCAGGCGGCAGTATCTCGCAGGGTTCTGCCTATGGCATCTACACGGCAGGAACTCAAACCGATCCCGGCAGCACTGCGCTGCCATCGGGGAGCTATCTTCCCGACCATGGAGGCGACTTGCGGATCGTTGCGCAGGGAGATTTGACGGGCTATATCTATCAGTACCAGCCCGCCAGTAACGCCTACAACACCTACGCAGTCAGCAACTGGCTATGGCGTCAGGGCGATCACGCATCCGGCGAGAAGGCCACGTGGTCGATCAACTTCGGATCCTATGCCACCGATAGCTATTCTATGCAGACGTATCTGCAGGGCTTCGCGGGGTTCGGTGCTTTGGGTGGCGGCAACGTCAGCTTGCGGGTCGGCGGCGATGCTGGAAATCTTGCGCCAGCCCGCAGCGACAATCTGGGAGGATTTATCAGTACCGGTCTGGTGCTCGCGGTGGGATCGAGCGGACGCGTCACCTCCGTGCAGAAATCGGCCGACGGCAGGGTTACCGGTGGCACGCTCGTGCAGACCGGCGGCGGTGATCTCACGGTCAAGATCGGTGGCAGGCTCAATCCCGGCGCGGCGGCTAGTGTCGCGACGGGGGACGATTTCAATGGTTCGTTCACCAACGTGCGCGGCGACATCGTGGTGGATGCGGGGGCGATAGGCGCCATTCCGTTGGTATACAACCGGGCAGAACTCAATGATCCTCGCGGGATTGAGCCGTACCGAGCCACACTCATGGCTATTGGTGGCGCACGCGGCGGGCCCGTGCTGGTGCCAGGCGATGGCGCTGTCACGCTGCGAGGCCGCGGTGATCTGGTGTTGGGCGGCGTTGGTGACCCCGGCCAAATCCTAACTGGTAGTTCGCAGTGGACATGGTTTTCTCTGTGGCAACCGACCACGTCCATCGATTTGTTCTCGGTGGGTGGGAATGTCACGCCATTCAATCCCACAGCGTCGGGGAACGAACGTTGGGACGCACGCTCCGGGAGGCCTGATCAGATGCTGCCGGCACAGTTCCGTGTCGTTGCTGCCAGCGGGAGTATTTACTACGGAGGCTTCGACAACAGCGTTATCGAACTGTCGCCTTCAGCCCGTGGGCAATTGGAGTTGCTGGCGCAGGATTCGATTTATGGCGGAGCATTCATCCCTTCTGGATCTTTCGACGGGACGCCTGAAGGCTCGCTGCGCTTCAATGTCTCTGGGGCCAACGCGGATTTGGATTCGATCCCAAATCCGTTCAAGCCCGCTTTCAACGTCGCATACGATATGTACAACGGCTTTCATGCCTACCGGCGTGACACGGTGACATCAAACCTGCACGCAGGCGACGCACAGCCCGTTCGTGTCTATGCGGTCAACGGTGATTTGCTGAATGTGGCGCTGGGTGAGACAGCGCAGGTCTACGAGACACCGACCAATTCCTATTACACACGGAATATCGGTGCGAAGTTGGCGCGCGTACTGGCAGGGCGCGATATCGTGAACTTTGGAAGTGGGGCTGGCAACACACCGAATCCAGGGCTAATCCTGAACGCGAACGGTACGGACGTGTCGATTGTTTCTGCGGGGCGCGACATGTTCTACACCAATGTCCAGGTTGCAGGCCCGGGCACGCTGGAAGTCTCGGCCGGGCGCAACCTCTACCAGGGTGACAAGGGCAGCATCACCAGCATCGGTTCTCTTGCCGCTGGCGACACCCGAGCCGGCGCAGGCATCGTGCTGCAGGCTGGTGTGGGCGCTTTCGGCCCTGACTACGCCAAGCTCATGCAGTACCTCGATCCGGCCAATCTGCTGCCGGCGGACACGCCGCTCGACGGCTCGGGCAAGGTGGTCAAGACCTACGAGAAGGAACTTGCAGAGTGGCTAAAGGTGCGTTATGGCTTCGAAGGAAACGGGTCTGAGACATTGGCTTACTTCACGGCCCTTGCGCCGGAACAGCGGCGGGTCTTTCTGCGTTCAGTGTACTACGCCGAATTGGAAGCCGGCGGCCGGGAGTACAACAACCCAGATAGTCGTCGATACGGCTCCTACTTGCGAGGCCGTGACATGATCGCGACCCTGTTCCCGGCCAAGGATGCGAACGGCAAGGCCATCGTCAGGCAGGGCGACATCACCCTGTTCGGCGGCGCGGGCGTGCAGACGCAGTTCGGTGGTGACATCGATGTGCTGGCGCCGGGCGGGCAGGTCGTGGTCGGAGTCCAGGGCCAAGTGCCGCCGGCAACCTCGGGCCTGCTCACGCAGGGCGCAGGCGACATCTCAATCTACAGCCAGGGCAGCGTGCTGCTGGGACTGTCTCGCATCATGACCACCTTCGGCGGGAACGTGCTGGCGTGGTCGGCCGAGGGCGACATCAACGCCGGGCGGGGCTCCAAGACCACGCTGGTGTACACGCCACCAAAACGCGAGTACGACGCCTACGGCAACGTAAAGCTGTCGTCCAACGTGCCGAGCAGCGGTGCGGGCATCGCTACACTGGCGCCGATCGCGGAAGTACCGGCTGGTGATGTAGACCTGATCGCCCCCCTAGGCACAATTGACGCAGGCGAGGCTGGCATTCGGGTGTCGGGCAACGTCAACCTGGCGGCATTGCAGGTGATCAACGCCGCCAACATCCAGGTGAAGGGAGAGGCCACTGGAATCCCGACCGTCGCGGCGGTGAACGTCGGTGCGCTGATCAATGCCAGCGCAGCGGCTTCGCAGGCGACAGCGGCAGCGCAGGACGTGGTGCAGCGCGAGCGGGCCGCCGCCCGGCAAAACCTGCCGTCGATCTTCACGGTGCGAGTGCTGGGCTTTGGCAATGAGACGATGGAAGGGACCGACAGCCGAAAAGCCCCGGATCCTCGTTCAGGGTTGCAGTCCGACGCGCCACCCTATGACCCGAAGAACCGCGTGCAAATTGTTGGCCATGGGCAACGCCTCAAGCCAGAGATGTTCTCACACTTGACGGAAGACGAGCGGCGGCGCCTGCAGCAGGACCGCTAAGCCGCGACCCCAAGACTGTAAATCTCACTTGTTCCTACCGCGGGGAACAGGATGGAGGCCGCTTTGGCCCCAATCCAAGGGGAATCCGAAATGGACATGAGTGCCCATCTCTACCTTGAAGTTGCCGATGCGGTTGATGCCCTATCCGACGATAGGTATCACACGGCGCGGCTGCGAGAGTGTCTGGTCGCGAACTACGAGCGACTGCATCGTCGGTTGCAACGCCACCTTGGGTGCCCCGACCAGGCCTCCGATACCCTGCACGATGCTTGGCTGAGACTCGGCGACGCGACCTTGTCCACAGCGGTTCAAAATTCTGAAGCATATGTGTACCGCGTGGCTTGCAACCTGGCGACGGACCAGCTGCGCCACTTCCGCCCGTGGCAGTACACGAACGACGCCGACACCGAACTCGAAAACCTTGCCGACGACTCTCCCAGCCCGGATCGCATCGCCGAGGTGCGCTCCGATCTGGCGGCAGTGGATCGTGCCCTGGACGGCCTGCCGCGCCGCCACCAGGACGTGCTGATGAACCTGCGGCTAGAAGAGATGACCCGCCAGGAGGTGGCGAATCGCCTCGGCGTCTCGCTGCGGCACGTGGACACACTACTACGCCAGGCTCTGGACCACTGCGCTGAGCAGACCGGCCAGCCGGTAATCGGCGGCGTGAGTACACCGCGGCGTCGCTTGCACAAGCATTGGCGGGCAAAGGTGACTGACGTTCTGGCGGCCAGGCATGCGGCCTGAAACGGGAGCATCACCACGCGCATGGATCTGAAATACCTGTGTGTCTTCGTGGTCGTGGCCGAGAAACTGCACTTCGGGCGCGCGGCCAGCACATTGGCGGCCCCAGAAAACAAGAAACCACCCGGGTGGGTGTTTGGAGACTGGCGGGTACTGGGATTTCCTAAGGCGTGCGCCTCTGGCGGATGCGTTCTACGCGCTGTCCGTTGCTGGACACATTGCAGTATGCAATGACGCTTGTGGAAGAACCATGCGCGCTCTTCGCAGTGAATCTGAACTGCATCTCTATCGTGCCGTCCGTTGCGCGTCGCAAAGTTTGCGGCGCTTCCTCGATCTCGAAATCGGCTGCGTAGGGCGTCGGCGACATCCGGTCAATGGCCTCATAACATGCATATCTCGCAGCATCTTCGATGTCGAGTTCACCCGGTTCGTACCAGACGCCCCGAAAGAGGGCCATCACCAGCACGACGCTAAGCGCTACCCAGGCGAGCGGCCAAGCCAACCTGGTCCACCGACGATCACTTCTGTCCGCCATTTCCCGCGCCCCGTTCACTTCGCGCGATTCTAGCGGATGAAAAACACGCCGCTGTTGTTCACCACCCAAATGGGGGGTAACAACAATCCCCCATCTTGGGTGGTGGTGACCGGTAGGTCCCGATGGGAAGATAGGTGCAGCAAGCGGGGACCTCCTGCGATGTGAGACCAAATCGCGCACGTTTGGAAC
>NZ_JARJLM010000543.1 GCF_029335485.1 Cupriavidus basilensis
GGCGACAGCACCCCACGGGCCGCTGGCAATGGCCTGGCACGCTGGCACCCATGTAGCCCATGTAGAATTGCGGCCATTCAAGGAGAAACCCATGAGTCGCATCAGCCTCACCCGCTACCTGGTCGAGGAGCAGCGCAAACACAATACGATCGAGCCCGAACTGCGGCTGCTGATCGAAGTGGTGGCGCGCGCCTGCAAGGCCATTTCCAACTCCGTCAGCAAGGGCGCCCTCGCCGGCATCCTCGGCTCGGCCGGCACCGGCAACGTGCAGGGCGAGACCCAGCAAAAGCTGGACGTGATCGCCAACGAAGTCCTGCTCGACGCCAATGAATGGGGCGGCCACCTCGCCGCCATGGCCTCGGAGGAAATGGATTCGTTCTACGAGATCCCGAACCGCTATCCCAAGGGCGAGTACCTGCTGCTGTTCGATCCGCTCGACGGCTCGTCCAACATCGACGTGAATGTGTCGATCGGCACCATCTTCTCGGTGCTGCACATGCCCAAGCCCGGCCAGACCGTGACCGAGGCCGACTTCATGCAGGCCGGCAGCCGCCAGGTCGCCGCCGGCTATGCCGTGTACGGCCCGCAGACCACGCTGGTGCTGACGGTTGGCAACGGCGTGCACATGTTCACGCTGGACCGCGAGGCCGGCAGCTTCGTGCTGACGCAATCCGACGTGACGATCCCGGAGGACACCAAGGAATTCGCGATCAACATGTCCAATATGCGCCACTGGGCCCCGCCCGTGCGCCGCTATATCGACGAATGCCTGGCCGGCGACGAAGGTCCGCGCGGCAAGAACTTCAACATGCGCTGGATCGCCTCCATGGTGGCGGACGTGCACCGCATCCTCACGCGCGGCGGCGTCTTCATGTACCCGTGGGACAAGCGCGAGCCGGAGAAGCCGGGCAAGCTGCGCCTGATGTACGAAGCCAACCCGATGGCAATGCTGGTGGAGCAGGCCGGTGGCGCCGCCACCAACGGTCACGAGCGCATCCTGGACATCCAGCCGGAAAAACTGCACCAGCGCGTGTCGGTGATCCTCGGCTCGAAGAACGAAGTGGAGCGCGTCACGCGTTACCACCAGGAAGAGAAGACGGCAGGCTGACCGCCGGCGGCTTCATCGCACCGATGAGAAAGGGGGACGCTGCGGCGTCCCCTTTCTTTTGGGCCTGCCGAGACAATGCCGGCGGCAAAGCTCGATTGGCGGCACCGGCCCCCACCACACAGCCAGCGCCAAGGCAATCCATGCGCTGGAAGCAGACCTCGATGTATCGCCAGGCGAGCGGATCAAGCCGGTGATCGCCACTACAGTGCAGCCTGCCCGCCCGGGACTTCGCCGACGCGAAGCGCCTCGGTCTCTGGCAGCAGAACACACTGCCTGAATGGCCGGGCAGCCACATCGGTGCCCGGCCACGGGCAGCTTCGGGCGGAAAATTTTCACGGCGGGACTTCCCTGTCAAAATAAACGCTGCTATTATTGCGGGCTCGATCCAGTTGTTGGACGGATCGGTGGGCCGAAGTAGCTCAGTCGGTAGAGCAGCTCATTCGTAATGAGAAGGTCGGGGGTTCGATTCCTCTCTTCGGCACCATAATTGAATTAAGCCCTTGATTCTCAAGGGCTTTTTTCTTTTCCGACGCCACCTTTGGCGTAGCGGGCGCAGCATGCCCCCTTCCTGCCGCACCGCATAGTCCACCCCCCCATCGGAGAAAAGCGGGCCTTGCCAAGACCTGGCAGCGCGCAATGCCGACATGCCGGTACGCACGGCCCCAGCCTTCGATATCGTCCGTGACGCCAATGACAGCCCTGATTCCCGCGTCGCCATTCCTTGGTAACATCCGGCTCCGGACTCGCACACAAGCCAGGAGGGGATTCGCTGTCCCGGACAAATTCTATGGAGATCTCGCGGTGAGATACATGAAGGTATTGGCAGCGATGGCCTGCCTGGTATCGGCAGCCTGCACCACGCCCATGCCCCATGCCGACCGGCAAATGTCCACGTATGACATGGACACCGAGTACACGGTCGAGTACGTGCCGGACGGCTTCACACTGATGGTCAACTATCGCTATCAGCAGTTCACCGTGCGATCAAGCTCGGCAGAAGCGGCATGCAAGGCAACCCTGGCCAACGTGGCCAACAGCCTGGCGGAGCGGCGGCAACGGCAGATCGATCCTATCGACGGGCGGCTCGTCAAACTCACCATCAGCAGGAGCTGGTCCGGCAAGGTGGCAGCCTGCTCCGCCACCGCGCCAATCACCTGGAAGCGCTGACAGCGAGGGGACAGGCTGCCCCTGTTGCAGGCACGGTCCTACCCCCGCCAAAGCCCCGCTTCGCCGCGGCAGCCTGGCCCACGCCGTTCGTCACGGCCATCGCCACGGGCGGGTGCTCTCTGCCAAAGACCGACAGCCTGCCCGGCCCCTGGCGGGATCGCCTTCATGGCGCGTAATCCGATGCCGCGCAATTGGGCTGACGGCCGCATCAGTCAAAGGCATTAAGCCTCGCCCCGATTCCGCTGTCCGTGCCTGCGGTGGAAACGCCGCCAACCCACTCCATGCACCGCAGGTCGCACACACGCGATCGCACTCCTTTCGCCCTCCATGTCGCACGCGGGCGGACAGCCGCCATGACAGGGGCGGCGCGTTCCACCGTGCCGGTGTGTTACGTAACGCGTAACACCTTGCCGTCGGTCGAAGACGGGTTCCCGGGCGCTACCCCTTCCCTGCCGCATGCGGGCCCGATTCCCTCCAAGCCTTATCTGGCGCGGGTTCCGGCCTGGCTGGGCGGCCTCCCGTGCGCACCCGTCCACGGCTGGCGACGCTGATGGAATCCATGGCATGGCGTTTGCCTTTACTCCTTGCCAGGGCAGGCGCGGGGCGGCAGCACCGCACGTGACCGCGCCGGCCATCGAGCGCGTTGCCCGCGCAATGCCGGCACCGCACACAACCACAGGCAACGATGACAAGGCTGGGGCTGGACCAGCAGCAACGGCGCGGCGCCAGGCCGTTGCCGGGCGGGAGCGCCCTTTCGTCGTGCCATGCGCATTGCCGGGAGCTCACCTGAACGGGTCGACAGGAAGAACGAGAAATCGAATGACATCAGTTTTCAGCAGCGACGAACTCGACGCGTACTTTTCGTCCTACGCAGGCATGGAAGGTGGCAACATCGGCGCAGCCGTGTGGATCTGCGACAAGGAACCTCATCTCCTCGCAACCGCGCCAGGCGCCCCGCTGACGCCGCTGCACGAGCCACCGGCATGGGACAGCGCGTTTCGCGAACGGCATCGCCACGATATGCAGCGCTGGCAAACGCATCAACGCCTGGCCCGCATCATGGCGGCAACGCGGGCCGCGGTGCTGCGCGAACCGGTGCCAGAACTGGATTGGCGCAGCTACTTCGACCGGCATCTCTATGGTCCGCGGGGCTGGGAATTCAAGCTCAACCTCTATCCCTTGCCCAAGCCCCAGCAGATGGATCTGTCGCAGATCGAATCCTTCCGGCGCAATCCTTATCTCAGCCCGAACTGGCGCTATGTGGAATTCTGCCGGCAAGGGGGCCGCTTCCGCTTTATCGCCGGGTTGCGCAGGCGAGTCCACCCCAAGGTCATTCTCTGCACAGGACAGGCGGAAGAGGACGAGTTCCTGATGGCATTCGGCTTCGAGGGCGTGCCTTGTTCGGAGCACCACCTGCAACCCGCCGACCTGGTCAAGACGCTGCGCGTCTACTCGCACGAGGGCACTCACCTGGTCATCTGCCCGAAAGTCGGCGGCCCTACCGGCATCAATTCGGACACGCTGCTGGACGCGATGGGCGCCTACCTGTCCGTCTGGCTCGATGCAGCCGATTTTCCCGACGCGCACGCAATGCGCGGCGAGTTCGCGGGCGGCGGCACCGGGCTGGCCTGGCGTCCCATGGCTCCTGCGCTGACCGCGTCGACTGCCGGCGCTCCCTCGTGAGCCGGGCGCATGCCGCACGACGTCCGGACGGCATGTGCCCGATGCCATGCCATGGCCTTGCGGGGCCTTCCACGGACACCCTGCGACACCACCTGAATATCCCGCCAGGATCAGCCAAGCAAGACAACTGACACGGCTAGCCCGAGGCAAGGCTGCCGCCCCCCCAGGCCAACCTCCGGCTGCGGGCAAACCCTTCCCACTCCCCGCACGTTTCCCACCCGCCAAACGGCTGGCCCGAGCGAAACGTTTACAACCTCCCGGCTACCCCCTCTTCCATCAGCCTACGACGTTCGATTGATTGAATCGACGACGCCAAGGCACCAGACTGGTATCACGACGAATACAACGGCAGGCAGCCGATTTCCAGGCACCCGTCAGACATACGACGAACCGGCCGGCATGCGCCCGGCACGGGTTCGCACTTGCTTCGCAACCGGGGAACACCATGCAGACCGCTACCACATAGGGCTGCCGGCGCAACGCCGGACTCGCAGGATGGCTGCACCCGCGCGCTGACCGCGCCGGGCCCGGCCAATCTCAGCCAAAACAAGAATAGAGGAAGCGGCCATGGATGCTTATCCAATCCCTGGTGCGGCGAGATATTGCCATTTTTCGCGTGGAGTCTTCGTGGTGCTCGCCCTGTGCGCATCGCTGGGCTCGGCACCGGCACGCGCGGACGAAGGTGCGCCGCCAGATGTCCCGGCACCATTGCCGGAAGTTTCTCCGGCAGTCCCGGCACCCGAGACGCCAACCCCAGCAGCAGCGGCGGCACCTGCGCCCGCGCCTGCCTTTGCGCGGCAGGTCTGGCTGAACGCGGGATTCCTTTCATACCACTTCAATCACGCGGCGCACTACAATGCGCAAAACTGGGGGTTTGGCGCTGATTTTCGCGTCAGCGAGGACTTCACCTTGTCCGCGGGCGAGTACCGCAACAGCATGCGCTACCACTCGACCTACGCCACCGTGAGCTGGCAGCCCCTGCACCTGGGGCCGATCCGGATCGGCGCTGCGGTGGGCGCGGTGCGGGGATATCCGGACGTCAACAATGGCGGCTGGTCGCCGATGGTCGCACCGGTGATCAGTGTCGAGTTCGGGCGCGTGGGAGCCAATCTGATCTACGTGCCGACGATGCGGGGGAAGGTCGACGGCTGCATATCGCTGCAGATCAAGATACGGGTCTGGTGAATCTACCGGTCTCGTAAATCCGCCGCACAAAAAAAGACGCTACATGCATGAAGCATGTAGCGCTATGAAAAGGAGCCAAGGGATTAGGCCCCATCGGGAATACCGCCCCCGGGGTGAGAGCGGTATGTGGTCACTTTAGCGCTTGAGACAGTCGCGATCAGCCAGACTAATCTGATTCTGCACTGAGAAATTTCTGCAAGCGGCTGCGGTAATTACGCACGCCACGCCGCCGTCAGTTGCGCCGGCGTGTCCCAGCGGCCGGAATGCGGCCGGCGATCCTGGCCTACGGCTTGAAGGTATCGCCCAGCACCACGCCTTCGCGCCGCGGATCGGCGCCGCCCACCAGGGCCGGTGCGCCGCCAACGGTGGTGCGGATGATGGCGCTCAGGCCGCTCGATTGCGCGCCCACGTTCACCGTATGCCCCAGCGCTCGCAAGCCCTTGACCAGCGGATCGTTGTCGCCGGCCAGGCCGCCGGCCGGCACGCGCGCGTCCACGTTGGGGTGCTCGCCGCCAACGATCATGCTGACGTTGTTGGAGCCGAAGTCGATCATCGACACGGCCTGCTGCGCGTCCATCTTCCAGTCCAGCGCGCCGACCAGCGTCTTGGCCACGTACTGGATGATGGTAGCGCCGCCCGGCGAACCCGTGGTCATGTAGAAGTCGCCGCGCGAGCCGTCGGCATTGCGCTTGAACACCAGCGTGGGCGCCATGGAACTGCGCGGACGCTTGCCCGGCTGCAGCCGGTTGGCAATAGGCGTGCCGAGGCTGTCCTTGGGGGCGGCGTTGAAATCGGTCAGCTGGTTGTTGAGCAGGAAGCCGTTGGTGAAGTGATAGGAGCCGAGGCCCGACTCGATGGTAGTGGTCATCGAGACCACGTTGCCATATTTGTCGGTAAGCGACAGATGCGTGGTGCCGTGCTCGTCCAGGATCGACGGCGCGAGCGGAACAGCACCCAGATTGCCCGCGGGGGCCGGCAGCGGCATCGAGCCTACGGTCGTGATCAGGTCCGCGCGCTGCCGCAGGTACGGCTTGTTCAGCATGCTTTCCCAGCTGCCGCCGGGCAGGCCGATGAAGTCGGTGTCGGCCACGTATTTATTGCGGTCGGCATAGGCCAGGTTGCCGGCTTCGGCCACCAGGTGCGCCCCGAGCACGCTCGGGCGGCCGCCGTTCTTGTCCATGCTCGTCGGCGCGTAGCGCGACATCTCATAGTTTTCGAGAATGCCCATGATCTGCGCCACCGCGATGCCGCCCGAGGAAGGCGGCGGCATGCCGCAGATCTCGTATTGGCGATAGGTGGTGCAAACCGCGGCGCGCTTCTTGGCGGCGTAGTTCTCCAGGTCGGCCACGGTGGTCACGCCAGGCGTGGTGGTACCGCCGTAGGTCGTCTGGATCTTGTCGACGATGGCCTGCGCGATCGGGCCGTTCTTGTAGAAGGCGTCGGCGCCCTGGCTGGCAACCGCGCTGAACACATTGGCCAGGGCCGGATTCCTGATGATGGTATTGACCGCGCGCGGCGTGCCGTCGGCGTTGAGGAAATACGCCGCCATCTCGGCATCGCGCTTGATATTGGCGACCGTGCCGGCGCCGGCGATCGACGCGGCCATGCGCGGCGGAATCGGGAAACCGTCGGTCGCCAGCTTGATGGCCGGCGAGAACAAATCCTTCCAGGCCAGCTTGCCGTGCTCGCCATGGGCAAGCTCCAGCACGCGCAGCGTGCCGGGCGTGCCGATGGAGCGGCCGCTGCGGATGGCGGTGGGCACGGGCGCGGTCGTGTCGGTCGCCGATTTCCATTGCAGATAGTTTTCGTCGGCGCCGGCCGGCGCCATCTCGCGTCCGTCGTAGGCAGTGACCTGCCTGGTGGCCGCATCGTAGTACATGATGAAGGAGCCGCCGCCGATGCCCGAGGATTGCGGCTCGACCAGATTCAGCACCATCTGCGCCGCCACCGCGGCATCCACCGCCGTGCCGCCGTTCTTCAGCACGTCGCATGCGGCCTTGGTCGAGACCGGGTTATTGGTCACCGCCATATAGTTCTTGGCGTAGACCGTGGTTTTGGGCGCGTAGCCGGTCGCGATTTCCGGGGCACCGGGCTCGCCCGGCAACACCACCGCTTCGCCGCCGGTGGTGCCGTTCAGCTCGCAACCCGCCACCGCGGCCGGCGTGACGGGCGTTGCCGGCGTGGTG
Source organism: Cupriavidus basilensis (assembly GCF_029335485.1). Lineage (GTDB taxonomy): Bacteria > Pseudomonadota > Gammaproteobacteria > Burkholderiales > Burkholderiaceae > Cupriavidus > Cupriavidus basilensis_E. Next base: position 7,330 of record NZ_JARJLM010000543.1, read on the forward strand.
GCAACCGGATCGTCGCCGCCGCATGCGCCCAGCGTTAGCGCCAGCGTGGCCAGCGCGATGGCGCGCAGCCCACCCGGCGTCAATCCCGGGGAAATCGAAAGCGCGGATGGGGCAACCGCTTCGTGTGCAGCTTTTAGCATATTCTTCCTGTCTTATGTGGGGGCTCGAGAATGTTCGACGCTTCCCTCGTCGATCGCCCCAAGCGGCCGTTCCAGGGGGCAGGCCGTTGTGGCGAACGATCAACATAGACCGGTCATTCGACGTTCTGAATTGCTATATGTCTGTATTTACAGACAGGTGAACGCCAGTCATACTTCCGAGTGATGAAAGGTGCCCCAGGTGCAGCGCCAGCAGCTGCGCTGCCCTGGGCGCCTCGCCGGAATCCACCCGCTGATCGTGCATTGCAGGCTCGTCTCCGCATCGCAGACGGCGGAGGGCCGCGAGCGTCGCGGCGGCGCGCTCGCCGCGGTGCGCCTCGGGAAAGCAGGAGAAGAGCCCTCAGGCAGCCAGCACCTCGGCCTCCAGCATGCTGCCGATGGCCGCCTCCAGCGTGACCAGGGCTGCCGTCTTGGGCAGGCAGCAGCAGATGCCGTAACCCATCTCCGGCGCCGGCATGTGCAGCCACATATTGTCCGACAGCAGCAGCACCCGTTGCGCCGGCAGCATGCCGCGCAGCTTGCGCAGCAAGCGCCAGCCGCTGGTGACGTCGTGCGGCATGCCGAAGACCAGCAGCCCGGCCTCGCGGATGATGGACGAATGCACCGAGAGCTCATCGGGATCCACGCCGTCCACTCGCGCCACGCCCGGCATGCTCTCCAGCATGCGGGTCAGGCCGAGGCGCAGCAGTGCGGATTCGTCGACCACCACGGCGCGCAGCGCCGCCGCAGGGCGCGCTGCCGGCGCGAAGCCGGCCGCCGGCCGCTCCGACGAGAGACCCCGCGGTATCAAGCTTTCGACCCCTGCCCGGCTGCTGAATGCCACGTCCATGATTCCTCCTTCGTTTTGAGAACGGCGTCATCGAGGGCGCCTGCCGGGACATAGCGCAAGGCACGTGCCAGCCACGCGCGGCGCGTGCGCGGCATGCGATACGGGCCGCGCAGCCTTGCCGGGCAAGGGTTTGCTGGAATCGGGGAACGCGCTGCGCGGACCGGCCCGCGCAAAGGCGTGTTACGCGTCACGTAACGTGTTCCGCAGCGAGTTCCGCAACTTGCGCCCGGCGGCATGCCGCGAGGCAGCAGATTCGACTGCCGGTGGCGACGGAGGACGGAAGACTGCGGGCGGGAATCCGGCGGACCGGACGGTGCGGCAGCACGCCCGCAAGCGCGGCTCAGACCAGGGCGATGCGATCCTCGATCACGCGGATCTGGCCGCCCGGTTTGTCTTCCATGATCTTCATCGACTTCTGCCCTATCTGCACGCTGACCCCGCCGTGGATACGCCGGCTCACCTCGATTACCGCCTCCGGGGACGGGTGCAGTTGCTCGGCGAGTTTGGCCAGGCGAGCGTCGAGCTCGATCGCGTCGCGAGTCAGCTTGAACAGCGTGGCGCGCACCTTCTCGCGCAGGTCGCCGACGGCTTTCTCGGGATTCTTGGCGAAGAAGCTGACCAGTTGCTGCACCTTGCCTTGCTCGGTTTCCAGCTGGCGCCGCCGGGCCTCGACCTCGGCCTTCTCGGCCTCCGCATAGGGATTGGTGCCGACCTGCACGATGGTGGCGGTGCCGGCGGACGCGCCAAGGGTGGCGGTACGCACAGCCAGCCGGGCCCGGCAGCGCCCGCCGGTGATATTGCCCTGGCCGGTCTTTGGACTGCCGGCGACGATGCTGTGCCCCGCCGCCACCTCGCTCTGGCGGATACCGCTTTCCACCGCGATGTCGGTACCGGCCTCCACCACCGCGCTCTCGATAAAACGCGCGTGCAGCGAGCCCTTGCAACGTACCCGCGCCAGCGCCGCGGCAGAATCGCCGCCCTGGTGCGAGCCCTCGGCCTTGCCGATGATGCCGCCCTTGACCACCACGTTGCCGCCCGCCTCCACATGGGCGGCCTCGACGGTGCCGCTGACGATGACGTCGCCGGACACGCGTACGGTCATCCCGGTCTTGATATCGCCGCTCACCCGCAGGGTGCCGTCAAAGCTGACGTTGCCGGAGTGCATGTCCACCGCTTCCACATCGACCACCGGGTTCACCGATACCCCCTGCGCCGAGAGCACAGGCGAGCCGGAGATCGCCGCCAGCAGGACTTCCGGGTCGGCCGGATCGGGAGCCACGCCGGTCAGGCCGTCGGCAAAGGGCGGATCCGCGGCAGGCACCGCAGCCACGGCCTTGCCGAAGACATCGATGCCGTCGAGGCCCTGGCGCGCGGGAATGCGCCGCATCAGCGGCGTACCGGGATTGACCAGCAGCAGGTTGCCGAGATCGCGCAGGTCGATGCGGCCACTCTCGTCCTCGGGCGCGAGCGGCTTGCGCGGCGCCAGCAGGCTGTCGAAGCGCGCTGGCGTGCCGGACTGCGGCGCGCGGCCCGCGGCAATTTCCAGCCCGTCGCAAAGACCGGCCTCGACCGCGCCGCGCAGGGCCTCCCGATTCGGCTCCGCCACCACACCGCGCTCCACCAGCGCCGTGCGGATATCGTCCCGCGTCACCGCGCGCCCGCCCTGGGGCGGCAGCAGGTTCAGCCGCACGCTGAGGCCGTCGCTGCTCACGGACAGCTCGAAATACCCGTCTGTCAGCTCGCCGATCAGCGCCTCGACCGGCGGCGCGCCCTCGGCGGCACGCTGGCACTGGGAGAGAAACGCACTGATCGCCGTGCTGTCCAGCTTCGCCTCGGCCCAGCCGCTGCCGGCCAGTACGTCCTCCAGCCCGGCCCGATCTGGCGGCAGCCGGCCCGCCGTGGCAGCGAACAGCGCACGCAACTGCCGGGTGCCTTCCTCCAGCCTCACCTGCAAGCCCCCTGTCGCTTGCGCCGTGTTTGCCGCCGCTGCTGCCGCTGCTGCCTCTGCTGTGTCTTGTCCCCGGTTTTCCATTCGGTTCACCCTTTGATGGATCGTGTCCTGGCGCATGGCCCCCGTCCGCCGCGCCGCTCGCGGCCCCGGCCTGGCGCACCGCCTCGCCGCCGTGCCGCAATGCGTCGGCACCGGGCCAGGAAGCACGGCGCTATGGCTGTCGATGGCTCATCGGTGTATGCCGGACTGGCGCGGGCGCCTGGCGCTCGGGGCCGGATGGGCAAGCCTGGGCCGGGGTATTTGTCGCGCGCCGCTGGTTTATGTCATTTTTGGCGCACACAACACCAACGGCCGCCGCTGCGCAAACTTGAGCGGGGCGATTGCGATCCGCCGGCCACGGCGCCACCCCAACCCAGCCCCGGGGCGAAAAATGTACACTTCTGCCCATCGACGGAATGCCGCGCCGCAACACCGCCGCCACACCACCGCTATACAAGAGGATCACAGATGATTGTGCGAGACCGCCCATCGGGACTCAGGCTGTTCCTGGTCCTGCGAGGCTCGATCCTGTCCCGTATCTGGCGCGTGCTGCTGGTGAACGTGCTGCTGGCCATCGCCGTCACCATGACCCACGGCGCGTTCTTCCAGCACAAGGTCACGCTCACGGCGATTCCTTTCACGCTGATCGGGCTGCCGCTGGCGATCTTTCTGGGTTTTCGCAACACCGCCGCCTACGACCGTTTCTGGGAAGGCCGCAAATTGTGGGGCGAACTGGTGCTGCGCAGCCAGAACCTCGCGCGCCAGTGCCTCGGCCTGATCGCCGCTGCCGCCCCGCAGCATCCCGGCACGCCCGACGACACCCGCGCACGCATGATCCGGCGCGCCATTGCCTATGCCTACGCGCTGCGCAACCGCCTGCGCGGCGACAGCGCCGATGCCGGCCTGGACGCCGGCTGGCTGCAGCCGGACGAGCACCTGGCCCTGCGGCACAGCGCCGATGCGCCGGCCTTGCTGATGATGCGCATGGGCGAGGATCTCGGCGAGTGCGTGCGCCTGCAACGCGTGGACCCGTGCCTGGCCGCGGCCATCGACGGTACGCTATCGGCCATGGTAGCCACGGCGGTGGCCTGCGACCGCATCCGCAATACGCCCATCCCCTTCTCCTACACGCTGCTGCTGCACCGTACCGCCTACCTGTACTGCTTCCTGCTGCCGTTCGGGCTGGTGGATACCATCGGCTTCATGACCCCCTTCGTGGTGGGCATCGTGGCCTATACCTTCTTCGGCCTCGATGCGCTGGGCGACGAACTGGAGGAGCCGTTCGGCACCTCGCCCAACGACCTGCCGCTCGATGCGCTGTGCCGCACCATCGAGATCGGGCTGAAGGAAGCGCTTGGCGAAACCGACCTGCCGGCGCCCCTGGCGCCGGTGGATTACTGCCTGCGCTGAGGTGCCGCGGGCGCCGCCGCCGACGTGCGCCCGCTGCGCCACTCACCCGGCGCGTCCCGACTTTCGGTAAACTGCCGCTGTACCGGCGCAGCGTCGTCCGGCTTTGGCGCACGCCTCACCGCTTTCCCCCAGGTTCGAACATCCCAGATGGCCCAGAAGTCACCGGCGTCCAAGACGCCCGCCGCACCGGCATCCAGCCCCCACGAAATCCGCCCCGGCCAGTCGATCGAGCTGCTCAAGGCGCTGCATATCCTCACGCGCGACGGCAAGATGAACCAGGACAGCCGCCGCAAGCTCAAGCAGGTCTACCACCTGTTCCAGTTCATCGAGCCGCTGCTGCAGGATCTCAAGCAGGATCATGCCGACGTGACGCTGGTCGACCATGGCGCCGGCAAGTCCTACCTGGGCTTCATCCTGTATGACCTGTTCTTCAAGGAACAACTCGACCAGTCGCATATCTACGGCATCGAGACGCGCGAGGAACTGGTGCGCAGCTCGCAGGAACTGGCCAGCCGACTGGGCTTCAAGGGCATGTCGTTCCTGAACCTGTCGGTGGCGGAATCGATCACTTCCGGGCAACTGCCGCCCACCGTCGACATCGTTACCGCGCTGCACGCCTGCAATACGGCCACGGACGACGCCATCCGCTTCGCGCTGGAAAAGCGCGCCAAATACATCGTGGTGGTGCCTTGCTGCCAGGCCGAAGTGGCCGGCGTGCTGCGCAAGAACAAGGGCAAGCTGCTGGCGGGCAATCCGCTGACGGAGATCTGGCGCCACCCGCTGCATACGCGCGAGTTCGGCAGCCAGGTCACCAATGTGCTGCGCTGCCTGCAGCTTGAGGCGCACGGCTACCAGGTCAGCGTGACCGAACTGGTGGGCTGGGAGCACTCGATGAAGAACGAGCTGATCATTGCGCAGTACAAGGACCTGCCGCGCCGGCGCCCGGCCGAGCGCCTGAACGAAGTGCTGCAAACGCTGGGGCTGGAGGAAATGCGCGGGCGCTTCTATGCGCAGGAGCCAGCCGCCGAAGCGGCGGCTGCCGCTGCCGGCTGAAGTCGCCCCCTCCCCTCGCCGCCGGCGCTGCCAGCGTCCCGTGCACGCGCCGTCCTCACGGCGCGTTTTTTATTCCCCGCCAGCCTCGCCCATCAGCTTGCGCCAGCCGTCGTGGCCAAGCCGGCGCATGGTTTCCTGGTTGCGCTCGTAGATATCCGCCGCATCGGGAAAGGCCTCGACGGCGCGGGCGATGCTGTCTTCACGCAGCAGGTGCAGGATAGGGTAAGGCGCGCGGTTGGTGTAGTTCTCGATATCCTCCGGCTCGCTGCCGCCGAACTGGTAGTCCGGATGGAAACTGGCGATCTGCAGGATGCCGTCGAGGCGCATGCTCTTGAGCAGACGCTCGGCGAAATAGAGGAAATCGTTGTAGTCGAGAAAATCCGCCAGCGCGTGCGGCACGATCAGCAGGGTCGTATCGACCTCGGCCGGATCGGCCTGCGCAAGCGCGCGCAATTCGGTTTCCAGGCCAGCCAGCAGGCCCTCGGTGCCGGTGGCATCGCTCACCACGTAGCGGATCTGCCGCTTCACGTGCACGGCCTTGGCAAAGGGACACAGGTTCAGGCCGATCACCGCGCGCACCAGCCATTGCTGGGTGGCATCTACGACGGACTGGCTGGATGGCGAAGCGGTAGGCATGGCAATGAAGGACGGCGCTAAACCATCATTTTAGCGCCCGCCGCGTGCGCGCCCGCGGCGGGCCAATGCCACTCAGCGGCGTGGCCCGTAGATCTGCCGCGCCAGCGCCTCGGCCTGGCGCATCGCCCCGTCGCGCTCGGCTGCCCCCAGCTTGCCGCAGACGTACTCCAGGTTGGCGTTATCCAGGTCGGTGACATGGCGGTCGCCGGACAGCACGATGACCTTGCGCCACATGCAGGCCTTGGCGCGGTCGCGCTCCAGCCCCAGGCAGCCGGATTGCAGGCAATAGGACAGGTTGCGCTGGGCCAGGAAATCGCCGCGCATCGCCTTTTCCTGCAGCCCTTGCGCGGTTTCCTGCGCATGCACTGCCTGCCCTCCCGTGAGCAGGCCCAACAGCACCGGCACGAGAACTCGCGCTGCGGAGAAACGCAATGACAGGAATGGCGGCAGGGGCATGGGAGGCGGCTGGGAAGCGGTGGCGCGCGGGAAAAAAGCGATAAAAAACGGGGATATTAACAGTTGCCGCTT
>NZ_JARJLM010000544.1 GCF_029335485.1 Cupriavidus basilensis
GGCGATGCCATTGCGCATCGAGATCCCGCAGGTGGCGCAGTTTGTCGCCGATCTTGCCTTCCAGCCCGCGTGGTGTGGGCTGGTACCAGCCCTGGCGCTTGAGGTCGTCGGGGAAGTAATGCTCGCCGGCGGCATAGGCCTCGGGCTCGTCGTGCGCGTAGCGGTAGGCGTGGCCGTAGCCCAGTTCCTTCATCAGCCTGGTCGGGGCATTGCGCAGGTGCACCGGCACGCCGCGCGACTTGTCTTTCGCCACGAAGGCGCGCGCGGTGTTGTAGGCGTTGTAGCCCGCATTGGACTTGGGCGCCACCGCCAGGTAGATCAGGGCCTGCGCCAGCGCGAGTTCGCCCTCGGGCGAGCCCAGCCGCTCGTAGGTCTCGGCGGCATCGAGCGTGATGCGGGCGGCACGCGGGTCGGCCAGGCCGATGTCTTCCCAGGCCATGCGCACGATGCGGCGCGCCAGGTAGCGCGGATCGGCGCCGCCGTCGAGCATGCGGCAGAACCAGTACAGCGTGGCGTCGGGGTCGGAGCCGCGCACCGATTTATGCAGCGCGCTGATCTGGTCGTAGAAAGCGTCGCCACCCTTGTCGAAGCGGCGCAGGTTCTCCGACAGCGCGCTGCCGAGCAGCGCGGTATCGATGGCGGCGGCACCGGCGTTGCGCGCGGCGCGCGCCACGATCTCGATATTGTTGAGCAGCTTGCGGCCGTCGCCGTCGGCCGAGGCCACGGTCAGCTGCAGCGCCTCGTCTTCCCATTGCAGGCCGCCCAGCTCCTCGCTGGCACGCCGCGCCAGCTGGGTCAGCTCGGCGTCGTCCAGGCTCTTGAGCACGTACACCGCGGCGCGCGACAGCAAGGCGCCGTTGACCTCGAAGGACGGGTTCTCGGTGGTGGCGCCGATAAAGGTGAACAGGCCGCTTTCCACGTGCGGCAGGAAGGCATCCTGCTGGCTCTTGTTGAAGCGATGCACCTCGTCCACGAAGACCAGCGTGCGGCGGCCATGGGCGCGGTATTGCTCGGCGCGCTCCACCGCTTCGCGGATGTCCTTGACGCCCGACAGCACCGCCGACAGCGCGATGAACTCGGCGTCGAAGGCGTTCGCCATCAGCCGCGCCAGCGTGGTCTTGCCCACGCCCGGCGGGCCCCACAGGATCATGGAGTGTGGCTCGCCGGACGCGAACGCCACCCGCAGCGGCTTGCCAGCGCCAAGCAGGTGTTGCTGGCCGATCACCTCGTCGATATTGCGCGGACGCAGGCGCTCGGCCAGGGGTTGTTGGGAACGATCGGGAGGTTCGGAAAACAGCGTGTCCGCCACGGTAATCAGGCCTTTATGTCGGGGCAGGCGCGCACGGAGCGATCCGCTGCGCCT
>NZ_JARJLM010000545.1 GCF_029335485.1 Cupriavidus basilensis
GGCGCAAGGCCGCGTGAGCCTGGCCGAGTACCGCGCGCAGATGCGCCAGCAACTGATGCAAACCGAGAACGCCAGCCCGGACGTGGCCGATTGCGCCGCGCACGCCAGCTGGGTGGTGCCCCGTTCGGTCACCTTCGATGCGCTGAAGATCCCCACCGGCGCGCTCGGCGCCGGCCAGGCCACCGTGGAACCATGGGACGGCCGCTTCTCCCAGGGCAAGCAGGCGGTGCCGGTCAGCTCCGTGGTGACCTTCACCGCCACCGCGCACAAGCGGCACGCCGAGGCCCAGTGGGAACCGGTCAAGGTGCGCTGCGGCTATGCCGACGGCATGATGCTGGCCTATGAACTGCTCGACGGCAGCGGCACGGTCATCAGCGAGCCCGCGGCTGCCCCGGCGGTGCGCAGCAATACCCGCCGCGCCACCAGCACCCGGGGCCACAAGGGCGGCAAGACGGCCAAGGCCACCAGCACCAGGTCCGGCAAGGCAAGCGCGTCCAAGGCGGCCAGCGGCAAGAGCAGCGGCGCCAAGAGCACGGGCAAGTCCACCAGCAAGAAAAAGCACTAGGCTTCCCGCCGTTGCGCCGGGACGGGCCAAATGCCTGCCCGGCAGCCTCCTTGTCCAGCTGCCGGACCTTTCCTCCGGAAGGCCGTGCCAGCCGGCCGCGCCGTCAATCCAGTTGCGCCAGCACTGCCTGCAGCATGGCAGCACCCAGCAGGGCGCTGCGCGCGCCGTTCCAGCCCACCGCCGGATCGGGATGGTCGGCATTGTCCTTGAACGGCATCTCCAGCGTCAGCGACAAGCAGCCAAAGGTATGGCCGATGTACTTCGAGGCAAGCTTGAGCGCATCGGCGTTGTACTTGCTGGCGGCATAACCGTGCACGTCCTGGAAATCCGGCGTCGCGCGCTTGAACGCGTCGATAAAGCGCAGCTGTTCGGCGCGCTGCGCCTCGGTGAAGCCCGGCAGCATCTCGCTGCCGGCGACGAAGTTATAGGGCAGGCCCTCGTCGCCATGGATATCGAAGAACATATCGCAGCCCGTGGCCTCGATGGCGCGGCGCACGTGATATACCTCCGGGCTGGCCTGCAGGCTGGGGGCCATCCACTCGCGGTTGAGGTTGGCCCCGGCCGCATTGGTGCGCAGGTTGCCGTGCGCCGATCCGTCGGGATTCATATTGGGCACGATATGGAATACGGCGCGCTCCAGCAGGCGTCGCGCCACTGGGTCGCCGCCCCACATGCCGGTGCCCGTCAAGCGTTGCAGCACGCCCTCGCAGAACCACTCCGCCATGGTTTCGCCGGGATGCTGGCGCGCGATCATCCAGATGGTCTTCTTGCCGTCGCCGGGCCTGCCGACCGTGACCGCCGTCATGTCGCGCCCTTCCACCGTGCTGCCGAGGTGCGATAGCCGCGCCAACGGCGAGCGCTGGCAGGTGGCGACCAGGGCCAGGTGGCGGTCTTCCGAATAGGGCTCGAAGTAAGCCAGCCAGACGCTGTCATGTTCGGGCGTGAACGCCACCGTCATGGTGCTGCCGTCGAAGGTGGTGGGCACGCGGAACCAGCGCGCGCGGTCGTACGAGGCCACTGCCTCATAGCCGCGCCAGCCATCGGGATAAGTGCAGTCGCCGGCATTCAGGAATTGCAGGCGGCAGGCCTGGCCGGCCGCACCCTGCAAGCGGAAATGGAACCACTGGCGGAACTCCGCGTGCGAGTCGGCGCGGATGCGCAGCCGGATATCGCCGGCGTGCGCGATCGACTCGACTTCGATGGCGCCCGCATCGAAGCTGGAGGAGATATGCAGGGCAGAGGTCATGGCGTGGTGTCTCGGAGAGTGCGCGCCGGGAGGCCTGCCGGGCCATCCCTGGCGCTGGGTTCGGGGGCGGCAGGCAGGGTACGGGCGAGCCTGAACGCACTGCTTGCCGAAGCTTCAGTCTTCCAGCCGGCGGCGGAACACCCAGCGCGCATCGTCGGAAGCCGCTGCGTCGAAGGCATAGCCATGCTCGGCAAAGCGCTTGAGCCCGGCGGGCTCGGTGATGCGGTGGGTGACCGCGTAGCGGGCCATATAGCCGCGCGCCCGCTTGGCGTGGAAGGAGATGATCTTGTAGCGGCCGCCCTTCCAGTCCTCGAACACCGGGGTGACGATCCGGGCGTCGAGCACCTTGGGGCGCACCACCTTGAAATACTCCTCGGAGGCCAGGTTGACCAGGGTCGGGCTGCCCTCCGCCTTCAGCGCCTTGAAGTCTTCCTTGAGCAGGTTCGTGACGTCGTCGCCCCAGAAGGCGTAGAGATCCTTGCCGAGCGCATTGTCCAGGCGTGTGCCCATCTCCAGCCGGTAGGGCTGCATCCAGTCGAGCGGGCGCAGCACGCCGTACAGGCCGGACAGGATACGCACATGCTTCTGCGCGAAGCCGAGGTCGTCGCCCGACAGGCTGGACGCACCCAGCCCCTCATACACGTCGCCGTTGAAGGCCAGCACGGCCTGCTTGCTGTTGGCGGCGGTGAACTCGGGCGACCAGTCGCCATAGCGGGTGGCGTTGAGGACCGCGAGCTTGTCGGAAATGTCCATCAGCGCGCCGATATCCTGCGGCGCCAGCTTGCGCAGGCGCTCGATCAATACCGCCGAACGGTCGATGAAACGCGGCAGCGTATGGGTCTTCAGGCGCGGCGGCGTCTCGTAGTCGAGCGACTTGGCGGGGGACAGGACGATGAGCATGGCAAAATCGCGGCAAACACAAAGGCCTGATTGTAACGAATGCACCCTGACTCCACCGCAGTACCCGCCAATTCCCCGCCGGCAGCGCCGACCGCCCCGTGCCCGCTGGCCGCATCCGCGCCCCGGGTCGTGCTCGACTCCAATATCTGGGTGGACCTGCTGGTCTTCGCCGACCCGCATGTCGAGCCTATCCGCGCCGCGCTGCACAGCGGCGCGATTGCCGCGGTGATTCGCGCCGATTGCCGCGAGGAACTGCGCCGTGTGCTGGCTTATCCGCAATTCGCCCACTTCGGCGTCGATATTCCCGCCGCCATGGCCACAGTGGACCGCTTGACCTCCGCCATCGCCATCCCCGGCGAAGCCGACACGCTGGCTGCCCGCCTGCCGCGCTGCAAGGACACCGACGACCAGAAGTTCATCGAACTGGCGCACTTTGCCCAGGCGGCCTGCCTGGTTTCCAAGGATAAGGCCGTGCTCAAGCTGAAGGGCCGCCTGCGCCGCCTGAGCGGCGTCGAGATCCTGCTGCCCCAGGCGTTTCCCGCCTGGCTGGCGGGGCGCGCCGAGGCTGCCGCGCAGGCGCCGGCCGATCCCCGCTAGAATGCCAGCATCGCTTGCCGTCCCATCCAACCGCCCAGCCTGACGCCGCTTCCCATGTCCGCCGATTCCTCCGCCGTCCAGTCCGCCCCCCGCCTCGCTCCCCTGACGCCGCCGCTGTCGCGCCTGCCCAAGGTCGGCACCACCATCTTTACCGTGATGTCGGCGCTGGCCGCCGAGCGCAACGCCGTCAACCTCGGCCAGGGTTTCCCGGATTTCGACTGCGACCCCAAGATCGTCGATGCGGTCGCCCACGCCATGCGCGCGGGGCTCAACCAGTACCCGCCGATGGCGGGCGTGCCCAAGCTGCGCCAGGCCATCGCCGACAAGATCGGCCGGCTGTACGGCCACGCCTACGACTGGGACAGCGAGATCACGGTCACGGCCGGCGCCACCCAGGGCATCCTCACCAGCATCCTGTGCGCGGTGCATCCGGGCGACGAGGTGATCGTGCTGGAACCCTGCTACGACAGCTATATCCCCGCCATCGAACTGGCCGGCGGCAAGGTGGTTTCGGTCGCGCTCGACGCGCCGCACTTCCGCATTCCCTTCGACCGTCTCGCCGCCGCCATCACGCCGCGCACGCGGATGCTGCTGATCAACACGCCGCACAATCCCACCGGCACCATCTGGCGCGCCGGCGACATGGACCGGCTGGCCGGACTGCTGGCCGGCACCGACATCCTGCTGCTGTCCGACGAGGTCTACGAACACATGGTGTTCGACGGCCAGCCGCACCAGTCGGTATCGCGCCACCCGGAACTGGCGCGCCGCAGCTTCGTGGTGTCGAGCTTCGGCAAGACCTATCACGTCACGGGCTGGAAGGTGGGCTATGTGGCCGCCCCGGTGGCGCTCTCCGCGGAATTCCGCAAGGTGCACCAGTTCAATGTGTTCACGGTGAACACGCCGGTGCAGTACGGTCTGGCCGATTACATGGCCGACCCCGCGCCCTACATGGACCTGGCCGCCTTCTACCAGGCCAAGCGCGACTTCTTCCGCAGCGGGCTTGCCACCACCCGCTTCAAGCTGCTGCCGTCCGACGGCACCTACTTCCAGTGCGTGGACTACTCCGCCATTTCCGATATGAGCGAAGCGGATTTTTCGATGTGGCTGACGCGCGAGATCGGCGTGGCGGCGATCCCGGTCTCGGCCTTCTACTCGCAGCCGCGCGAGTCCGGCGTGGTGCGGTTCTGCTTTGCGAAGAAGGAAGAAACGCTGGCGCTGGCGCTGGAGCGGCTGAAGGCGCTGTAAGCACTGCGACGCCCGGCAGTCGTGCCCGCAGGAAACAACGCCCGCGATCCGCGGGCGTTGTTTCCTGCTCGTCTTGCGCCTTCTTGCCCGCGCCTTACCTGCGGCCGCTCAGCATCAGCTCCGTGTTGATCTTGCGATCCTCATTGACCTTCTGCACGGCCGGCCGCTCGGACATCCGCTTCAGGTAGTCCCTGACCGGCAGATCGGCCAGCATGTCGGTGCCGTAGATGATCTTGGTGCACGACGAGATCAGCGGGAAGTGCACCACGGCTGCGCAATCCGCCAGCGTAAACGTGTCGCCGGCCAGGTAGGGCGAAAACTTCGCCAGCTTGCCAAAGGCCGGGATATAGCGCTCCAGCAGCTTCTTCTGGCGCTCCTTGACGCCGTCGCTGACCTTGCCGCCGAAGAAAGCCTCGGGGTAAAGCTCGCGCGCGGCCAGCTCCATGTACAACTCCAGGAAGGTCACCAGCTCGCGGACCTTGCCGGCCGCATAGGGGTCGGCGGGCAGCAGCGGCGTTTGCGGATAGGTCGACTCGATATAGGCGTCCAGCACTTCGGACTCGCATAGCGGGCCGCGATCGGTGATCATGTAGGGCACCTTGCCCAACGGTGACGCTTCGAGATCGGTCTTGCCGATCCAGGCCAGCTCCTCCTCGAACGGCACGTTCTTTTCCAGCAGGGCCAGCTTGACCTTGTTGTAGTAGTTGCTGGCGGCAAAGCCACAGAGCTTCAGCATGTCGTCTCTCTCCTCGGTATTGGCGACCCAGGGGGAATCGCCGTCAAATCAGGGGCGGAATGGTCCTGCGCGCCCATGGGCGAACAGGCATTGTGTGCCATGGCAGACTCTGGTGGTCCGCTCTGGCCGATCAGCGCACGCCGCCTGCATCGCCCCACTGTCGCGGATGATGCAAAAAACGTACGATCGTGCTAATTTAACCACACTTTTCTGGACGCACTATGAGCACTTTCAGCATCGACTCGGTAGGCATCGTCGGCACCGGCGCCATGGGCCGCGGCATTGCGCAGATCGCCGCGCAGGCCGGCCTGACCGTCAGCCTCTACGATACCAACCCGCAGGCCGTGGCCGCAGCCCGCCAATACCTGCAGGACACCTTCGCCAAGCTGGCCGACAAGGGCAAGATGAGTGCCGAGGAAGGCGCTGCCGCGCTGGCGCGCGTTGTGCCCTGCGCCACGCTGGACGACCTGGCCGGCTGCGACATGGTGCTCGAGGCCATTGTCGAGAAGCTGGAAGTCAAGCGCGACCTGGTGGCGAAGCTGGAAGCCATCCTGCGCCCGGATGCCGTGATCGCCTCCAACACCTCCTCGCTGTCGATCACCGCGATCGCGGTCGGCGCCAGGCAACCGGGCCGCATCGCAGGCTACCACTTCTTCAATCCCGTGCCGCTGATGAAGGTGGTCGAGGTGATCGACGGCCTGTCCGGCGACCCTGCGGTGGGCGATGCGCTGATGGCGCTGTCGCGCCGCCTGGGCCACACCCCGGTGCGCTGCAAGGACATGCCCGGCTTCATCGTCAACCATGCCGGCCGCGGCATGAATATCGAAGGCCTGAAGGTGGCGCAGGAAGGCGTGGCCGGCTTCGCCGACATCGACGCCATCATGCGCGAGCAGGCCGGCTTCCGCATGGGCCCCTTCGAGCTGATGGACCTGACCGGGCTGGACGTCTCGCACCCGGTGATGGAATCCATCTACAACCAGTTCTACCAGGAACCCCGCTACCGCCCGTCGCCCATCACGGCGATCCGCTCGGTGGGCGGCCTGATCGGCCGCAAGGCCGGCGCCGGCTTCTACCGCTACGCCGATGGCCAGAAGCAGGTGCCCGCCGCGCTGGCCGTGCCGGCCGCGCGCCCGGCCAGCGTGTGGGTGAGCCGTGCCGACGAGCGCGGCCATGACATGGCCGTCAAGCTGATCCTCGCGCTGGGCATGACGCCGGAAGCCGGCAACCACCCCTCCGGCGACGCCCTGATCGTGGTCACGCCGCTGGGCCTGGACGCCACCACCTGCGCGCTGCAGGAAGGACTGGACCCGACCCGCGTGGTCGCCATCGACACCCTGCTGCCGTTCGAAGCCACCAAGCGCCGCACGCTGATGACCTCGCCCGCCACCTCCGCCGCCATGCGCGAGGCCGCGCACGGCCTGTTCGGCAGCGATGGCGTGCCCGTGACCGTGATCCGCGACTCGGCCGGCTTCGTGGCCCAGCGCATCGTCAGCTGCATCGTCAATATCGCCAGCGACATCGCGCAGCAGCGCATCGCCACGCCGGTCGACATCGACCTCGCCGTCAACCTCGGCCTGGGCTACCCCAAGGGCCCGCTGGCGCTGGGCGACGCGATCGGCCCGCACCTGGTGCTGACCGTGCTGCGCAACCTGGAACGCCTGACCGGCGACATGCGCTACCGCCCCAGCCCGTGGCTGTGGCGCCGCGCCG
>NZ_JARJLM010000546.1 GCF_029335485.1 Cupriavidus basilensis
GGCGCGCACCGTGCCGGGCGCAGGCGCGACAGCGCAACCAACAGTAAGAGTAAGCCACGGCCGACGCGCTCCGTTGGCAGCGCGCGCGGCGTCCTGCCGCCGCTCGCAAAAGCATTCCCATTGATGCGGTTTTTCTTGACGGATTCTGTGTCCGGTAGGCATTATTCGCCTCCTTGCCGACGCAAACGATATTGATTCGCATTTGCGTTCGCATCAACACTCAAGCCAAAGAAAAATGAGAACAAGCGAGCACAAAGCTACGCATCGGGAAACGCAGGCACCCGGGGTTCGCCAACACGCCACCCTGGCCAGGATGATCGTGCTGTCCGGCTTGTCCTGGAGCAGCACGGCTTTGGCGCAAGCCGTACCGGCCGCGGCGACGGAACAGGCCCTGCCCGCCGTTACGGTCAGCGCCGGCGCCATGGAGGAATCCGGCCAGCAACTGGAGAAAAAGGTCGGCAGCGGCGCGCTGGGCTCGCGCGCGCAGCTGGACACGCCGTACTCCACCATCATCGTCAGCGGCGAAGACCTGGCCGATCGCCAGGTGACCAAGCTGGGAGACATCTTCGCCCTGGACGCCTCGGTGTCCGACAACAGCAACGCCAACAACAGTTGGTCCAGCTACCTCACGGTGCGGGGACTGCAGCTCGACTGGCAGAACGGCTACAAGATCAACGGCATGCCGTATGTGGGCTACGGCATCACCCTGCCCTATGAGCAGTTGGAACAGGTGGAACTGCTCAAGGGCCTGTCCGGCTTCATGTACGGCTTTGCCAACCCGGGCGGCACGGTCAACTACGTGACCAGGAAGCCGACCGACACCTTCACCGCGAGCGTCGAAGTGGGTTACCGCAGCACCCACGCCTGGAGCCAGCACGTCGACCTGGGGGGACGGGCCGGTCCAGGCGACAGGTTCGGCTACCGGCTGAACGTTACGCATGAGGAAGGCAAGCCGTCCAATGCGGTCAGCCTCAGGCGCGACTCGGTATCGCTTGGATTGGACGCCCGCCTCACCCGCGACCTGACCTGGACCTTCGACGGTCTCTACCAGGAGCGCCGCAGCTTCGGCCAGACGCCGACGTTCGCCACCTATTCGTACACCGGCGCTTCGCTGCCGGGCGTGGTGAGCGGGCGCGGCGGCGCCTTCGCGGGCCCGGACCAGCATCTGTTCACCAACCTGCAGCTCTACAGCACCGGCCTGCGCTACCGCATCAATCCCGACTGGACGGTCAGCACCAATTACAGCTTCAGCAAGGTGTCGCGCAGCCGCAATGAAACCTCGCTGGTGCTGTCCGGCGTCAATGGGGACTACCAGGACTCGCGCTACGACGGTTCGCAGGCACACCAGTTCAGCCAGTGGACGGCCATGGTCGAAGGCAGGTTTCGCACCGGCCCGTTCTCGCACCAGCTGGTGGCCGGCACGGCCTGGCAGCAGCAGATCAACCGCTACAGCACCGGCTCCGACCTGACGCTCGCACTGGGCCCAGGCAATCTGTATCAGCCCAACCCGCACGTCTACTACAGCCAGACGGGCTTCAGCGAATACCGCGCCAGCGATATCTCGCAAAAGGCGCTGTTCCTGAGCGACACCATCGCGCTGACCGAGAAATGGTCGGTCCTGGGCGGCGTGCGCTACACCAACTATGAGCAGAACGGCTACGCACGCGGCGGCGCAACGACTTCCGCCTACAGCAAGAATGGCGTGGTCACGCCCACGGTGGCGCTGCTCTACAAGCCGCTGCAGAGCACCACGCTGTACGCCAGCTACGTCGAAGCGCTGGACGGCGGCACCACGGTGGCCGAGACCTATGCCAATGCCGGCCAGCAACTGAACCCGCTGCGCAGCAAGCAATATGAAATCGGCGCAAAAACCGACCAGGGCAGATGGACCGGCACCGCCGCGCTGTTCCGCATCGAACGCGGCGCGGAGTACGTCAACGGCAGCAATGTCTACGTGCAGGACGGCCTGTCGATCTACCAGGGCGCGGAACTGGCCTGGAACGCCCGCCTGGGGTCGCAGTGGGAAGCCGGTGGCAGCGTGATGTACCTGGACAGCTACTACGACAAGGGCTCGGCCTACAAGGGCAACCGCGTCGCCGGCGCGCCCGGCTTCGTGCTCGCCGGGCGCCTGGCTTATCGCGTGCCCTTCGTGCCCGGGCTCAGGCTCGGCCTCGACGGCAAGTACACGGGCACGACCAAGCTGCGGCCGGCCGGCGATATCGGCCTCGGGGGCTATACGGTGTTCAACCTGGGCGCCAGCTACAGCACGCGCGTGGCCGGCAAGGACCTGACGCTGCGCGCGGCGCTGACCAACCTGACCAACAAGCGCTACTGGGGCTTCCAGTACGCCGACTTTATCCAGCCGGCCGATCCGCGCGCGATCAGCCTCAGCGCGAAGATCTCATACTGACGGCCGCTGTCTGCCGCAAACCCTCAGCGATCGGCGCCGCCAGCGGGAAACACCCGCTCGCCCAGGAAGTCGATGAACACCCGCAGCTTGGGCGAGGGATGCCGGCTGGCCGGCCACAGCACTCGGAAGGTGCCGCTGCGCTCCACGTAGCCGTCGAGCACGGTGCGCAGCCTGCCGTCGGCCAGCGCGTCGCGGATCGCGAAATCCGGCAGGCAGGCAATGCCCAGCCCCTGCAGCGCAAAGCTCACCCGGGTCTCGATGTTGTTGCAGATCATCGAGGTGGGCAGGTGCGGCTCCGGCTCGGCGGGATCGCGCCGCAACGGCCAGGCCTCCAGCTTGCCGCTGTTGGGGAAACGGTAGTGCAGGCAGGCGTGACCGGTCAGGTCGGCCGGGTGCGCCGGTACGCCGCGCTGCGCGAGGTAGGCTGGCGATGCCACCAGCAGGATCCGGAAAGCACCCAGGCGCCGCGCCGACAAGCGGGAGTCGCCAGGCTCGCCGGTGCGCACCACGGCGTCGAAGCCCTCCTCGATCACGTCCACCAGGCGGTCGGTGAAGTCCAGGTCAAGCTCGATCTCCGGATACTGCCGCATGAAGTCGCCCAACACCGGCAGCACCAGCGAGCTGACCAGCGGCAGGCTGACCCGCAGGCGCCCGCGCGGCGCCCCGGCGGCGCTGGAAAGCTCCTGCTCCGCCGCCTCGATCTCCGCCAGGATGCGCCGGCTGCGCTCCAGGAACAGCGCGCCTTCCGCGGTCAGGGTGATGCTGCGCGTGCTGCGGTGGAAGAGCCGCGCACCGAGCTTTTCTTCCAGCCGCGCCACACTCTTGCCCACAGCCGAGGCCGACACGCCCATCAGGCGGCCGGCGGCCACGAAGCTGCGCGTCTCGGCCACCTGCACAAACACCGTAAAGCCGCTCAGGCTATCCATCGGCACTCTCCTTGCATCGCCGGATTCCCGATCCGCCGACACGTTCGACACGCTTGTTCCGGATCATTCCGTTATTCCGGACAATTTCGTCCTGATAATCAGGAACTGTAGCCTACTTTTTCCCGAGTCAATTGTTTCTTATCGTCTGCAGGAGCCGGAAATCACCCGGAAACCTCTTGCAACGAAGGAAACCACCCATGTCCTCCCTCCTCCCTGCCCTTGACGGCGGCACCCGTCCTGCCCACCTATCCACGCGTGTCGATACCGTTATCGATCAGGCCATTGCTGCGCACCGGCTGGTCGGCGCCGTCGTCCTGGTCGCCCGGGATGGCGAACTGGTCCACCGGCGCGCCGCCGGCCTGGCCGACCGCGAAGCCGGGCTGCGGATGCGCGAGGACACGCTGTTCCGGCTGGCCTCGGTGTCCAAGCCCATCGTCTCGGCCGCCGCGATGGTGCTGGTCGCGCAAGGACGGCTGGCGCTCGACGAAACCGTGACCCGCTGGCTGCCGGCATTCCAGCCGCGGCTGGCTGGCGGCAGCGCCGCCGCCATCACCGTGCGGCAGCTGATGACCCACACCGCCGGGCTTGGCTACCGCTTTTTCGAAGCCGACGGCAACGGGCCTTATGCCCGCGCCGGCGTATCGGACGGCATGGACCTGCCGGGCATCACGCTCGCGGAGAACCTGCGCCGCATCGCCAGCGTGCCGCTGCTCTACGCGCCGGGCACGGCCTGGGGCTATTCGCTGGCGACGGACGTGCTCGGCGCCGTGATCGAACGCGCCTGCGACACGCCGCTGGGCGACGCGGTGCGCACGCTGGTCACAGGGCCGCTGGGCATGGACGACACCGGCTTTTTCGTGGATGCGGCCAATGCCGGCCGCCTGGCCACCGCCTATGTCAACGATGCGCCGGTACCGCGCCGCATGCAGGCGCAGGATGTGGCCCCGGTGGTCGACGGCACGGCCGGCATCCACTACGCGCCGGCGCGCGCCCTGGACGCCGGCGCCTTTCCCTCCGGCGGCGCCGGCATGGTTGGCAGCGCCGGCGACCTGCTCCGCCTGCTGGAGGTGCTGCGCCAGGGCGGCCGCCCGCTGATGCCCGCCGCCTGGGTGGACGAGATGGGCAGCAACCAGACTGGGGAATGGGGCCCCCCCGACGCACCGGGCACCGGCTTCGGCCTGGGCTTCTCGGTGCTGCACGATCCGCTGGCGGCCGGCTCGCCGGAGTCTCCCGGCACGTGGCGCTGGGGCGGAGCCTACGGGCACTCATGGTTCGTCGACCGCGCCCGCGGCCTGAGCGTGGTCGCGTTCACCAACACCTTGTATGAAGGCATGTCCGGCCGCTTCGTCACCGACCTGCGCGATGCCGTCTATGCGGCCGGGACGGTGGCGCGATGAGCGGGATCCCTGCCATGAAGGCCGTCGCCTTTCGCAAGCGCGCGTGCGTCGACGAAACGGACAGCCTGTACGACACCGAGATCGAGCGGCCCCGGCCCGGTCCGCGCGACCTGCTGGTGGCGATACGGGCGGTCTCGGTCAATCCCGTCGACACCAAGATCCGCGCCGGCCTGGTGCCCGTGCCCGACGCGGTATCGACGCTGGGATGGGACGCTGCCGGCATGGTGGAGGCCGTGGGCAGCGCAGTCACGCTGTTCCGGCCGGGACAGGCTGTGTATTACGCCGGCTCCTTCGATCGCGCCGGCACCAACGCGCAGTTCCATCTCGTCGATGAGCGGATCGTCGGCCGCAAACCCGAAACGCTGAGCTTCGCGCAAGCCGCCGCGCTGCCCCTGACGGCACTGACCGCCTGGCAAGTGCTGTTCGACCGGCTGGGCGTCGCGCCCGGCAAGCCCGCGCAGGCGGGCAGCCTGCTGGTGGTGGGCGGCGCTGGCGGCGTGGGCTCCATGCTGATCCAGCTGGCGCGGCGCCTCACCGGCCTCACGGTGATCGCCACCGCCTCCCGGCCGCAGGGCCGCGACCGGTGCCTTGCGCTGGGCGCGCATTGCGCCATCGATCACACGCAGGCGCTGCCGCAGCAGGTGGCCGCGCTCGCCGCGCCCCCGGTCACCCACGTCGCGGCGCTGTCGCACACCGGCCGCCACCTGCCGGCGCTGGCGGCACTGATCGCGCCGCAAGGCCGGATTGCCGTCATCGACGATCACGACTTCCTGGACGCCACGCCGCTCAAGGCCAAGAGCGTATCGCTGCACTGGGAAATGGTGTTCACCCGGCCGCTCTACGGCACGCCGGACATGATCGCCCAGCACCGCATCCTGAACGAGGTCGCCGCGCTGGTGGATGCCGGTCTGCTGCGTCCGTCCCTGGGCCGGACCTTGCATCCCATCGATGCGGCAAACCTGCGGCTGGCGCACAGACTGGTGGAACGCGGCGAGGCGACGGGCAAGGTGGTGGTGGCCGCGCTGGATCCGCACGGCGAAACACAGGCCCATGCGCTCGGCAGCCTGCAGGAGAAACAGCCATGAATGCCGGCCGCTCCCTGTTCTTTATCGCGCTCGGCCTGTTCGGCCTGTACGCCATCGAGTTCGGCGTGGTCGGCATCCTGCCGGTCATCGTGGCGCGCTACGGCGTCACGGTCGCGCGGGCAGGCTGGCTGGTGGGCCTGTTCGCGCTGGTGGTGGCCGTGTGCGGGCCGTTCATGGTGCTGTGGCTGTCGCGCTTTGCCCGCCGCAAGGTGCTGGCGGGCTCGCTCTTTGTCTTCGCCGCCTGCAGCGTACTGTCAGCATGGGCGCCGGACTTCGGCTCGCTGATGGCGCTGCGCGTGGTCCCGGCGCTGCTGCATCCGGTGTTCTTCTCGCTGGCGTTCGCGGCGGCCGTGTCCCTGTACCCGAAAGAGCGGGCCACACATGCCACGGCCATGGCCTTCGTCGGCACCAGCATGGGCCTGGTGCTGGGCGTGCCGATCACCGCCTGGATCGCGGCACGCGTCTCCTACGAAGCCGCCTTCCTGTTCTGCGCCGCCGTCAATGCCGCGGCAGGCTGCGGCCTGCTGGCGATGCTGCAGGACACGCCCGCGCCCGCTGCCCCGGGGCAGCAGGCTGCCCCCGGCCGGCCATCGGCGATCCTGCGCAAGCCGGTACTGTGGCTCAATCTGGCAGCGACCGTGTGCGTCTTCGCCACCATGTTCTCCGTCTACAGCTATGCCGCGGAATACCTCGCGCGCGAGGCCCGGATGGGTGGCGAGGCGATCGGCGCGCTGCTGGTCGTGTTCGGCATCGGGGGGGTGGCCGGCAACCTGCTGGCCGGCAGGCTGCTGGCCAGGAGCCTGGCCAGGACCGCGCTGCTGCACCCGCTTGTGCTGAGCGGGGCCTACCTGGTGCTCCATGTCTGCGGCAGCGCATCCTTTGCGCCCATGATCGCTGTCTGCCTGCTGTGGGGCGCGGCGCACACCAGCGGCCTGATCGTCAGCCAGATGTGGCTGGCCTCCGCCGCGCCGGAAGCCCCGGAGTTCGCCACCAGCCTCTACATCTCGGCCGCCAACGTGGGCGTGGTGTTCGGCTCGGCGGTGGGCGGCTGGTTCATCACCGCCGCGGGCATGACCGGGGCGCTGTGGAGCGGCTGGCTGTTCGCCGTGCTGGCGACCTTGTCGGTGGCGCTGAAGCTGGCGCTGTTCGACCGCCAGCCGGCCGGCGCGCGTGGCGAGGTGACTTCCGGGGCAGCGTAGATGCCACTGCCATGCCAATGCCGGCGCTACTCCGGCCGCAGATCGCCAAGACGCAGCATGTTCCACGTCAGGCCCAGCTGGGCATCGGTCTTGAGGGAGACCAGTTGGCGCGAAATACGGGCAAGATCCGCTTGCTCGGCCAGGTTCTTGCCGATGATGCCTGGCTCCTGTGACGCGTTCGCCAGCACCGTCTCCAGGTCGCCATGGCGTTGCAGCAGTTTTACCGCGGTCTTCGCGCCGATCTTCTGCACACCGGGGATATCGTCCGAGCTATCCCCTAGCAGGGCGAAATAGTCGCCAAGCTGGCGGCTGCCGACGCCGAACTTGTCGAGCACATAGCGCTCGTCGAACCAGGGTTGCTCCTGGTTCTTCGGCGTGGCGAAGTGGTTGCGCACGATCGCGCCGTCGGCAATGAGCTGGAGGATGTCCTTGTCGGTGCTGACCGCGATCACCTGCCCTTCCTTGGACGCAATCCAGCGATAGAAGGCCGTGCCGATGATGTCGTCGGCCTCGTAGCCGTCGATGGCGGCGGTCTGGAGGCCCAGGACTTCCGTCAGCGTCAGGCGGAAATCGGGAATCACCTCGGCCAGTTCCGGATCCATCGGCTTGCGGTGCTGGCGGTACGGCGGGTACAGCGCGTGCCGCCAGGTCTTGCCGCCGGTATCGAATGCCGCCAGCGCGTGCGTGGCCTTGCATTCGGTCAGCGCACGCCGGAACGAGGCCAGTGCCGAAAGCACGGCGCCTTCGACCTTGGCAGGAATCTCCGGCGCGGGGTTGGCCTCGTAGACGCGGCGCAGGATGTTCAGGCCGTCGATCAGTAGTAGTGTGTGCTGCATTGTTGTTGCGATGCGTTCCGTCTGCTTTCCGTCAGACCCTCTATTCTGACGGGCGAAATCCCCGGCGCAACATTTTAGGGTGCGGGATCCGCGAAAACGTGGGGTTGCATCGGCGGGCCAGCCCGTCTAGTCTGAGCAGATCCAACCTGTTCCCGGAAATGAACAACAATCACGACACCCGCCACGCAGTACTCGCCGCCCTGCAGAAAACGGGCACCCCGATGGACTCGTACCAGGTCGCAAAAGCCACGGGCGTCAGCCCGATCCAGGCGGCCCGGACGCTGACCAAGCTCACCGCCAAGGGGCTGGTGCTGGCCCAGGACCCATTGGGCGCGGAGACCGACCTGTCGGCGCGGTTCAGCCTCGCGCCGGAACAAGAGACGGGCGGCGACCCGGGCTGAGCGCATATGGCCTGAGCCGTTACCGCCACTTCCCGCTGCATCCTGCGCCATCCGCTTTTCCCGCCGGAAAAGCGGAAATCGGCGATTTTCCGCATTTTTATGGCAGAAAGAGCGGGACACCTTGGTGCCGCATGCCAGCAATAGCGGCATCGCGCCGAAAAAAAACCAATCACTGCTATCCATTAGCCGCCAACCCGCGTATATTTCGGCCCGCGGGGTGGAGCAGTTGGCAGCTCGTCGGGCTCATAACCCGAAGGTCGCAGGTTCAAGTCCTGCCCCCGCAACCAGATTCGAAAGCCCGTGCGGTAATGCCGCACGGGCTTTTTGCATTCCGGGGGCTGGTGAGAGGCCTGGACATCAAAGGACGCAGCCTGCTGGCGAGGACTGCGACGGTGCTGCCGCCGGCCCGCAGGATGCCGGGGCTTCAGGCCAGTGCCGGCTGATCGCGATGATTGCGGAGCCAGTCGAGTTCATCGGACAGGGTCTGCTCCAGCGGCCGGAAGCCCAGGCCGAACTCCTGCTGGATGCGTTCGCCCGAGAACCGCCGCCCGTGGTCCTGCGCGATATTGCGCACCGTGGCCATGCTGAGCAGCACGGGCTTGCCGGTGAGGCGCGCGTAGGATTCCTGGACTGCAGCCACCACGAACAACAGCCAGCGCGGCACGGCGCGCGTGGGCGCGGCGCGGCCCGACACCTTTTCCATCGCCGCCATCAGCTCCCGCATATGCAGCGGCCGGCCGGCCGCCAGATAGCGGCGGCCAGGCACGCCGCGCTCGGACGCCGCCAATGCCACGGCAGCAACGTCCCGCGCATCCACCACCGAGAAGGCCGCGTCGATCACGCCCGGCAACTTCCCCTGCAGGTAGTCCAGCACGAACTGCCCCGCAGAGGTCGGGCCGGCATCCCGCGGCCCGTGCATCCAGCCCGGCAGCACCAGGCAGGCCCGCATGTCGGGATGCGCGGCGACGAAGCGGTACACCGTCTCGTCGGCCTCGATCTTGCTGCGGTAATAGTCGTCCACGGCGCCGACATCGGTTTGCAGATCATCCTCGGTCAGCAGTTGCCCGGTGCCGCCCCGCAAGACCGCAATGGAACTGATATGCACAAAGCGCCGTACGCCTTGCCGATAAGCCGCGTCCAGCAACTGGCCGGTGGCAAGCACATTGGTTTCGTACAACTGCGGCCAGTGGCGGCCGCCCTTGTAGCTGTCGCGGAAGTGAGCGGCGGCATGGAATACCACGTCCACCCCTTGCAGCGCGTCCTCATAGGCCTGGCGTTGACGAACATCGCCCACCACCACAGAAAGCCGATCGCCGGCGTCCGCCGGAAGCTGGCGGCGCGCCTTGGCGGCGTCGCGCGCCAGGGCCTTGACGGCATACCCCTGGCTGAGCAGAAGGGCTACCAGGTTGCTGCCCAGCAGCCCGGTGGATCCTGTGACGAAAGCGGTTTTCATATATTCTATTCGGTGTTCAGATACCGAATAGTATTTGAATGACAGGAAAGATGCAATGCAACGGCTGGCGCTCATCCCCGCCCGCGCCGATGCGAGCCATGGGGCCTGCCGGCACCTGCAACGCCCGGCCAGGCTGGATGCCCGATATACAATCGCGGCTTGCAGGACGGCGCGTTGCCAGAGAACATTGATGCCGCAGACCTTCGAATGCAGGACCTCCCTCCCCGGCACGGCCAGCGCTGCGTGGCGCCGGGCAACCACGGCGCAGGGCATCGACGACGAGTTGTTTCCCTGGCTGTGCAACGCCACCCTGGCCGGCCTCAAGAAAACCATGGCCCGCAGGCCACAGCATCTCCTCCCGAACGCATGCCACCGATCCAGAAAACCCGACTGAGCCGCGAAGAAAGCCGTGCCCGCACCCGAGCCTTGCTGCTGGAGAGCGCACGCGTGGTGTTTGCCAAACAAGGCTATGCAGGCACCTCGGTCGACCATATCGCCGAGGCCGCAGGCTACTCCAAGGGCGCGTTCTATTCGAACTTCGCCGCCAAGGAGGACATCTTCCTGGAACTGCTGGACGC
Source organism: Cupriavidus basilensis (assembly GCF_029335485.1). Lineage (GTDB taxonomy): Bacteria > Pseudomonadota > Gammaproteobacteria > Burkholderiales > Burkholderiaceae > Cupriavidus > Cupriavidus basilensis_E. The sequence continues at coordinate 10,286 of NZ_JARJLM010000546.1, forward strand.
GCACATGCAGGAGGAGGCCGAAATGCTGGAGGGGCTGCTGGCCAGCGCCAGGACCGTATCCGAGGTGCCGGAACTGCTGCGCGGGATCGGCGACATGTACCGCAGCTTCGAAACCGATATCGACTGGGGCCTGCTGGTGCTGGAGTTCAACCTGCAGGCGGGCCGGGACCCGCGCTTCCTGGATATCTATCACCAGCGGTTCGCCACGCACCGGGCCCAGATGACGAAGATCGTGGAACGGCTGTTTGCGATCGCACAGGCCAGGCCGCCCTGCTCCGCGCTGGAACTCACCATTACCCTGATCGCCCTGTCCTACGGCATCCCGGCCCAGCGTTCGACAATACCGTCCAGCGTGCCCAAGGGCTTGCTCGGCAATATGATCGAGGTAGTGCTGGCATCCATGATCCAGGCGGGCAGCGCGCCGGGCGGGCCAGCCCTGCGCACCCCGGCGAAAACGGCGGCGGCGCGCAAGCGCTGAAACGCCGTAGCGCCGCTGGAAATACCAGTGCCGCCGCCACGCCCATGCCCACATAGGCCGCGTTCGTCACGCCACCGACGTGCGGGCTCAGCAAAAAACCCGGCTGGCCATGAAAGCCATGCGGCATCGTCATGGGCTCCACGGCAAAGCTGAGCGGGAGGCCGCGAGAAGCAGCGGGGAAGAACGCGGATCAGTCGACCTGCGCGCCGGATGCCTTGACGGCAGACGACCAGCGGACGATGTCCTTCTTCATCAGCGCGCCGAACTGTTCGGGCGTGCCGCCCAGTACATCGGCGCCCTGGTCGTTCAGCTTCTTTCTCAGCTCCGGCACCTGCAACGCCTTGTTGAACCCGGCATTCAGGCGCGCCACGATGTCCCTGGGCGTTGCCGCCGGCGCCACGAAACCAAACCAGGTCACGGCTTCGAAGCCGCCGTAGCCCGACTCCGCAATGGTGGGCACGTTCGGCAGGTCGGCCATGCGCTGCGCCGAGGTCACGGCCAGGGCCCGCATCTTGCCGTTGCGGATGTGGCCGATCAGCGTCGGCACCGACGACAGGTACAACTGCACCTGGCCGCCGATCAGGTCGTTGACAGCCTGGGCAGCGCCCTTGTACGGCACATGGGTGAACTTGATGCCGGCGGTCTTCTGAAACAGCTCGCTGGTCAGGTGCGCCACCGTGCCGTTGCCCGGGGAGGCCATATTGATGGCGCCCGGCCGGGCCTTGCTGGCCGCCACCACGTCGGCCAGCGTCTTATAGGGCGAGTCCATCGTGGTCACCAGCACCAGCGGTGCGCTGGCCACCAGGCCGACGGGCGTCAGGTCTTTCTCCACGTCGTACGGCAGCTTGCGGTAGAGCGTGGGGTTGATGGCCAGGTTGCTGGTCTGCCCCAGCACGATGGTGTAGCCATCGCCGCTTGCCTTGGCCGCGGCGTCCACGCCAAGGTTGCCGCCCGAGCCCGGCTTGTTGTCCACCACGAAGCGCCAGCCCTGCGCCATCGCCACGTTGTTGGTCACCTCGCGGGCAATGATGTCCGTGCCGCCCCCGGCCGGGAACGGCACGATCACGCGGATAGGCTTGGCGGGATACGGTTGGGCCAGGGCCGGCAGGGCCAGCGCGCAGAACAGGGCGGTCGTCAGGCCGCGGCGCAGCAGCTTCATGGAGTGTCTCCGAATCTGGTTATTGGCTCGATTGCCTGGAACGGATTCTCTTTCCACGTTGCATCTAATACAATATGGTTTCATCTCACGAAACATATCCCGCCTGATGGAACAATCCAATCCCGCAAGCACCAGCGAGGCGGCCGACGACACGGGCGGCGGCGTCATCGCTGTCAGACGGGCCCTTCGCGTGCTGGAAGCCTTCGGCGTAAGCGATGCACAGCTGAGCCTGGCCGAGCTCAGCCGCCGCACGGGTTTCCACAAGACCACGGTGCTGCGCCTGGCGCGCACGCTGGCGGCGGACAACTACCTGGTGCAGAAAGAGGATGGGAGCTGGCGGCTCGGACGCGCCGCAGGCTGGCTGGGCGCGTGCTACCAGGCCACCTTCAACGTGCATGAGGTGGTGGAGCCCGTGCTGCGCGAGCTGACGATCAAGACCGGGGAAAGCGCATCGTTCTACGTGCGCGAAGGCCAGCAACGCACCTGCCTGGTGCGCGTGGAAGGTCCGCAGGCCATCCGCCACCATGTACGCATCGGGGCGGCGCTACCGCTGGACAGCGGCGCGCCCGGGCGCGTCATCCTGGCGTATTCCGGGGAGCCCGGTGAGCCCTACGAATCGATCCGGCGGCGCGGCTACCACTTGTCCATGGGAGAGCGCGAGCCGGAAGTCTCCAGCGTATCGGCGCCGGTGTTCGGCCTGCACTGGCGGCTGCTCGGGTCGGCCTGCATTTCCGGCCCGACCTCGCGCTTGAACGAGGAGCGCCTGCTGGCCCTGGCGCAGACCGTGGTGGACGCGGCCAACCAGCTATCCTACGCAATGGCGGGGAGCCACCGCCCTGCCTCTGCGGGTCCGGGAAGCAGCCCGTCGACATGGCATCCGTGACGTGGCGCCGAGCCCCGCATGCGGCGACGGCGCCTCGCCGTGATGGCCCCTCCTGCTGAGGACATCCGCGGGACTTGGGCTCACAGCAGGCGCCGCGTCCGCACAAGCGCTGGATGCCGCCCGATCCATGAACGGGGCGTCAGCTTTCGACGCCGACCGCAACCCGGCTCAGCCTTGCTGCCGTCCGCAAGCCACCGGATAGCCGATAGATGATCGTCAGCAATAGCACCCAGGCCACGCCGACGTAGACGGACCCGCGCGTGGATTCGTCGAGACCAAGCATGATGAACACGAACGCCACGAAAACCAGGCAAGCCCACGACGTGTATGGCGCCAACGGCATGCGGAAGCTTGTCGTCACGCCCGCTGCGATCAGCCTTTGTCGAAACTTCATGTGCGTCAACACGATCATCGCCCAGGTCGCAACGACCAGGAACGAGAGCATGGACATCAGCCAGCCAAAGACCTTGTCGGGAACGATGTAGTTGAGGAGAACCCCGAATGCCATGCACACAATGGTAAAGAAGACGGAACGCGATGGCGCGCCACTGCGGCTCAGCACCGTGAACGCCGACGGGGCCAGCTTGTTTTCCGACAGGCTCGTCAGCACGCGCGAACCGCTGAATACAACGCAATTGAAGCTGGATAGCGCTGCCGACACGACGACGAAATTGATGATTCCAGCTGCCTGCCGGACGCCGAGCGCCTGGAATGTGGTGACGAACGGGCTGCCTTGGGTCCCGAGTTCATTCCAAGGGTACAGTGCCATGATGATGAACAAGGCCCCCACGTAGAAGATCAGGATGCGCCACAGGACCGAGTTGATTGCACGCGGGATGACCTTTTCCGGTTCCCTGGCTTCCCCTGCCGTGAGACCGATCATCTCGACGCCCGCAAACGAATACGCGACGATCGGCAGCGCGCTTACCAGTCCGATTGCGCCGTTCGGAAAGAAACCGCCATGCCGCCAGAGATTGGACAGGCCAACGGGAACGCCTTGGTTCCCAAGCCCGGTGAACACGATCAGCGAGCCTCCGGCTATCATCAGCAATATGGTGGCCACTTTGATCAGTGCAAGCCAGAATTCGAACTCGCCGTATGCCTTCACGTTGAGAAGATTGAGCCCGAAGATAAAGATGATCGAGGAGAATACCCAGATCCACTGTGGTATCTCCGGATACCAGAACCGCATATAGATGCCGACCGCCGTCGTCTCGGCGACGCCAACCCCGACCATCAGAATCCAGTAGTTCCAACCGACAAGATAGCCGGCGAACGGCCCAAGGTACTCAAACGCATAAGAGCCGAACGAGCCTGCCACCGGACGATGCACCGCCATTTCCCCGAGGGCGCGCATGATCAGAAAGATGATTGCGCCACCGACCGCGTAGGCAAGCAGCGCCGACGGCCCCGCAGCGCGGATGGCGGAGGCCGAGCCCAGGAAGAGGCCAACGCCAATGGCCATGCCCAGGGCCATGAAGGAAATCTGGCGTGACGTCAAGTCACGCCTCATCTTATGTTGCTCCATTTCGTCTCCATTGATTAGTCGTCACGGCGACCGCGCAGGCGGCACATCCGTTGTTCGAACTGCTGCGTAAAGAGGGGGATCCTCGCCTGCCTCGTGGCGAATAGAGCGGCCGCGTCACCGTGCGCCAGGGACTCCGACCGGGAGGCCTGCGTCAGAACCTGTCCACCCGGAAGGGATAGGGGTCGGCGACAGGTTGCGTACCGGTCATCATTTCCGCGATCAGCCGGCCGGTGATCGGCCCGAGTGTCAGTCCGTGATGCGCATGTCCGAAGGCGAACCACAGGTCCTTGTGGCGGGGCGCGGGTCCAATAATCGGCATCATGTCGGGCGTGCAGGGCCGCCTGCCCAGCCACGGCTTGTCATCGAGGCGCAAGGCGAGCGGGAACATCTGGCGCGCAATCGGTTCGATGGACTCCAGTTGCACCGGTGTGGCCGCCGAGTCGCGATGGCCCAGTTCGACGCCCGTGGTCAGGCGGATGCCGCGTGCCATCGGCGTGATGAGATAGCCGTTCTCCACGTCGAGCACCGGCTGGTTCAGCCGCGCGCCCGCTTTCGCGGCATAGTGCATGTGATAGCCGCGCTTGGCCACGAGCGGTAGCCGGTAGCCCAGCGCCGAGCTGATCGTATCCGACCATGGACCCATCGCCACGATCGCCGAGCGCGCTTCGATCCGGCCATGCTGCGTACGGACCGTCCAATGCGGTTCGAGCGTCGTGGCGTCGCCGATCAGAACACGGCCGCCGAGTTGTTCGAAATGGCGGGCATAGGCCATGACAAGCGCGTGCGGGTCGCTAACGGAATCAGACGCGGTATAGCGAAGCGCGCCCACGAGCGAATGATGCAGGAACGGCTCGTCCTGGCGCAGCCTGGCGGCGTCGAGCGATTCGAACGGCACGCCATACTCTGCATTCCAGCGCTCGGCCTCCCGGGTCTCGGCATCTTGCTTCCTTGCCGTACGGAATACCTTGAGCCAGCCCCCCGCTCGCAGCAGGGCACCTGCCCCGGCGGCCTCGACGAGCGCGCGGTGCTCGCTCACGCAATGCTCGATCAGCGTCGAGTAGGAGCGCGCAATGGCTGCATGACGGGAGGCCTCGGAGTGATACCAGTAGCGGCAAAGGAACGGCGCCAGCTTCGGCATGGCCGAGAGGTGATAACGCACGTCGAGGGACCGGTTGAGAGCGTACCTGAGCAGCATGCCGAAGCCGCGCGGAAACGCATACGGGTACACACCCTCGCGCTGGATCAAACCAGCGTTGCCAAGCGAGGTCTCGTTGCCGGGCGGCTTGCGGTCGACCAGCGCGACCGACAGGCCGCGCTTCTGCAGATGCACGGCGATGGACACACCCACCATGCCGCCGCCCAGTACAAAGGTATCGAACTTCATTCAGGGATTCCTCGTGTCATGCCACCATGCGCGCTACGCGAGCGATGGTGACTGCTGTCCGGCCGCTCGCGACTGTGTGCGCGTCACGCGAGCGCGGTTACGGCGACTTCCACGTCGAGGCCGGGCTTCATCAGCAGCGCTTGCACGCAGGCGCGCGTGGGCGCATGCCCGGCAGGAACCCAGGCATCCCAGACGCGGTTGAATTCATCGAAATGCTTCGGGTCGCTGAGCCAGACGTTTGCGGAGATGACCCGTGTCCTGTCCGCACCCGCCGACGCCAGCAATGCGTCGATACGGCCGAGAACTTCCGTTGCCTGGACGGTGACCGAGGCGCCGGCCGTGTCGGGTACCTGGCCGGCCAGATACGCGATGCCATTGGCGATCGCCACCTGGCTCATGCGTGCGCTTGTTTGAAGACGTTTGATTTCGCTGGACATGATTTCTCCGCTTGAGATATCGGCCGGACTTTGGCCGATGGAATTGAAAACTGGCGGGCTGAACGCACGCGCAGTATCGGATGGGTACACAATGAACGAAGGCGTCTCTCGACCGGACTCGCCGTCCCCGGCGCTGTCCTCTACCGGCCAAGCGGCCGCGCGACGAAGCCGGTGCCAGGTTCGCCGGATGGCAGAAGGAACAAATGGGGGGCAATGCAGCGGGAAAGAATCCCCGCCTTCCCCGATGCGGCAACTGACACAGCGACCGATCCTCTGATGGCGACCTCGATGTCAGTTATCATATACGAGAAAAGTGAAATTCTCGTATACGAGAAAACCCGAACCTGCACGTACTTTCCTTTGAACACTCGCATGGTCAAACAAGTCGCCAAGACCCGGTCCGCGCCCGCAGCCGAACCGCCTCAGATCGATCACAAGGCCGTCGGCGAGCGACTGCGCGCTGCACGCAAATCGCACGGACTGACATTGATGCAGCTCTCCGAGCTGTCGGGTATCGCGGTGTCGACAATCTCGAAGGCGGAGAGAGGCGATATCGCGCTGACATACGATAAGTTCGCAGCGCTTGCCCATGCCCTGCAGCGCGACTTCGCAGCCATCTTCGGCCGCGAGCGGGAAGCCTGCGCCGGGCCGATGGAGCCATCGTTCACGGCATCCGGCAGACAGATGGTCTACGACACGCCGAACTACGAGTACGGCATGCTGGCGAATGAACTGACGGGAAAACGCATGGTGCCGATGCGGGCGCACATCCGTGCGCGTTCACTGTCCGATTTTCCCGACTACATCCGGCATAGCGGTGAAGAGTTCGTCTTTCTGCTTAGCGGCAGGCTGGAGCTGCGATTCGAGAACGGCAAAGCATTCAGGCTTGAGCCGGGAGACAGTCTGTATTTCGATAGCTCGGTGGGGCATGTGTACATCAGTCTGGGCAAGGACGACGCAGAGGTGCTCGCGTGCTGCGTCGACGGGGATGCCATGCGGCCCAAGGATGCCATCTGAACAGATGGATCGCTGACCGGGCACGAGCGCCCCTGCCCCGGCACTGTCCAGCGGCCGGCCCCCGGTCCGGCGGCTGCGGGCCCAACATCCTGCGCCGCTGCGGCCTTACTCTTTGGCGCATCGCCTCGAACATCGCGGTGCCGATGCCCTGCGCCACGCCCCCGCAGGCCTGCCTTCCACCGCCATCGGGCTGAACATGGCGTCGCAGGCTTCGATCGCGCTAACTTGCCCGGCGTTTCCGTCGCCCGGCGGCGAGCAGGCAGTCGCGATACAGCTGCACGGTCTCGCGCCCGAGCAATGCCAGCGAGAAATTGGCCTCCACCCAGCGGCGCCCGCGCTGCCCCATCTGCGCCGCGCCACCCGGGTCTCTCGCCAGCTGGCACATGGCTTCGGCCAGCCGGCACACGTCGCGCGGCGGCACCAGCACGCCGTGGTCGCCGTCGATGAAGGTCTCGGGAATGCCGTCCAGTGCCGTGCCGATCACCGGCTTGCCGCAGCTCAGCGCCTCCAGGATGACCAGGCCCAATGCCTCGCTGCCCACGGGCGGATGCACCAGCACATCGATCGCCTGCATCAGCGATGCCACGTCATGTTCGAAGGGCAGGAAATGGAGCCGTCCCGAGAGGCCCAGCGCATTGGCTTCCTCGCGTAGTTGCGGAATCATGTCGCCATCGCCGACGCAGAGGAAATGCGAGCGCCGATGCCGCGAAAGCACCTCCGCCGCGGCCCTGACGAAGTAGAGCTGCCCTTTTCCCTCCGGGTATTGCGCCCCGCCGATCAGCGCATACAGCCATGCGTCCGGGGGCAGCCCCAATGCGTCGCGCACCCGATGGCGCTGCACGGTTCCGGCCTGGAAGCGCTCGGTATCGATTCCGCAATAGATGCGCCTGAGCTTCAGGGTGTGTTCCGGATCGACGAGGTGAAGCGATTCCTGTACCGCATTGGACACTGCGATCACGTTGGAGAAGGCGGCAAGATACCGGCGCGTCCTCTCCTTGAGACGGGTCATCATATGGCGTGTCACCACGACTTCCGCCTTCCGGCCCGATAGCATCCACGCCAGGATCGCCACCCAGTAGTCGCGCCCATGATGCGCGTGAATGACGTGCATGCGCTGCTCCCGGACGTGGCGCGCCAGGATGGCGGGCCACGCGATGCGCGCGGCGCCGAGTTCCAGCAAGTCGATCCCGTGCATCTGCCGCGCCGTGGCAATCCACTGTGCGCCGCTGGGCGCCGCCAGTGTCACCTTGCAGCCCTGCAGCTGCAAGGCACGGCAAAGCGTAAGCGTGTGGGAATCGATGCCCCCGCCGTCAAGGAGGGAGTTGACCACCAGCACACGCAGCTGCGGCGCGAATGCCGCCGCGATCAGGTCACTGCCCGTCATGGCGAGCCACCTCCGTACCGCGCCGGTCCTCATAGGAGGTGAGCAGCTTTTGCAGGAACTGCAGCGGATGCGTGGCACGCGATACCGGCACCCTGGGAAGATGGAAAAAGTCGTGCGCGGCGCAGGCGCGGCCGCGGTTGGTGGTGACAGCGCTATGGAAGCCGGCCTCGCGCACCAGCGCCACGACCGCCCTGTCATACTCGCCAAAGGGATAGCAGAAGTGCCGGACCGGTTCGCCGATCGCGTCCTCCAGCTCATGCCTGCAGCCTTCGATCTCGTCGCGCGCGGCGCGGGCGCCTGCCGCGGCCAGGTCCAGATGCGTGCGCGTATGGGCGCCGATCTCCATCCCTGCCCGGCGCCACTCCCGCAGCTCGGCCCGCGTCATCAGGGGCTTGGCCGGCACGCCGATCGCGGCGTCCCAGGCGTTGGTCTTGCCGATCAGGCCGCTGACGGCATAGCAGGTAGCGCTAAAGCCGACGCGCTGCAGCGCCGGCAATGCATGCTCGATGTTGTTGCGATAACCGTCGTCGAACGTGATGCCGACGACCTTGCCGGCCTTCGCCCCGCGCAGGTAGGGCAGGAGCTCGGTCAGACCCAGTCCGCGAAAGCCCATCAGCTTGAGCATCCGCATCTGCCACCCGAAGTCGCGTGGCGCCACCACGAGGCTGCGCAGCGGCGTACCCCTGGGCGGCGGTGCGTCGATCTGGTGATACATCAGGATAGGGATAGGCTGCGTCATGTCTGGTCTCGGCGGTTCAATGCCGGTTGAAAGCTGTCGGTCAGAAGCTGTAGTTGCGAGAGGACAGCCCGAAGCAGGACTGTTGCGACTGCACGGTATGGACATGCTCTGCGCGCACGCCTGCGCAGCCGATACTGCCTGCCACGGCGGCGCGGGCCCATAAAGCCTTTCCAATCGTTCGAGTCACCCGCAACCCCTTGATCAAGCCCCGGAGTTTATGGATGGGGCGCACCGGTGTCTGTTTGAAAGTCGCGCGAATCTGTGCCGAATTGTGCGGAATTGTCTTTGGTTTATTTCGGCACCGACAAGCGAATCGACTGCCGCTAGAATCAGGCCCCTTATGGCACGGGATGATGATCCACGCGGTGTTCCACGTATCGTGCGCCAATGCCTCAGCCAGCGTGCCGGTTGTCGTTCCACGCTTTCAACGCTGGCGCCGCCCCTTGAAATCAGTCCGCATTGCCAGTCACCGGAGCCGGGGTGGTGGACTTCGCTGAGCCCAGCCGGCTGGGAGAGATAGATGATCCGTTCGCTGTTCAAGCTATACCTGATAGTCGTGCTCAGCGTGGCAGCCGCCGTCGCCGGCATCCAGTACGGGCTCCTCCCCCAGCTCCATCAACAACTCAGCGAAATCGAGCGCGAATCCTCGAAGACCTACAATTACCTGCTCGCCCGCTACCTGGACCAGCAAGACATCCGGCGCGAAGCCGCCCTGGCCAGGCTGCAGGCCAACGCGAGCGAGCGTTTCGCCCTGATCGGCATGGACGATGTGCTGCACCTGGGCGAACGCCGGCTGCGGGATCTCCGGGACGGCAGGCAGGTATTCGGCAACGACGGCAAAGACGCTTACCTGCCCCTGCGCGACGGCCAGATCCTGCATGCGCACCGGGAGGAAGTAAACGACACGAACTTCCAGCTCACCGCGTATGCGCTGATCGCCTTCGCCATCCTGCTGGCCGTCGTCACCTGGGTCTTCTATCACTGGCGCGAGCTCAATGCGTTGCAGGAAGCGGCAAGGCAGTTCGGCAACGGCAGGCTTTCAACGCGCGCCAGGCTATCCAGGCGCTCGAACGTCTATCAGCTGGCGCGGCAGTTCGACGATATGGCAGCTTGCATCGAGGCGTCGATGGCGCGGCAACGGGCCATGATCCATGGCATCTCGCATGAGCTGAAGACACCGATCGCGCGGCTGGAATTCGGCATTGCCCTGCTGCGCTCGTGCGGCGACAGCGCGCCCGACCCTTCGCAACGCGCCCAGCGGCTGGAAGCCTTGCGCCTGAACGTGCGGGAACTGGACGAACTGGTGACGGAGCTGCTCACCCTGGGCCAGCTCGAACAGGGCGCCGTGCCGCTCAGGCTGGTGCCGGTCACGGTCCGGGAGATGGTCGACAGCGTTGCTGCCATCGTCTCCGATGACGCGGCGCAGCGGAACCTGCTCCTGGACGTGCGCAGCACCGGGCCGTACGCGCATCACCTGTGCGACCCGCGCCTGGTCGCGCGCGCCTTGCTCAACCTCTGCCGCAACGCGGTCCGCAATGCGCGCGGCACCGTCGCCGTCGCCTCCAGGACCGATGTCTCGGGCACCCTGACCCTCACGGTCGAAGACGATGGCCCGGGGGTGCCGCCGGAAGAGTGCGAGCGCATCTTCGAGCCGTTCCATCACGCTGGCGCCGGCCTCGCCCGGCACTCCGGGCGCTTCGGCCTCGATCTGGCGATCGTGCGGCGCATCGCGCTGGCCCACGGCGGCCAGGTCTCGCTTGGCAGCGGCAGATCGGGCGGCGCCCGGTTCGTCATCACGCTGCCCGGCCCCGCCAGCGACAGACGGCCACACCTCGGCACACTTCCAGACAATTGAAATTGAATTGCCCACAGACAGGACGGCAACGGGCATCGAGAATCCGGGCTTGCCTATCCACGACGCTGCTTCGATTTTCCCGATGCCTAAAGAACCAGGCCGCTACCGGCGCCCCCTCCTTGCTGCCGCGATCGCGCTGCCGGCCATGCTGGCACTGCTCGCCTGGCGCCTGACGCCGTCCGAGCCATCCTTGTACATCACCGCGCCGGTGACCCGCGGCGACCTGGAAGATACCGTGCTGGCCAACGGCGTGCTGCAACCCGTGCGCCAGGTGGACGTCGGCGCGCAGGTCAATGGTCAACTGAAGTCGCTGAAAGTAAAACTCGGCGACAAGGTCAAGGAAGGGCAGCTTCTCGCCCAGATCGATCCCGTGCTGCTGGAGAACGCCCTGCGCCAGGCCGACGCCGCCGTGGCCAGCGGCCTGGCGCAGCGGGAAGCCAAACAGGCACGGCTGCGGCAAGCCCGCCTGGCCTGGCAGCGCCAGCGCGGCCTGCTGGAGCAGGAGGCCGCGTCCCGGCAGGAAATGGAAGCCGCCGAGGCCGATTTGCGCGCGCTGCAGGCAGAACTGGCCGCACTCGATGCCGACCTCGCCCAGCGGCGCATCAAGGCCGGGTCTGCACGGATCGATCTCGGCTATACCCGCATCGTCGCGCCGATGGACGGCGAAGTGGTGGCGCTCAGCACGCTGGAGGGCCAGACCGTGGTGGCCTCCTACCAGGTACCGACCATCCTCAAGCTGGCTGACCTGGATTCGATGACCGTCAAGGCGCAGGTATCCGAAGCCGACGTGATCCGTATCGTCGACCGGCAGGCGGTCTACTTCACCATACTGGGCGAGCCGGACCGGCGCTACCACGCGCGGCTGCGGGCCATACAGCCCTCGCCCGAGAAGATCAACAACGCCGTATTCTTCAATGCGCTGTTCGATGTCCCGAACGCGGAGCGCAAGCTGCGTATCGACATGACCGCCCAGGTCACGATCCTGCTGGGACAGGCCAGGAACGCACTGCTGGTACCCCTGGCCGCGCTAGGTCCGCGCGATGCGGCCGGCGCCTTCGCGGTCCGCGTCCTGCACCCGGGGCAACGGATCGAGACGCGGAACGTGCGTATCGGCATGAGCAACAATGTGCATGCCCAGGTGCTCGCGGGCCTGGCGGATGGCGAGCGTGTCATCACCGGTGACGCCAGCGCGGCCAGCGGCCAGGGGGAGCCATGACGCGCGCCCCGCTATTGCTGCTGCAGCATGTGGAACGCAGCTTCCGCGCCGGAGACCAGGAGATCCCGGTTCTGCGCCAGCTCAGCCTGGCCATCTGCGCCGGCGAGATGGTGGCGATCGTCGGCGCCTCGGGCTCCGGAAAATCCACGCTGATGCATATCCTGGGCTGCCTGGACCAGGCCAGCGCCGGCCGCTACCTGGTAGCCGGGCAGGATGTCGCCAGCCTGGACAGCGATGCGCTGGCGCGCCTGCGCCGTGAACGCTTCGGATTCATCTTCCAGCGCTATCACCTGATGGCCCGGCTCAGCGCCGCGGACAATGTGGAGGTGCCGGCGATCTACGCCGCCACCGACCGCGCCGCGCGCCGCGACCGCGCCATCCAGCTGCTGACCCGGCTCGGCCTGGGCGATCGCGCCGGCCACCGCCCCAGCCAGCTGTCCGGCGGCCAGCAACAGCGGGTGAGCATCGCCCGCGCGCTGATCAACGGCGGCCAGGTGATCCTGGCGGACGAGCCCACCGGCGCGCTCGACAGCCACAGCGGACAGGAAGTCCTGGCCATCCTGCGCGAACTGCATGCCCAGGGCCACACGGTCATCATCGTGACCCACGACATGGGGCTCGCGCGCCACGCCGAGCGCATCATCGAGATCGCCGACGGCCGCATCGTGGCCGACCGGGCCAACCAGCCCGCCCCGCCGCCGGACGCCAGCCATCCCCTCGCGGTGCAAGACGCGCCGCCGGCAGCCGCCCCTCCTGCCGGCCGCGCTTTGCAGCGTGTGCGTGCCTGGCAGGGGTTCACCGAGGTCTTCTCCACGGCCTGGAGCGCGCTGATGGCGCATCGCATGCGCACCGCGCTGACCATGCTGGGCATCGTGATCGGCATCGCCTCGGTGGTGTCCATCGTTGCCATCGGCGAAGGCGCCAAGCGTTACGTGATGACGGATATCCGTGCGATCGGCGCCAACACGCTGTCCATCTTTCCCGGCGCCGATTTCGGCGACGACCGCGCCGCCGGCATCCGCACCCTGGTCGCGCCGGACATCGACGCGTTGCATGCCTTGCCCTATGTGGACAGCGTCACGCCAGTGACCAGCAAGGTCCAGCGGCTACGGCACCGCAACGTGGACATCAATGCCACCGTGCATGGCGTGGGCGCAGGCTATTTCCGCGTGCGCGGGCTCGACATGGCGCAGGGCGTGATCTTCCATGCGGACGAAGAGCGCAGGCATGCACAGGTCGCGGTGATCGACGAGAACACGCGCCGCAAGCTGTTTGGCAGTGCTGCGCCGGCGCTGGGCCAGGTCATCCTGGTCGGCAGCCTGCCTTGCGTGGTGGTGGGCGTGGCCCGCGAGAAAAAGAATATCTTCGACGAGAACAGCAAGAGCCTCAACATCTGGCTCCCCGCCACGACAGCCGGCAGCCGCCTGTTCGGCCAGGCGCATTTCGACGGGCTGACGGTGCGCATACGCGACGGCCAGCCCAGCGCAGCCGCGCAGCATGGTATCGAACGCATGCTGGCACAGCGCCACGGCAAGAAGGACTTCTTTGCCTACAACATGGACAGCATCGTCAAGACCCTGGAGCGCACCAGCCGAGCGCTCACGCTGTTCCTGTCGGCGGTGGCCGTGATCTCGCTGCTGGTCGGCGGCATCGGCGTCATGAACATCATGCTGGTATCGGTGACCGAGCGCACCAGGGAGATCGGCATCCGCATGGCGGTGGGAGCCCGCCAGCGCGACGTCCTGTTGCAGTTCCTGACCGAAGCCGTGCTGGTCTGCCTGCTGGGCGGGCTGATCGGTACCGCATTGGCCTACCTGATCGGGCTGGTGCTGGCGCTGCTGATTCCGCAATGGCAGATGGTGCTCTCCGGAAACGCCGTTGCCGGTGCCTTCCTGTGCTCGTCGCTGATTGGCGTGGTCTTTGGCTACATGCCCGCCCGCAACGCGGCACGCCTGCAGCCGATAGCAGCCCTTGGCCATGAGTAAGCGCCCTTCCCGCACCTCGGCAATGGTCCGCCTCGGCCGTGCGTCGCTGCCGCTGGTGACGCTTGCCCTGGGTGCTTGCGCCGAGTTGCAAACGCCTGTCGTGAACCCGGAACTGGAGGTACCGCAACAGTGGCAGCATGCCACGCAGGCCGCGGCACGGCTGACGCCGGCGGCATCCAGCGCTGGCGCCCTGGAGCCGGACGCGTGGTGGCAGGCATTCGGCGATGCGCAGCTCAGCGCGCTGGTCGCGTCCGCGCTGCGAAGCAACAATGACCTGCGCATCGCCGCGCTGCGGCTCGAACGGGCTCGCCTGCGGCTGGGGCTCGCCAACACCAGCCGCTTGCCGGACGTGGCAGTGGAGGCGCGGAGCACGCGTC
>NZ_JARJLM010000547.1 GCF_029335485.1 Cupriavidus basilensis
GGCGCGCACGGCGGCCAGCGCCACGGCGATGGTGCGAGCGCAGCGGCTGCAGGCGCCACGCCGCAGCGGCCGCAGTAAGGACCCAGCATGAACCCATCACGTATCTTCATCGAACGGCCGGTCGCCACTGCGCTGCTGATGCTCGCCATCCTGCTGTCCGGGCTGGTGGCCTTCCGGCTGCTGCCGCTGTCGGCGCTCCCGGAGGTCGATTACCCGACCATACAGGTGACCACGCTGTACCCGGGCGCCAGCCCGGACGTGATGACCTCGTCGATCACCGCGCCGCTGGAACGCCAGTTCGGCCAGATGCCGGGCCTGAAACAGATGTCGTCGTCGTCCTCGGGCGGCGCTTCGGTGATCACGCTGCAGTTCGAGCTGACGCTGTCGCTGGACATCGCCGAGCAGGAGGTGCAGGCCGCCATCAACGCCGGCGGCAACCTGCTGCCGGCCGACCTGCCGATGCCGCCGGTCTATAGCAAGGTCAATCCCGCCGACGCGCCGATCATGACGCTGGCCATGACGTCGGACACCATGCCGCTGCCCAAGCTGCAGGACATGGTGGACACGCGCGTGGCGCAGAAGATCTCCCAGCTGCAGGGCGTGGGCCTGGTCAGCATCAGCGGCGGCCAGCGCCCGGCCGTGCGCATCCAGGCCAATCCGACCGCGCTGGCCGCGCTCGGCATGTCCATCGACGACCTGCGCACCGCCATCGGCAGCGCCAACGTCAATGGCGCCAAGGGCAGCTTCGACGGCCCCGCGCGTGCCTCCACCATCGACGCCAACGACCAGCTCAAGTCCGCTGACGAGTACCGCCAGATCATCGTCGGCTACCAGAACGGTGCGCCGATCCGCATCACCGACGTGGCCAATATCGTCGACGGCCCCGAGAACAACCGGCTGGCGGCCTGGGCCAACGACCAGCCCGCCATCGTGCTGAGCATCCAGCGCCAGCCCGGCGCCAACGTGATCGAGGTGGTAGACCGCATCAAGAGCCTGCTGCCGCAATTGCAGAATTCGCTGCCGGCCTCGGTCAAGGTGCAGTTGCTGACCGACCGCACCACCACCATCCGCGCTTCGGTGCGCGACGTGGAGTTCGAGCTGCTGCTGGCGGTCGCGCTGGTGGTGATGGTGATCTTCGTCTTCCTGCGCAATGTGCCGGCCACCATCATCCCCGGCGTGGCGGTGCCGCTGTCGCTGGTGGGCACCTTCGGCGTGATGTACCTGGCCGGTTTCTCGATCAACAACCTGACGCTGATGGCGCTGACCATCGCCACCGGCTTCGTGGTGGACGATGCGATCGTGATGATCGAGAACATCATGCGCTACATCGAGGAGGGCGATTCGCCCATGGAGGCGGCGCTCAAGGGTTCGAAGCAAATCGGCTTCACCATCATCTCGCTGACGTTCTCCCTGGTGGCCGTGCTGATTCCGCTGCTGTTCATGGGGGATGTGGTGGGACGGCTGTTCCGCGAGTTCGCCATCACGCTGGCGGTCTCGATCCTGATCTCCGCGGTGGTCTCGCTGACGCTGACGCCGATGATGTGCGCGCGCCTGCTGCACCATGTGCCCGAGGAGAAACTCTCGCGCTTCCACCGCGCCAGCGGCCGCTTCTTCGACAGCGTGATCGCCAGCTACGGCCGCGCGCTGGACTGGGTGCTGGACCGCCAGAAGACCACCCTGCTGGTGGCCGTCGGCACCCTGGTGCTGACCGTGCTGCTGTACATCCTGGTGCCCAAGGGCTTCTTCCCGGTGCAGGACACGGGCGTGATCCAGGGCATCACCGAAGCCTCTCAGACCACATCCTTCCCCGCCATGGCGGCGAAGCAGCAAGCAGTAGCCAAGGTGGTGCTGGCAGATCCGGCGGTGGAAAGCCTGTCCTCCTTCATCGGCGTGGACGGCACCAACACCACGCTCAACGCCGGGCGCCTGCTGATCAACCTGAAGCCCAAGGATGAGCGCAGCGATTCCATCGAGGACGTCACCCGCCGCCTGCAGGCTGCAGTCGACAAGCTCGGCGGCGTCGCGCTCTATACCCAGCCGGTGCAGGACCTGACCATCGAGGACCGCGTGTCCCGCACCCAGTACCAGTTCACCGTGCAGGACCCGGACCCGGCCACGCTGGCCACCTGGGTGCCGAAGCTGGTCGAGCGCCTGAAGCAGGAGCCCGAGCTGCGCGACGTAGCCAGCGACCAGCAGAACAACGGCCTGCGCGCCTTTGTAGATATCGACCGCGACGCCGCGGCGCGCTTCGGCATTACCACCGCGGTGATCGACAGTGCGCTCTACAGCGCCTACGGCCAGCGCCTGGTGTCGACCATCTTCACCCAGTCGAGCCAGTACCGCGTGGTGCTGGAAGCCATGCCCGACTTCCGCACCGATCCGCAGTCGCTGGCGGACCTGCGCCTGCCCTCCTCCTCGGGCGGGCAGGTGCCGCTGGACGCGTTCGCCCGCATCAGCGAGCGCACCGGGCCGCTGGTGATCAACCACCAGGGCCAGTTCCCGTCGGCCACCATCTCGTTCAACCTGGCCTCCGGCGAATCGCTCGGTGCCGCGGTCGACAAGATCACCAGGGTGGAGCAGGAAATCGGCCTGCCGATCTCCATGCAGACCGACTTCCAGGGTGCCGCGCTGGCCTTCCGCGCTTCGTTGTCCAACACGCTCTGGCTGATCCTGGCGGCAGTGATCACGATGTATATCGTGCTGGGCGTGCTCTACGAGAGCACCATCCATCCGGTGACCATCCTCTCCACGCTGCCCTCGGCCGGCGTGGGCGCGCTGCTGGCGTTGCTGGTCTCGGGCCAGGACCTGGGCATCATCGCGATCATCGGCATCATCCTGCTGATCGGTATCGTCAAGAAGAACGCCATCATGATGATCGACTTCGCGCTCGAGGCCGAGCGCGAGGGTGGCATGGCGCCGCGCGAAGCGATCTTCCAGGCCTGCCTGCTGCGTTTCCGCCCGATCCTGATGACCACCATGGCAGCCTTGCTGGCGGCGCTGCCGCTGATGCTGGGTACCGGCATCGGCTCGGAGCTGCGGCGTCCGCTGGGCATCACCATGGTGGGCGGCCTGCTGGTCAGCCAGGTGCTGACGCTGTTCACCACGCCGGTGATCTACCTGGCCTTCGATCG
>NZ_JARJLM010000548.1 GCF_029335485.1 Cupriavidus basilensis
GGCGCGCGCCGGACCGCGCCGGTTGACCCGGGGCCTTCGATGTGCTTCCATCGACGCCAACAGGGTGCATGGCGCCACCGGGCCTTGCCCGCTCGTACCGCGTACGGGAATCCATCGCCATGCCGGCACCCGGCTTCGGGAAACGACTATGTTCAAGCAGTCAATGCTGCGCTCGACCTTGCTGCTGGCGGGCGGTATCGTGCTGACCGTGGTGGTGCTGATCGCCTCCGAGGCAGGCAACATCCGCTTGCGCCAGGGCTATACGGAGGTAATCCAGTCGCAGCAGGTGCAGGGCCAGATCACCTCCCTGCTGGGCGAGCTGGTCAATGCCGAAGCCGGTCAGCGCGGCTTCCTGCTGACCGGCAAGGAAAGCTACCTGCAGCCGTACTACCAGGCCCTGCCGCGCATCAATGCGCTGATGGGCGCGCTGCGCAACCGCTACGCCGACGACCCTGAAGCGCTCAAGCTGTTCACCGATGCGTCCACCGCCGTCAACCGCAAACTGACCGAGATGGACCTGACGCTGATCTACGGCAAGCGCGACGTGGAAGTGGCGCTCGACCTGGTGCGCACCGACTTCGGCAAGCAGACCATGGAGAATGCAAGACGCGGGCTGCAGGCCTTGCTCCAGCGCGAGGCCGGATCGGTATCGCAAAGCCTCGTGTTCGCCGACCGCGACCTTGCGCTGTCGCGCTATGGCATCGGCCTGCTGACCGCGATCAATATCGTGCTGCTGGTCGTCGTCGGGCTGCAGCATTCGCGCCGCCTGGCGCTGTCGGAAGCCGCTCGCAGCGAACTGGAGGAAGAAAGCGCGCGCCTGGAGCGCATGGTGCGCGCGCGGACCCGCCAGCTGTCGGCGCTGGCGTCCCACCTGCAACGGGTCACAGAAGACGAGAAGACGCGGCTCGCGCGCGAACTGCATGACGAGCTGGGTGCCATCCTGACCGCCACCAAGCTCGACATGCACTGGGTGCGGGGGCGCGTACAGGACACGCATCCCGACGTGGCGGAAAAGCTGACCCGGGTGATGCGGCATGTGGACCAGGGCATCCAGATCAAGCGGCGCCTGATCGAAGACCTGCGCCCCACCGTGCTGCTCAACCTGGGCCTGAAGGAAGCCATCGGCCAGCTGGCCGAGGAAGTCGCCGCGCGCAATCAGTGGGAGGCGGACGTGCAGCTTGCCGAGGCGGCGCCCCCGCTGCGCGACGACGCCGCAATTGCGCTCTACCGCATCGTGCAGGAGTCGCTCACCAATGCAAGCAAGTACGCCGCAGCAAAGCGCGTGTCCATCGCGCTCGCCTGCGCCAATGGCGTGCTCACACTCAAGGTGAGCGACAACGGATGCGGCCTGCCGGCGGATTTCGAGTCGCGCCGGACCAGCGGCCATCACGGCCTGCTGGGCATGGAGCAGCGCGTGATCGCGCTCGGCGGCTCGCTGCATATCGATTCAGCCCCGGGGAAGGGCGTGACCATCCGGGTGGAGGTGCCGCTGACCGATGCCATCGTGGCGCCGCCGCGCAGCGACGAGGACGGATCCGGCGAAGCGCCACGTGAAGCTCCCGCAGCCGGACCGGAGAACATACAGGCTGCCGGCCCCGGCCATGGCGCCGCCGGCTGACGTCCGCCCCTTACATCTTCTGCTTGACGCTCTCGGCAGCGCCCTGGACTTTCTCGCCGCCCTTCTCGATATCCTTACCCGCGCCAGCCATCGTGTTGCAGCCGGCCACCAGGACGACACCTGCCAGGGCACACAGCGCCATCAGCTTTCTCATGATTCTCTCCTTGCCAGGTTGACGCGGCCCTTGCCGCGATGGAAACGGGGACTGCCCGCAGGTGCGCAGCCGCTCGCCACTCACGTGCCGGATTGCGCGTACTCCTCGATCACCCGGAACACCTGCTCGAGCTCGAGCGACTTGTCGAAAAAGTAATCCGCGCCGGCTTCGGCGCACTGCCGCCGGTAGGTGGGTACCTGGGCGTGGTTGGTATAGACGATGCGAATGCCGGGCTGCCCGGTATTCTTCCCGGCCTTGTTTCCCTTCTTCTGCAAGGCACGCAATACATTGATGCCGTTGCCACGCCGCAATTGCAGGTCGACGATGACGACCTCGTACTGGCCCGCCTCGCAGAGGCGCAGCGCCGCGCTTTCGGTATCCGCCCAGTCCACGACGTCGACAAACGGGAATGCGTTCAGGTATTCAAGCAGCATACCGCGCAGGATCGCCGAGTCCTCGATGAGCAGGACCCGCAGCGCTCGATACGAAGGGGCCGCAGCTTGATCCAGCATGGGTTAATGTTAGCAACAGGGTACGGACAGGGACTATCGGGGTCCGTCCTACAGAGCCACCGGCCAGCCGCGCCTTCCGTTTGCGCCGCCTACTCCACCAGGCCGTTCTTGATCGCGTAATAGGTCAGGTCGGCGTTGGTCTTCATGCCCATCTTTTCCAGGATGCGCGAACGGTACGTGCTGACCGTCTTCACGCTCAGGAACAACTCGTCGGCGATCACCGACACCGACTGCCCGCGCGAAAGCTTGCAGAAGATCTGGAATTCGCGCTTGGACAGGGTCTGGTGCAGCGGCTGGCCGGTAGGCTTTTCCAGCCCTCCGATCAGCAGGTCCGCCACGGTCGCGCTGACATAGCGCCGCCCCTGGGCCACGGTGCGGATCGCCTTGACCATGTCGTCCGGCGCGCTTTCCTTGGTCAGGTAGCCCGAGGCGCCCGCGCGGATCAGGTTGATGGCGTACTGGTCTTCGGGATAGGTGGACAGGATCAGCACCGGGAGGTCGGGATGCCGCTGCCGAAGCAGCTTGAGCACATCGATGCCGTTGCGGTCGGGCATGGAGATATCAAGCACCACGACGTCGAACTCTCGTTCGCGCAGCCGCGTCATCACTTCGTCGCCGCTGGCCGCCTCCCCTTCCACCCGGATATCGGGCTCGTCGGCGATAAACTGGCGCAGACCGGCGCGCACGATCTGGTGATCGTCGGCGATCAGGACGCGGATCATGGATATCTCCCCTGAGCATGGATGCCCCGGCGCTCGGGAACGGCCGGGATAATGCATTGTAGTGCTTGCAAAGCACCACGAATGCCGGTGTGAGGCTGACATGGCCCCTGGCCGCGCACAAAGAAAAGGGACGGGCTGAACCCGTCCCTGCGCACCAGCATGTGCTTGCACCGGATGGCGGCAGGCGGTCTGCCTGCCACTCCGGGAAACGCGCCCAGGCTTACTGGGCCTTGGCCGCTGCGCCGGTATCGGCGGTAGCGCCGGTGTCGGTCGCGGCCTCGCCCTTCTTGGCCTTGGCGTGGGAGGTGTGCTTCTTGACCTTGGCGGTCGTCTTGGCGTGGGTATCGGCGTCCGCGCCGGCCTTTGCATCCGTCGCCTTGTCGGCGCCGGCAGCTGCACCCTTGTCGGCGGGCGCGCTCACCGCGGGCGCCGCCATGGCGCCGGTGGCGCCAGCCTTCGCATCAACACCGGTGCCTTGCGCCATGGCCAGCGAGGAAGCGGCAGCAATCGTGAGGGCGGAAAGGGAGATCAGCAGTTTGTTCATGGAGAGGCTCCTTGCAGTTTGCACCGCGGCGAAACATTCGCTGCGGTGTTCACTTGATGTGAGCCTTCAGTCTATGGATGCGGACCCGCGCGGTCTGTTAGGAGATGTAATGCCTTGTAAGGAGTGGTGAGGAACGCCCGACGCCACATCGGCGCCCCCGGAGACGCTTTTCCCTGCTTACCCAACGGCTTGCGGCGGCGCAGCAGCGAAAACCGCCGCTGCAACCGACGCACGCGGTTACAGGTTAGGCGCGAGCGCCCGCTCCAGCACGCTGCGTTCTTCGCCGCGGCGCGCCACCATGTCGTCGAGCTGGTCCTGGCCGATCTTGCCCACCGAGAAGTACGTGGACTCCGGATGCGCCAGGTAGAAGCCGCTCACCGAGGCGGCCGGCGTCATGGCCAGCGAGTCGGTGATGCCCATGCCGATCTCCGCCGTATTGAGATAGTCGAACATCGGGCCCTTGACCGTGTGCTCGGGGCAGGCCGGATAGCCAGGCGCGGGACGGATGCCGCGATAGCTCTCGGCGATCAGCTGCTCGTTGGTCAGCACCTCGCCGGCGTCGTAGCCCCACAAATCCTTGCGCACGCGTTCGTGCAGGCACTCGGCGAAGGCCTCGGCCAGGCGGTCGGCCAGCGACTTCAGCATGATCGCGCTGTAGTCGTCGTGGTCGGCCTCGAACTGAGCTTCCTTCTTGTCCACGCCGATGCCGGCCGTGACGGCGAACACGCCGACGTAATCGGCAATGCCGCTGTCCTTGGGCGCGACGAAATCGGCCAGGCAGCGGTTGGGCCGCATCACGCCATCGATCACCGGGCGCTCGCTCTGCTGGCGCAGGTTGTGCCAGGTGAGCGCGACCTTGGAACGGGTCTCATCGGTGTAGATCTCGATATCGTCGTCGTTGACGGTGTTGGCCGGCAGCAGGGCCAGCACGCCGTTGGCGCTCAGCCAGCGGCCCTGGATCAGGCGCGCCAGCATGGCCTTGCCGTCCGAGAACACGCGCCGGGCGGATTCGCCGACGATCTCGTCGTTGAGGATGTCGGGGAATTTGCCGGCCAGGTCCCAGGTCTGGAAGAACGGCGCCCAGTCGATGTAGTTGGCAAGCTCAGCCAGGTCGTAGTTGCGGAAGATGCGCCGGCCGATGAACTTCGGCTTGGGCGGCACGTAGGCGCTCCAGTCCACCGGCGTCTTGTTGGCGCGCGCCTGCGCCAGCGACACCATCGGCGTGGCCTTCTTGTTGGCGTGCTGGTGGCGGATGCGCTCGTAGTCGGTCTTCAGCTCGTCCAGGTATCTGGTTGCGCCTTCGTCCGACAGCAGGCTCGACGCCACGCTGACCGAGCGCGAAGCGTCCGGCACGTAGACCACCGGGCCTTCGTAGTGCGGCGCGATCTTGACCGCGGTGTGCACGCGCGAGGTGGTGGCGCCGCCGATCAGCAGCGGGATCTTCTTGATGCGGAAGTAATCGTCACGCTGCATCTCGGAGGCAACGTAGGCCATTTCCTCCAGCGACGGCGTGATCAGGCCGGACAGCCCGACGATGTCCGCGCCCTCGACCTTGGCACGCGCCAGGATCTCGTTGCACGGGACCATCACGCCCATGTTGACCACTTCGAAGTTATTGCACTGGAGCACCACCGAGACGATGTTCTTGCCGATGTCGTGCACATCGCCCTTGACCGTGGCGATGACGATCTTGCCGCGCGCCTTGACGTCGCCGCCGGCCTCGGCCAGCAGGCGCTTTTCTTCCTCGATATAGGGCAGCAGGTGGGCCACGGCCTGCTTCATCACGCGGGCGCTCTTGACCACCTGGGGCAGGAACATCTTGCCGGCGCCGAACAGGTCGCCCACGATGTTCATGCCGTCCATCAGCGGGCCTTCGATTACCTCGATCGGGCGGCCGCCGCGCGCCTCCACCTGCTGGCGCACTTCCTCGGTGTCTTCGACGATAAAGGTGGTGATGCCGTGCACCAGCGCGTGCGACAGGCGGTCGCCCACCGGTACCGGGTTTTCCGGCGTGCCGCGCCACAGCAGGTTTTCTTCCTTCTTGGCGCCGCCGCCCTTGAAGCGGTCGGCGATCTCCAGCAGGCGGTCGGTGCTGTCCTCGCGGCGGTTGAGCACCACGTCTTCGACGCGCTCGCGCAGTTCGGGGTCGAGCTGGTCGTACACGCCGAGCTGGCCGGCGTTGACGATGCCCATGTCCATGCCGGCCTTGATGGCGTGGTACAGGAACACGGTATGGATGGCCTCGCGCACCGCGTCGTTGCCGCGGAAGGAGAACGATACGTTGGACACGCCGCCGCTGACCTTGGCGTACGGCAGGTTCTGCTTGATCCAGGCGGTAGCCTCGATAAAGTCCACCGCGTAGTTGTTGTGCTCCTCGATGCCGGTCGCAACAGCGAAGATGTTCGGGTCGAAGATGATGTCTTCGGGCGGGAAGCCGACTTCATTGACCAGGATGTCGTAGCTGCGCTTGCAGATCTCGGTCTTGCGGGCAAAGGTATCGGCCTGGCCCTGCTCGTCGAAGGCCATCACCACGGAGGCGGCGCCGTAGCGGCGGATCAGCTCGGCGTGATGGCGGAACTGCGCCTCGCCTTCCTTGAGCGAGATCGAATTGACCACCGGCTTGCCCTGCACGCATTGCAGGCCGGCCTCGATCACTTCCCACTTGGACGAGTCCAGCATGATGGGCACGCGCGCGATATCGGGCTCGGAGGCGATCAGGTTGAGGAACCTCACCATGGCCGCCTTGGAGTCCAGCATGGCCTCGTCCATGTTGATGTCGATGATCTGCGCGCCGTTCTCGACCTGCTGGCGGGCCACCACCAGCGCCTCGTCGAACTGGCCGTTGAGGATCATGCGGGCAAAGGCCTTTGAGCCGGTGACGTTGGTGCGCTCGCCGACGTTGATGAAGAGCGTGTCCTCGTCGATGGTGAAAGGCTCGAGGCCGGACAGGCGCATCGGGCGCGGCGGCAGGGTGTCGTTGGTCATGGCTTGATCTTGTTCTGTGGGCTCGCGGTGCATGGTCAGGCGGCTGCGCTGTCGGCGCCGTCGCGGTACTGGCCGGGCCAGGTGCGCGGCTTCTTGCTGGCCACGCGCTGCGCGATGGCGGCGATATGCTCGGGCGTGGTGCCGCAGCAGCCGCCCACCAGGTTGACCAGGCCGGACGCGGCGAACTCCTCCACCAGCGACGAGGTCACCTCCGGGGTTTCGTCGAAGCCGGTATCGCTCATCGGGTTGGGCAGGCCGGCGTTGGGGTAGCACGACACGGCCGCGTCGCAGATCTTGGCCAGCTCGGCGATATACGGGCGCATCAGCGTGGCGCCGAGCGCGCAGTTCAGGCCGAAGGTGATCGGGCGGGCGTGGCGCAGGCTGTTCCAGAACGCTTCCACGGTCTGGCCCGACAGGATGCGCCCGGAGGCATCGGTCACGGTGCCGGAGATCATCACGGGCACGCGCTCGCCGGTGTCCTCGAACAGCTGGTCGATGGCGAACAGCGCGGCCTTGGCATTGAGCGTGTCGAAGATGGTTTCCACCAGGAACACGTCGGCACCGCCCTCCAGCAAGCCCTTGCCCTGCTCGTAGTACGAATGGCGCAACTCTTCGAAGGTCACGTTGCGCGCGCCCGGATCGTTGACGTCGGGCGAGATGCTGGCGGTCTTGGGCGTGGGGCCGAAGGCGCCGGCCACGAAACGCGGCTTGTCCGGCGTGCTGTACTTGTCGCAGGCTTCGCGCGCCAGCCTGGCCGCGACGACGTTCATCTCGTACGCCAGGTCCGCCATCTTGTAGTCTTCCTGCGCCACGGCGGTGGCACCGAAGGTGTTGGTCTCGATCAGGTCGGCGCCGGCGGCCAGGTACTGCTCGTGGATCTCGCCGATGACCTGCGGCCGGGTCAGCAGCAGCAGTTCGTTGTTGCCCTTGACGTCGACATGGTGCCCGGCGAAGCGTTCGCCGCGGTAATCCGCCTCGGTCAGCTTGTAGCGCTGGATCATGGTGCCCATGGCGCCGTCCAGGATCAGGATGCGCTCGCGCAGCAGGGCCGGCAGGTTGGCTGCCCGGGTATAGGGGCGCGCGGGGGGAAGCGAGGCGGGACGTGGGGCGGCGCTCATGTGGGGCTCGACAGCAAGGGAAAAGACAGCGATTTTATCAGTTATATCAATGGTTTGCGGAATGGCGGGCGCATCCGTCAA
>NZ_JARJLM010000549.1 GCF_029335485.1 Cupriavidus basilensis
GGCGCGCTGCGCGCCGCCCAGGGGCTGCTGCTCTCCGCCGAGGCGCAGCGCGATGCCGCCGGCGGCCAGCTCGACCGCGAGGCCATCGTCGCCACGCTCGACGCCGCGCTCCAGCTCGCCAAGGCGCTGGGCGATTACGCAGGTCAGCATCAGGGGCTACCTCACGACGCCAAGCCGCGCGAAGGCCTGACCGACGCCGTGCGCGATATGGGCCATGGCGCCAACGACCAGGCCAACGGCAGCGGTAACGGTACCAAGCCCTTGCTCGCGCTGTCCGCTCCTGACGGCATCGCGGCCGGTACGCCGCGCACGATCGCGCTCGGCGCAGGCGAACACATCGACGCTGCAGCGCAAGGCAACCTGCAGCTCAGCGCCGGCGAGCGCGCGCTGATCCACGCCGGCAACGGCATCAGCGCCTTTGCGCAGAACGGCGACGTGCGCCACATCGCCCACCAGGGTGAGATGTTGCTGCAGGCCCAGCACAATCGCATGCGCCTCGAAGCCGAACAAAGCGTCGAGATCAGCGCCAGTCAGCAGCACGTCGTGATCGGAGCCAACACGCACCTCACGCTGATCTGTGGCGGTGCGTACGTCAAGATCGCGAACGGCAACATCGAAATGGGCATGCCGGGCACCTTCACCGTCAAGGCAGGCAGCCATAACTTCATCGGTCCGGCCAACGCCGATGCCACCCTGCCCATCTTCAAAGCCCCGTCGACCGGCGACTTCGAAGCCCGTTACCGCATGCGCAAAACAGACGAACGGGCCTTCCAGGGCTATCGCTACAAGTTGATGAGCGCAGGCCAGCTCCTGGTTGAAGGATGGACCAGCGACGAAGGCGAAACCGAACACGTGGAAAGCGCCAACCCGCGCATGGTCCACGCCTACAAAACCATCATGCGCGAGGACCAGCGCCTCACCGAGGACTGGCGTTCCATCGTCGATGGCATCGGCGATGAATGGCCGTGCGCCGACCAACCGTCACCATTCACGGATGACTTTCTGGACGAACACGCAGAGGAGGAAGACTGATGGCGTGGTCACGTGTTGCCGTTTCAGTTCTAGTCGGTGGTGTCCGCGCTTACTTGAGATATGAGGCCCGGCAAACCCGCCTTGAAGGGATCGAGCTCAAGGCCCATCTCTACCAGCGACGCGAACAAGTCAAAAAGGTGCTTCGCAGCGTCATCGAGAGCTTTGCCAGCGAGATCCACACGAAGAGTTCGACCTTTGCCCAAGTCGATCACGGCGGACGCAGCACGATCTCGCGAAGAGGCAAGGAAGGCACCACCTACAAGGAATACATCGAGAGAAAAGTTCCCTTTCGCCCCGCCATCAGCATCGCGTGTACCTGGGCCAAGGACTCCCCGATCAAGGTGCCCAGGCGTATCCTCAAAAAAATAGGCGGCGAACTCGTTTCAACGACGATCGACGTATTCCTGAAGCAAACCACAGCGTCCTTGATCTTTGAGGCCATCGACGAAACGCTGGATTGGCAAAGCCCGCTCAAGGCCGAACCCAACTACATGAACGGCAAGGCATGGCTCGGCGAGCCGCCAACGCGCCCCAGGCGTGTCACCGACGCCTTTCCGTTCTGGCCGCGGCCCAAGGGCAGCCTGGCACCGGACCTGGCCATCGTCGAATATCGGCAGCAGCCATTTCACGTACCCAACGTGTTTGTCGCGGTGGAGATCAAGTTCCCAAAGGACTGGGTGAAGAAAAAGCAAATGAAGGACTACGTGAACTTGATGAAACAGGACGAGACGAAAGTCGCCCTGCTGAGAGTTCCGGAGGACTGCACCGGATACAAACCGAAAGAATCCCAAGCTGAAGAATCAGGCCGCCAAAATGGAAGGAAGAAACGATGACAACAATAGACAGGGAAATGAGCGACGAGGAGATCGCCGGCATGGTCGCCGATCTGAATCAGTGGCCGAGTGTCGCCCACGACAACGGCTACTATGAATTGGCCGTGATGCCGTTTATCAGCTTCTACTTCGCAGCAGATCCGGCGCGTCATGTGGAAACGGGCCTTGCCATGATCGATGTGCATGAGGCATTCGAGCGTCTGCTGGGCGCCCCTTTCAAGATCCAGACCCATCCCGATTCCGAGCGGCCTCACCCCTACGGCTCCAAGCGGCTCGGCAATCTGCGCGAGTGGGCGCGTAAGGTACCCCGCAACAAGGGCTTCACCTTCGATTTCACGGACGAGACCAACCACCAAAGCTCGCCGACGAACGCGGGTTATTACTGGAGAGACTCGGATCTAGGTTTTGGGGGGCCCAGTTACTCCAGCATCCTCCTCTACTACCGCTGGCAGTGGTGGCTCGACAACCGCGACGCCTGGCGTCGCTTCGTGCACGACACCATCACGCGCCTGCACCCCGAGCAGGTCTACAGCGGATTCGCCATGGCCAATCCGCTGGAGTTCGGCACCCGCTCCGAGGTCACCGTCTGGGACCGGGCACTTGCCCCGCACTTCTACGGACTGGATACCGACTACCCCTTCACCATGAAGCACCATCTACCGTCGGGTCTACGTTCGCCGACCTGGGGTTTCTTCCTGTCGGACATCTGGCGCGAGAAGCTCTCGCTCGACCGCGACGCCGTGCGCGCCGCGCTGGCCGATCCTCGTATCCGCATCGATGAACTCGACTGCGGCCAATGGATCGAGCTTGGCCCGCAGCCAGAGTTGTATCCGGTGGAGAACGGCGTACCCGAGTTACCCGTCATGCTCAACCGTCTGCTGTGGCCGCTGCGGCACACCAACCTGGACCTGCTCGGTTTTGGCGAGTGGGACGGCGATCCCAACGTGCGCTTCAATCGACGCGACACCGAGCGCTGGCTCGCTCGCTTTGACGACAACAGCAATTGGCCATCACCCGAGGTACGCGGCCTCGCGCCCGACGCACCTCGTCAAGAACCACCGCTAACGCATGCCACCGGCGGTGAGGCCTGCCCGCGCACCGGCTGGTGCTGACGTCTGCCAAGCGCGGCACGCGCCAACACTTCGAGCGAGACGAACGCCTGCCCGTCATGGATGAAGAGGCAAAAGCTAGGAACTCGGTAGAGAAATGACAAATACACATGATGTGAATTGGAACGAATGGACAGATTCCAAAGCTGATTTACCTACCCTTGATAATCGAAGGGAGCCATACCTGCGCTATCCGACCTACGATCTTCTTTTCAATGATTTTGTAGAAGGCATGCGTTTCGTTACTGAGGGTCTCGACGAATATTCAGGACAGACGTCTCCCGGCGATCTCACGATGTCTGCGCGGCAGCGCGCCTGGGATATCCTGAACTGGTTGAGTCTCCAGTACTCGGCCGGTGTGCCGGTCGATCTATTCGTCCGAACTTGGCCTTATGCCATGGCCTGGGCCGAAGAGTACGCGGGCTTTCATGAGGCTTATCACAACTCATCGGAATCAGGCGGAAGCATGACACCGCACGCAGCTCTGCGCACGGAGGATTACTGGACGGTAGCGCTCCGATTAACGTGTTTTGGGTTGCTGACTGGAAACGCCACACAGATGCCTCGCGTTATGGAATTCCTTGACTACTGCAATGAGGACATGGGCGTGCGCGACGGCCTGCTCGAACGCCTGGTCACCCCCTTCGTACCCGGCCGCGGCACGCCACCCGACCAAGCCACCCGCCACCTGCCGTATCGCAAGCTGTTCAAGGTCTTCGACGCCACACCTGACAAGCGCCCCGCGCTGATGGCCAAGTACCTGGACGACTGGTACCACGCCAGCCGCTGCGAGCCCTATATCGATCAGCATGGCGAAGGCGACATCGCCTTCTACGGCTACTGGTCCTGGGAGGCTGCCGCCGTCACCTGGCTGCTGGAGATCGACGACAGCAGCTACCGTGACAAGGCCTTTTATCCCCGCGATCTGGTCGACTTCGCCCGCAGCCGGCCCAACACCATCACTGTGATTTCTCGCAACCATGCACTTCATGATCGATCGAAGGTTCCGCAGACCGCGCCATGTGGCCGGCCGCGTGGCATGCACAGGATATCGAAAGAATTTGTTCTTCCAAATAACATACTCATGGCGTGAGTCATATGCAGGACCTTCTTCCTATTGACTGGAAGCGCTGGGCTAATTGGCATATTCCGGCCGAGCGTTTCGAGCATCGGCGCGAGCCTTACTTGCGCTATTTCCGTTACGAAAATAGATCCAGAGATAAGTTATCCGGTATCGCGATGATCACAAGGGATCTTCCCAAATACGTAACCAAGGCCAGGCCTGGCGGGTTAATGACATCTACTCGACAACGTCTATGGGATGTCTTCGACTGGCTTGACTTGCAATATTCAGCAGGAGCCAATCTAGCTCTATTTATTGAAGTGTGGCCCTATGCATTGGAATGGGCTGAGGAATATGGACAGTTTCACAAGACATTTCATAGCTCACCGGAAGCCGAGGGGCGTGTAACTCCCCATGCAGCACTCAGGACCGAGGATTACTGGACCGTGGCCTTGCGCATGACTTGCCTTGGCTTGTTGACAGGGAACGCAGCACAGATGCCGCGCGTAATGTCGTTTCTCGACTACGGCAACGAAGATATGGGAGTACGCGACGGCCTGCTCGAACGCCTCGTGGCGCCCTTCGTACCCGGCCGCGGCACGCCGCCAGACGAAGCCGCGCGCCACCTGCCATACCGCAAGCTATTCAAGGTCTTCGACGCCGCACCCGACAAGCGCCCCGTACTGATGGCCAAGTACCTGGACGATTGGTATCATGCCAGCCGCCGCGAGCCCTATGTCAATCAGCATGGCGAAGGCGACATCGCCTTCTACGGCTACTGGTCCTGGGAGGCTGCCGCCGTCACCTGGCTGCTGGACATCGACGACAGCAGCTATCGCGACATGGCCTTCTATCCCCGCGACCTGGTCGACTTCGCCCGCAGCCGGCCCAACATCGCCCAGCCGCCACCGCATTACGCAGGCACCCCCTGCCAGCAGGCCGGCTACTGGATCACCTCCGCCAAGCGCGGCGAGCGCCGTTACTTCGCGCAAGGCGAGATCTTCCCCGCCATCCCCAGCGAGACCACCGTCGGCCAGACCCAGTGGGATTGGGACCCGAACCAGCAACCGGTCGAGACCGCGCCGGCCAGCGATCCTGCCCGCGTGGCCGACAGCGGCGAGTTGGCGCCGCGCGCTGCGACCCAAGCGACATCCTTATGAACAGATTCGGGAAACCCGCCCTGTTTTGGATCATCGTTGGACTCGTCACTCTGTCAGCGGTGTCTCTGGGTATTGCCGCGCTACAGCACGTCCCGAATCTATCCCTGTTCGCGCGCTACATGCTCGATATTCGGAACGAGTCCGTGGCTCCGGCAACCGTACGCGAACACTATGACCACTATCGCGATCGCATCGTCTGTTTTCCGGGAACAGCGAAGAATGTCGCCCCCTTTCCCGC
Source organism: Cupriavidus basilensis (assembly GCF_029335485.1). Taxonomy (GTDB): domain Bacteria; phylum Pseudomonadota; class Gammaproteobacteria; order Burkholderiales; family Burkholderiaceae; genus Cupriavidus; species Cupriavidus basilensis_E. The sequence continues at coordinate 5,436 of NZ_JARJLM010000549.1, forward strand.
GCCAAGCTTGGAGGATCCGCTCTCCCCCCTCCTCGAAGACGTCTCAGGCACTCTCGATGTACAGACGGCAGAGGGTGAAGCGGTCAGCGTATGGGCTACCAGACCCGATGCGTTCGATTGGGAAGCCACGGCCGTTGCCGATGTCACCGCCGGTGCTGAGATCAAGGTGTGCGGATCGCCCGTGCTTTCGCCGACGTTCAATCGCGAGGATGAGACAAGACTCGTTGTCGTCGGGCGCATCGTCGAGCATCGACCGCGGGGCGGCCAAGCGAGCCAGGCCCAAACGCGACTGAAGTGATGAACCCCGTGCGCGTTTGCTGCCTCGTCCCACGCAGCGCGCACCCTGCAGAACAGGCTTTCACCGGACAACGCTTATGCCCACCCAATCCGACCTGCGCTTCACCTTCGCCATCCGCGGCAGGGACGACAAGATCGACCGCAAGGCCAAAGAACTCGGCTTGCTGGGTGGGCCCCATGGGCACTGACCTATGCCCAAGTCGATGTCACGGGCACCGGTCTGTTCATCCATACCGATTCCATCCATCGCCACCATATACACATCAGTGTCGGAAGGGATCAACCATGAGTATTCGACGAATGTGGACGTACGGCATCACTTCGGCTGGACTGCTATCCCTGCTACTTCTGATCGCCACTGCACAAGCGAAGGCGCCCCCCAACCCATGTAACCCCGAGAAAATCAGTATCGTCGACAACCAACTGATAGCCTGCAGTGCTGAGGAGTTCTACGAGACGACTATTACTCCGCCACCGCGCTCGGCGTTGCGCTTGGCACTCGACGAAGAGGTACGGCCGCAATTGGTCGTGGTCAACCCAGTAGCGTGGCCGGTGCGTGCCATCCTGTGGAAGGACCCCGTGCTCAATGGCGCGCGATGGGCGGAGTTCGATGCACAGGGCAACATCCTTCAGAGCAATTTCACTCCGGCCGGCCGCACGCTGCTGGAGTACCGACGCCAAAGCACCCCAGTATGGAATACCTTGCTGGATAGCCGTCTCCAAGCTACCCCGATCTGGTTGGGTGGGGGACAGCACGTCTACGTCGCGGCACCTGCCAAAGGCCCGCTCCCCGTTGACAGTTTTTCACCGGAAGACTCCCTGGTAATAGCGAACGGTCGCGTGTGCCCCACTCGGAATGTCGACACCGCGTACGACTACTATCGTCGACTGAAGGATGTTAGTGATTACCGCAGTGGGAACTGCGAGATGGCCGTCCTGCAACGTATAGGTGGCGGCAGCTTCTGGGTTTATCCGGAAGACGTTGGTGTCAGGAACGAATCGCCCAATCAACACCCTCTCTACTGGGCAGCCCAATATTTCTCCGACCCGGTGACTCCGCTTCTCGATGCCTCGGGAACCTGCGTGCTGTATTGCGATGCTGGCCACCACGCAACGGAGTCTCCCGTACCACACCAAGTACATGCGATAGCGGAACGGAACCCGCTAGATCTGCGCCCACCTCCGAAAAATGCACTCAGGGCAATAACGTGGGAAGAGAAGGAGCATGAGAACGATGATCTGAAAGATAAGCGACCTGTAAATTGGCCGGTGAGGGCACTGTTCAATTCCCGTTCCGGCATCGTCCAGTTCGATCGCCTTGGCAACGTAATCGACATCCGCGGCAATGCCACACCAATCCGTGCGGTCGAGACGCGCTTTGCCCGAACAGGGAAACCTTTCTGGCAAGGTGGCCAGCAGGTTTACTGGCTCCGCAACCCGGACCGCCCAAGCAACGGCGATGACGCGAGCAATTCGCAGACAGGCATCGTTATCGCCGATGGACATGCCTGTCCCATGCAACTGACTGCCGAGGCGTATGGCATCTTGCACGAAGATGGCAGGGCATTTCTCAATGGAAACTGCCCCAAGGCAGTCAAACGCGCGATCGGCACGCGGGAGTTCTGGGTCTACCCCGAAGACGAAACCAGCGCCTACCCGCATTACTGGGTCGTCCAGTACTTCAACGACCCGATCACCCCCATTGTCGATGCCGAAGGCCAGTGCTGGCTTTATTGCGACGGTCGCTCGCAACAGGGCGGCTAACCATGGCGGAAGAACTGAGTCGCCAAGAACGAAAACTGATGACGAAGCCAAATCAATGCAGGGATTTTTTCGTCGGCGCCATGCGATTGATGCGAGTGAAATCGCTCCGCGCCAAGCAACTCCTCTCAACCATGCTGGCGGCGGTTTTTCTTTGTCCCGCCTCATATGCGGGACAGGCTAGCTTCTACAGTGAAGAGCACGGCACGTGGTTCGCCTACCCACCCCCGCCCGCGCGCACGATCGAGACCCAAGATATCTACGGCGCCCTCGCCAAAGGAACGCCACCCAAGGCAACGTTCAAGTCCTCCGAAGCTTGGCGTGTTCGAGCCATCTACATTGGGGTAAGCGGAGAGTTGTTCGAGTTCGATAGGCAAGGTCGCGTTATCTACGACAGCGATGGACCAGCAGACCTCAACGCCCCTCAGGATCTCCCCATTCGCATGGAGCAGGTTTTCCTCGGTGGTAGGCCACTTTGGATCGGGGCGACGGTCTTCAGTAGAGTCAACGAATCCGCCATCCAACGCCGCGACCCTAGCGATGCCACCTTCCCGGCCGGCTTGGTTCAAGGGAAAAATGGGCAGTGGTGCCCCTTGCGCGAGGTAAAGCACCGAAAAGCGCACGGGCTGGACCGTTTTACTCTTGATGGCGATTGCGAAAGGGCTATCAGTTTCACGATTGCCGGTATTAACTACTGGACCTATCCCGCATTCAAAGGCATCAAGGAGCCGTACTTTTACTGGACCATCCAGTATTTCGACGATCCCATCGCGCCGTTTCCGTCAGCCGGAGAGACGTGCCGGTTGTATTGCGATGGCCGCTCGCCGCAGGGTGGCTAACGCTCGCGCGTGCCGACGACAGCGGAGGATGAGACAAGGCTCTTTGTCGTAGGGCGCATCGTCGAGCATCGATCGCGAGGCAGCCAAGCGAGCCAGCCCTCCAATGCGACTGAAGCGATGACCCCATGCACGTTTGCGGCCTCGTCCCGCACGGCGTGCACTCCGCGGAACAGGCTTTCACAGGACAACGCTTATGCCCATGCGAAATACGCCGCCCCAAAGGAAAAAGTGCATCAAGGGAAAAGGCGGAGCAGCCAAGGGAAGCGAAGGACAAAGATATCCTTGCCGCTCGACCGCCCGCAACCCCGCCCGGTCACAGCGCTTCGACCAACCGCCTATCACTGTTGTGGCAATACTCCGCGCACGCCGCCCGTGCCGAGTTGGCCGCGCCGTGCACGAACAGCGGCGCATCCGCACTCCGCGACATCGACACCACGATGGAGGGCGGCGCAGGCTGCAGCGGCAGCTCTACCACTTCCCCACTCTCGATCAGCTTGTCGACAAAGAGGCGCGGGATGGCGGCCACGCCGAAACCGTCGCGCACGAGCTGGACGATCACGGCGATCGACGGCGATCCGGTGATGCGGGTTTCCGACAGGGGCACGCCGTGCACGCCGGCGAGCTTGGCCACGATGTCTTCCAGCGCACGGTGCGGCGCGGTGCCGCGGCCGAAGGTCAGGATGGGATGCTGCAGCACCTGCCTGGCGAGCGAGCCGCGCGTGTGCGACAGCAAGCCCGCGCGCGCCACCCAGTGCACAGGATAGTTGGCGAGCGCATTGCACACGACGTTGCTTTCGTCGCTGCCTTCGACGCGGATGATGAGATCGAGCTCGTCGGCGATCAGCCTGCGCTGGAGCACCACGCTCACGTCGGCGGTCAGCTCTACCTCCAGTTGCGGGTAGTCGGCCGCGAGGCGCCGCATGTAGTTCGGCAACCAGCTGTGCACCACGGTTTCGATGACGCCCAGGCGCAGGCGCCCGCGGATCTTGCTGTCGCCCGAGGCAGCGGCCTGCAGCCGCCGTGCGGCCTCCACCACGCTCTTGGCGTAGCCGAGCAAGTACTCTCCGTTGGGCGTCAGGCGGAATTCTCGGCTCTCCCGGTCGACCAGCGCCGTTTGCAGCTCATCTTCCAGTGCCTTGATGCGTTGGGAAATGGCCGCCGGCGTTGCATGCAGCGCGGCGGCGGTCGCACGAAAGCTGTGCAGTTTGGCCAGCGTGACGAAGGTTTCGAGGAAGCGCGTATTCATTGGGCAGCAGCGAAGATGAGAGCAGAAAGCCCAGGATTGCCAGCAAAATCCCCGCAGTTGGCATCGACCTCGGCATGGCACCAGTTCGGTGCGTCTAAGGGAAAACCCGTAAAGTTGTTAAGAAATACTTAACATCATTGCCAATAAAAAGTCGTTGGCGATAAAAAATTTTACTCTCTATCGTTCAGGACAGACACGACAACGTCATCACGACATGCGCCTGCAGATGCCTGAAAACCTGACACCCTACGACTTCCGCCAGTCCGTTCGCGACGGCCGGTTCCGTGGCCCCACGGCCGGCCAATGCGGCGACTACGCCCAGGCCAACCTGGCCATCCTGCCGTCGGCGCACGCCGGCGATTTCCTGCGCTTCTGCCAGGCCAACCCGAAACCTTGCCCCTTGCTGGGCGTCGGCGAGCCCGGGCAATGGCATGTGCCGGTGCTCGGGCGCGAGGTGGATATCCGCAACGATGTGCCGGCCTACAACGTCTATCGCGACGGACGGCTGGCCGAAGAAACCGATTCGCTGGCCGATCTGTGGCAGAACGATTTCGTGGTATTCGCCATCGGCTGCTCGTTCTCCTTCGAGCAGATGCTGGCGCAGGAGGGCATTCCCCTGCGCCATGCCGAGGAAGGCCGCAACGTGCCGATGTACCGCACCCGGATCGCGAACCGGCGCGCAGGGGTGTTCGGTGGCCAACTGGTGGTTTCGATGCGGCCCATGCGCGGCGCCGAGGCGATCCGCGCCGTGCAGATCACCAGCCGTTTCCCCGCCATCCATGGCGCGCCCGTCCACATCGGCGACCCGGCCGAGCTGGGCATCGAAGACCTGGACAAGCCCGAGTTCGGCGACCCCGTCACGATCAAGCCGGGCGAGCTGCCGGTCTTCTGGGCCTGCGGTGTCACGCCCCAGACCGCGATCATGGCGGCGAAGCTGCCGCTGGCGATCGCGCACAAGCCCGGCCACATGCTGGTGACCGATATCAAGAACGCCTCGCTCGCCGTGTTCTAGCCCGGCCACGACACGCAGCCCGTTTCCTGCTTCGTTGCTTTTTCGCTTTCCTCGAATCCGTAGAAGCCAGGTCGCCGGCGACTGCTGGCGGCCAAAGAAAGTCCGCGCGGGGCAGCGCGCCGCGCTCATCCATCGACAGGGGGTGAGCCGGCCGCGGCAGCCGCGTGCAAGACCGTTCACCTCACGCACCCAGGAGCGTTTCATGGACCACAAGACCCCCGCGATGGCCTCTCCGCTGCCGCCACAGGCTGCCGACGCCGGCGGCAACCTTTTCTCCTGGTACGGCGAGACGTCGCCCCGCGAGAAACGCGCCTTCTGGAGCTGCAAGGTCGGCTACATGCTCGACGGCATGGACACGCAGATGCTCTCCTTCGTCATTCCGACGCTGGTCGCCACCTGGGGCATCAGCCTGGCCGACGCGGGCTTCATCGGCACGCTCACCTTGCTGGCGTCGGCACTGGGCGGCTGGGTCGCCGGCATCCTGTCGGACCGCATCGGCCGGGTGCGCACGCTGCAGTTGACGGTGTTGTGGTTCGCCATCTTCACCGGCCTGTGCGGCCTGGCGCAGAGCTACGAGCAGTTGCTGGCCGCGCGCGCGCTGATGGGCTTCGGCTTCGGCGGAGAATGGACCGCCGGTGCCGTGCTGATCGGAGAGGTGATCCGCGCCAAGGATCGCGGCAAGGCCGTTGGCCTGGTGCAATCGGGCTGGGCCCTTGGCTGGGGGCTGACGGCCATCCTGTATTCCGTGCTGTTCTCGCTCATGCCCGCCGAGCTGGCGTGGCGCGCGCTGTTCCTCGTCGGCCTGCTGCCGGCGCTGTTGGTGGTCGTCATCCGCCGCTACGTGAAGGAGCCGGACGTCTACGAAAAGGAAAAGGCGGCGCAAGGCAAGGCGAGCGACCGCCCCAGCCTGACGGAGATCTTCAGCCCGAAGCTGCTGTCGACGACGGTGCGCGCGGCACTGCTGGCGACCGGCGCACAAGGCGGGTACTACGCGATCACGACCTGGCTGCCGACCTACCTGAAGACCGAACGCCACCTGACCGTGATGGGAACGGGCGGCTACCTGGCCATGATCATCTTCGGCTCATGGATCGGCTATCTCGTCAGTTCCTACCTGACCGACAGGCTTGGCCGCAAGCCGAACTTCATTCTCTTCGCGGTGGGCTCGATGACGGTCGCCATCAGCTACACGATGCTGCCCTTGACCAACGGCGCCATGTTCTGGCTCGGTTTTCCGCTCGGCTTCTTCGCTTCAGGCATCTTCAGCGGCATGGGCGCCTTCCTCACGGAACTGTTCCCGACCCGGGTGCGTGGCTCCGGCCAGGGCTTCTGCTACAACTTCGGCCGGGCCGTCGGCGCCCTCTTCCCCTTCCTGATCGGTGCGCTGTCCAAGCAATACGGTCTCGGCGCCAGCATCGGCATCTTCGCCGCGGCGGCCTATGGCGTGCTCATCATCGCCGCGCTGACGCTGCCGGAAACCCGGGGCCGCGAGCTCGAGGCCGCCGGCATGTAGGATTTAGGCGGCCAGCGGGCCGGGAGCCATTCGGGGCATTCGGGCCATTCGGCCCTGGCGTCCCGAAGCCGGCCGCCCCTTCCGCATCAGCGCGCGCTGAACATCGGATGCCGGGCACAGGCCGACAGCACGATGCGCTCCGACTGCATCAGATAATCATTGAGCACCGCCGCGCTCTCGGCCAGCTTGCCCGACTCGAACAATTGCAGGATGCGCTGGTTCATGTCGACGTAGGGGCCGTGCAGGAACTCGGGGTTCTGCAGGATGCCGAAGGCCAGGCGCTGCTCGGCCAGCAGGTGGGAGAACATCCTCTTCAGCCGCTCGCTGTCGGCCAGCTCCACGATGGCCATGTGGAACGCCATATTGGCCGTGCCCACGCCCTGCCAGTCGCCGCTCTCGCGGCAGCGCAGCCCCATGTCGACGGCCTCGCGCAGATGCTTCACCGCCGGGTGGCTGGGGTAGGCGTGGGCCACGGCCTGGCACTCGATCAGCCGGCGCACGCGGTAGATGTCGACGATGTCCGCGATGCCGGGGACGGCCACGGAGACCCCGCGATTGGGCTCGTGCTTGAGCAGGCCTTCCATGGTCAGCACGCGGAAGATCTCGCGCAGGGTGTTGCGCGAGATCTGCAGGCTTTCGCTCAGCGCGGCCTCCGACAGGCGCTGTCCGGGCGCGAAGTCGCCTTGCACGATCCGTTGGCGTATCTGTTCGGTGACCCGTTCGGCCAGGTTCTTGGTGTCAGGGCTGGATGTCATGTGGTGTTGGCACTTGCTTGGACGGGTCGGCTCCGCGCGCCCGCTTCGGCCGGAGCGCTGCGGCAGTTCGGCTGCGGGGCTGCATGTTAGCGCACGTTGATCAGGCAAAGGCGCCAGTTTGGCGCAAATGCAAGCCGCTTTGCCGTGCTAGGTGTATACCACGATCACTAATCTATCCATATTGTTGAACAATATATAACCTTAAGTTGAGCCATATGTAGTTTTGCATCAACCTTGCATGCACTCTTGCCAATGCAGGGTACATGGATGCAGAACGCGCCGATGGGAACGGCCGCTTTTTTCCCGGTGCAGGCCTTGCCGCTGACAGCCCCTGTCTCCCACGATGAGCCCCCTGGCCCGTCAGACGAGGCGTGGCAGCCAGCCGTGCAGCGCGGATGTGCCGCAGCCGCTCCCCTCCCCGAATCTGATCGCTTGCGGAGTTCGTCTTGCGTTTCCTACCTGTCTCTTTGAATGCGCTGCTGGTGGAGCTGGCCGACCTGGACCAGACCCTGGCCCTGCTGGCCTCGCTGCAGCGCGATCCCCTGCCCGGCGTGGAGGAGCTGGTGCCCGCGGCGCGCACCATCCTCGTGCGCTTCCGCCCGACGGCCTGCAGCCTGGCGCAACTGATGCAGGCCATCGCCGCGCGCGACCTGTCCCGGCGCGCCGAGCGCACCGCCAGCCTGGTGGAGATCCCCGTGCATTACCACGGCGAGGACCTGGCCGAGGTGGCGCTGCTGCTGGGCATCACGCCCGAGGAGGTGGTGCGCCGCCACACGGGCAGCGAGTACACCGTGGCCTTCACCGGCTTTGCGCCCGGCTTTGCCTATCTTGCGGGCGGCCACCCCAGCTTCAACGTGCCGCGCCGCGCCACGCCGCGCACGCGTATCCCGGCCGGCGCCGTGGGCCTGGCCGGCGCCTTCAGCGGCGTGTATCCGCAGGCCAGTCCCGGCGGCTGGCAGATCATCGGCGTGACGCCGGTGGCCATGTGGGACCTGGGCCGCGCGCAGCCCGCGCTGCTGCAGCCGGGCTACCGCGTGCGCTTTGTCGATATCGCCACGCTGGGCGCCGCGGCCGGCAGCGCTGGCGCCTGGGCGCAAGCCGTCACCGCCACGGCAGTGCCGGCTGCCAGCGAGCGCAGCCGTGACGCGCTGGCCCCAGGGCAGACAGCGCTGCAGGTCAAGGCCACCGGCCTGCTGACCGTGTTCCAGGACCTGGGACGCCACGGCCAGGCCGGCCAAGGCGTGTCGGCCTCGGGGGCCATGGACCAGGCCGCGCTCAAGGCGGCCAACCGCCTGGTGGGCAACGCCAGCGGCGTCGCGGCGCTCGAGACCGTGGGCGGCGGCCTGCAGCTGCAAAGCCTCGGCGAGACCGTGGTGGCCGTGACCGGCGCCGACGCGCCCCTGGCGGTGAAAGCCGCCGACGGCCGGCGCTGGACCGTGCCCGGCCACCAGGCCGTGGCCCTGGCCGATGGCGACGTGCTGGGCATCGGCCGGCCCGTGGCCGGTGCGCGCAGCTATGTGGCCGCGCGCGGCGGCTTTGCCGTGGCGCCGGTGCTGGGCAGCTGCGCCACCGACACCCTGGCCAACGTGGGCCCCGCACCGCTGGCGGTGGGCGATGTGCTGGGCCTGCGCCCGGCCCCTGCCGGCGCCGTGGTGGGCGAGCCCGTGCTGCCCGCGGCCGACCTGCCCGCGCTGGAGCAGGACGTGGTGCTGGACGTGGTCATGGGCCCGCGCACCGATTGGTTCACGCCCGCGGCGGTGGCACGCCTGGCCGCGCAGCGCTGGCAGGTCACGCCCCAATCCAACCGCGTGGGCCTGCGCCTGGCGGGCGAGATGCCGCTGGAGCGCGCCGTCGGCGGCGAACTGCCCAGCGAGGGCACCGCCCTGGGCGCGCTGCAGGTGCCGCCCAGCGGCCAGCCCGTGCTGTTCCTGGCCGACCACCCGCTCACCGGCGGCTACCCCGTGATCGCCACCGTGGCGCCGCACCACCTCGACCGCGCCGGCCAGATTCCGGTGGGCGCCTGGCTGCGCTTCCGCCCGATCCGCGCTTTTGAAGACCTCTCCCCAGCCGCCGCCTCGGGCGAGGCTGGCACCCTTTGAGTCCCCTCTAAAACCTGCCATGAAGAAAGTCTTGGTTGCCAACCGCGGCGAGATCGCCGTCCGCATCATCCGCGCCTGTGCCGACTACGGCGTACAGTCCGTGGCCGTCTATGCCAATGCCGACATCGACGCCCTGCACGCCCGCATGGCCGACGAGGCCTGTGGCCTGGACGGCGACCGCCCGGCCGACACCTACCTGAGCATTGCCAAGCTGCTGGAGATCGCCCGCAAGAGCGGCGCCGATGCGGTACACCCCGGCTACGGCTTCCTGTCGGAGAGCGAGGCCTTTGCCCAGGCCGTGATCGACGCGGGCCTGCGCTGGATCGGCCCTTCGCCCGCCACCATCGCCAAGCTGGGCAACAAGGTCGAGGCGCGCAAGATCGCGCTGCAGGTGGGCGCCCCGCTGGTGGCCGGCACGCCCGACCCCGTCAAGGATGCCGACGAGGTGCTGGCCTTCGCCGAGCAGCACGGCCTGCCCATCATCATCAAGGCGGCCTTCGGCGGCGGCGGCCGCGGCATGAAGATCGCCTGGCGCATGGACGAGGTGGAGGAGCTCTACCACTCCGCCGTGCGCGAGGCCGTGACGGCATTCGGCCGGGGCGAATGCTTCGTCGAACAGTTCCTCGACAAGCCCCGCCACATCGAGGCACAGGTGCTGGCTGACACCCACGGCAACGTGGTGGTGCTGGGCACGCGCGACTGCTCGCTGCAGCGGCGCAACCAGAAGCTGGTGGAAGAAGCGCCCGCGCCCTTCCTCAGCGACGCGCAGCGCGAGCGCATCCACACCGCCGCGCGCGACATCTGCGCCGCCGCCGGCTACACCAGCGCGGGCACGGTGGAATTCCTGCTGAGCGCCAGCGGCGCCATTTCCTTCCTGGAGGTCAACACCCGCCTGCAGGTGGAGCACCCCGTGACCGAGCAGACCACGGGCGTGGACCTGGTGGTGGAGCAGTTGCGCGTGGCCGACGGCCTGCCCCTCTCCATCACGGAAGCGCCCACGCCGCTGGGCCATTCCATCGAGTTCCGCATCAACGCCGAGGACGTGGGCCGCGGCTTCCTGCCCACGCCCGGCCCGGTGCAGCGCTTCGAGGCCCCGTCCGGACCTGGCGTGCGCGTGGATGCGGGCGTGCAATCGGGCTCGGTGGTGCCGGGTACCTTCGACTCGTTGATGGCCAAGCTCATCGTCAGCGGCGCCACGCGGGAACAGGCCCTGGCGCGCGCCCGCCGCGCGCTGCGCGAGTTCCATATCGAGGGCGTGGCCTCGGTGCTGCCCTTCCACCGCGCCGTGATCGACCATCCGGACTTCGTCGGCGCGGATGGTTTCCAGGTCCACACCCGCTGGATCGAGTCCGACTTCGCCGAGCCGCTGGCCGCCGCCGTGCGCGCCGTACCCCAGCCCGACAACAGCCTGCTGCGCACGGTCATCGAGATCGACGGCCGCCGCGTGCGCCTGGGCCTGCCGGCGCAACTGATACGCGGCCTGGCCGACGCGCCGGCCGCCGCAGCAACAGAAGCCGCCACCACCTCCGAAGCCGACCTGCTGGCGCCCATCGCCGGCACTGTGCACGCCTGGAAGGTGGAGGCAGGCGCCATGGTCGAGGAAGGAGAACTGGTCGCCGTCATGGAGGCCATGAAGATGGAGATGCAGGTCCACGCGCACCGCGCCGGCCGCATCACCCTGCATGCCGCCGCAGGCAGCGCAGTGGCGGCGGGCGCGCCGATCGCCACGATCGGCTGAGCGCCGGTCTTGCCTTGCGCCGGTCGCTGGCAGGCCGGGGGCGAGAGTCCCCGGCCCTGCTCAGGGCCACTGCGCGGCGCATCCGGCCTGCAGCAAGCGCACGCATCCCGGCTGACAGATTGCCCCGCACGGGATGGTCGGCTTGAGTCGCATCAGCCCTTCCGAGCGGTCCGCCTTCGCCGCATCCTCCGACAGCAGGCAGAGCACGACGTTGCTGTCGACGAATACCTTGGCCGTCCTGGCCTTACCCTCGCTCATTCGCCTCGTCCCGGCCGAATCAAATGAAATTTGTACGCGCTGAATGGTTCGCCAACAAACTAGGCAACAGGCCAACTTGAGGAACGCTTCGTGCATGTCGGCGTGCCGGTCGGGTCGTATCGAGTACGCAAGCGTCGGAAAGCGTGGAGCCAGGCATGAGTACGCTCAACCACCCAGCGGACTCTGCCCAGGCCTCTGCGATCTGGTGAACACACGGCAGCCCAAAATGAAGAAGCCCCACCGCCCGCAACCTGTCAAGGTTGCGGACCGCACCACGCATCCCAGTACGGCGGATCGCCGATGGCCTCCCGAACGCATTCGGCAAAGGCCCGCAGCTTGGCCGACGCGCGCCTGCCCTCGGCGTGCGCCACATAGATGGATTCGGTCGCTGTCTGCACGCCCACGTCGATCACCCGCAGTGCGCCGGACTGTATCGCAGCACCAGCGATAAAGGTTGGCAGCAGCGCGATGCCCAGGCCCGCCACGGCGGCATCCCGCATCATGTCGCCGTTATTGACGCGCAGTGCTACGGTGGCGCGAACGACCAGGGCGTCGCCCCGCTCCGCGAACCGCCAGTCCGCCAGGCCCCGGTTGACATAGAAGATGCCGCGGTGATCTCGCAAGTCGCCTGGGGAGCGTGGCGTGCCCTGCCGCGCCAGATAGGCGGGCGAAGCCACCAGCAGGCGCCGGCTCGGGGCAAGCTGCCAGGCTACCAGCCGGGAGTCCTCCAGCGCTCCGTGCCTGACCACGGCGTCATAGCCGTCGGCGGCCACGTCCACGCGACGGTCGTCCAGATCCAGCGTCAGTTCCAGCTTGGGGTGCCTGGCAAGAAACGGATACACGGCCGGCCCCAGGTGCATGCGGCCAAACGTCACCGGTGCCGAGATGCGCAACGGCCCGGAAAGACTGCCGCGGCGCTCGGCCATGTCGGCCGTCGCCTCGTCGACCTCGCGCATGATGCGGCCAGCCCGCTCCAGGAACGCGGCCCCGTCTTCGGTAAGGCTGAGTTTGCGTGTAGTGCGGTGCACCAAGGTTGCACCTAGCATGCGCTCGACGTCGGCCAGGCGCTCACTGACCACGGATTTCGACAAATGCAGGCGGCGCGCCGCCTCGCTGATCGAACCGGATTCCGCGATGGCCACAAAGCTGGCAATGCCGTCTAGCTTGATCATCGTTCGGCGCTCCCGAAAAGCAGTTCCGTGATCCGCACTCTACCGCGAACAGCCACCGGAAACGATACTCCTCAAAAGCGGCGAGGGCGCCCTGGCATGCGGGAGCAAGCCTCGTTATCGCCTCGCCGGCCAATCCATGTGAATCAAAGCGCGCAAAGCGAATACCGTCGCCGGGCGCCAAACAGGAGATTGCTATGGGACGCTTGTCTGGAAAAGTCGCCATCGTCACCGGTGCCAGTTCCGGCATCGGCCGCGCCACGGCTAGATTGTTTGCTGCCGAAGGGGCCAAGGTCATCGTTGGCGCGCGTCGCGCGGACGAACTGGAAGCACTTGCCGCGGAAATCCGTGCCGATGGCGGCGACGCGGCGGCGCTGGCGGGCGACGTGCGCGCCGAGCGCTATGCCGAGGCCCTCGTCGCGCTGGCCGTCGAGCGCTACGGGCGCCTGGATATCGCCTTCAACAACGCCGGCACGCTGGGCGAGAGCGGCCCCAGCACCGAGGTATCGGAAGCGGGCTGGAACGACACCATCGCCATCAACCTGACCGGCGCCTTCCTGGGCGCCAAGCACCAGATCGCGCAGATGCTCAAGCACGGCGGCGGTTCGGTCGTTTTCACGTCCACCTTCGTTGGCTACACCTTTGCCTTCCCGGGGGTCGCGGCTTACGCGGCCAGCAAGTCGGGCCTGATCGGCCTCACGCAGGCCCTGGCCGCCGAGTTCGGGCCGCAGGGCGTGCGCGTCAACGCGATCCTGCCGGGCGCGGTGGACACGGAGATGTACCGCAGCATGAACAACACGGCGGAATCGCAAAGCTTTATCACCAACCTCCATGCGCTCAAGCGCGTAGCCAAGGCCGAGGAACTGGCCCGTTCGGTGCTGTATCTGGCCTCGGACGATTCGGCTTTCGTGACCGGCACCGCCTCGCTGGTTGACGGTGGTGCGTCGATTACCCGCACCTGAACAAAGCCACGCGGGCTCGCCGGTCGCGCCCGCCGCCGTCACGACAATCAAGAAATATGACCGTCAACTGGACGCGGTGTCCCCCGGGTGAGTGCCGAGCGCAGGGGGGACCATGCGCATCCCCATCTTCCGCCATTGGCTACCGGCATTCCTGCTGGCGATGACAGCATTGGAAGAGACCAGTTCCAAGCTCGCCAAGCAGCGCCTTCTGCCCCGGCACCCCGGATATCAAAGAGATGAACCGTTAAGCGATCAATGAGCGCTCGGTCAATCTCGCCCCCCCTCCACGGCTTTGCTCCCGACCATTCGTGTCACGGGTGCCGCCAACTTCCGATCTTGATGCCTCCGGCACTCGTGCCACGCCTTCGCGCCTGTATGGAGCGGCGGACTTTTCTGTCAGTCTGGCTGCCACAAGGCATTGTTTGATGCCTACGCTAAAATAGAAAATATGAGAAATAAAAAAGCGAATAAGATCTTGTCCGCGATAGGGCTTGTTGCGGGCGCACTAATCCTTCTCATCCTGGAAGAAGTGCGCTATGGCTACGTTTTAGGCGCCGCGCAGACCCCGTGCGAACTCTTCGGGGGACAATACGCATCTGCCCAATCCCGTTGCGTGACTCGCTTTTGCTATTGGTTTGACAATTGCGGATACCCGGCTAGTCCGTCATCGCAAGTTCATCATCTCAAAACAGGAGACCCCATCTCCAAGATCATTTTCTGGCTGGGCAATTCTGATGGCATTGACGGTGGGCAAACCTATTTCTGGCGCTGCGGCAAGGCCAGCAATGGCTACTTTTCCGCAAAAATCGAGAACGACAGGCTTGTCAGGCTTGAAGGCGAATGTGTGCCCCTTCCGAAGGAAAGCGCTATATTGCAAAATCGTATGCAACGACGCGAACGATAAAAACACGGCCGACCATTGACAGCTGGACCCATTGACAGTTGGACCATTTCCAGACTTGGCTTATGGGTTTCCCTTGTGCATCAACACGGCGGTTCCGTATCCTGCAAAATCTGCAGGTCATCCGCTATCGGGAGATAGCGGATGTGCAGGGCCTGAAGCCCATGCAATGTCGGGAGCCGCCGACGCGCCGACATTGTCTCCGCTGAAATCGGGATACGAATGGCGCGCTAGATGAGCCGGATCGACCCCGGGTACTGGGCCACCAGCGCGTCGGACGTCAGCAGCGTAAAGCCCTCGACTGTGGCCTGGGCTACGAGTAGGCGGTCGAATGGATCCCAATGAATCGGGGGCAAACTGTCGATGGCCACCGCGTGCTCGCTGCCGATGGGTAGTTCGCTGTAGCCGTTGTCGAGCAACCCTCGGCGCAGCAGGCGCGCGTCCACCCGGAAGTCTGCTCGCCCGAGCCCGCGCTTGATGGCGATTTCCCATAGGCTCGCCGCGCTGAAGATCAACTCTGACTCAGGAGCCTCGATCAGGGTCCGGGCTTGCTCCGACAGACGCTCGGGCATGCCTGCGGCCCAGAGCAGCAGATGCGTGTCGAGCAGGAGCTTCATGCGTCCCCACCGAACATGGCTTCAATATCGCCCGCCCCCATGCGGTCGAAGTCATCGGGCACCGCGATCTGACCAGCCAGGAAACCGAGACGCCTGGTCTGGCCAGCCTCGGGCGCGGAGAGCGGGACCACCTTGACCAGTGGCTTGCCAGCCTTGGCGATCACGAACGGTTCTCCCCGGGCCGCCTGCTCGACCAGGCGTGACAAATGCGTCTTCGCGTCGTGAATGTTGACCGTTTGCATAGCGCACTCCAAGTGGACTAAGTCCATTTAGTCTAGTCTATGGATATCGACCGGGCGACGCCGATCCACGGAATGCGGTCGCGCAGCTGCATGACATGCCTTGTATTGCACACAGATTTGACAGAAACGATGATCTACCCGGGATCATGCACAACACGCCTGGCGAGCGTAAAGCCGTGAGGAACAGTTACGAATTATGCGCATCACCGCAACCGATGCTCGGACTGCGTCCCTGGCATGCTCTCCAGGGCACTGTCTATCAGCGCCTGGATCTCGAACGAATCATGCAGGCGCCGGATGGCTGCATGCAGCTCGGCAGCCTGCGGCCAGGTCCGTTTCAGGTAGCTGAGCCACAGCTTGATGCGTCCGTGCTCGTGAGCGCATTCGTCATTGGCCTGCAGCTTCTTCAGGTAGCCGGCGATATGGCGGAGCACCGACGGCCATTCCTCGGCGCAGGGCGTACTGTCCATCAGTCCCCGTATCCGCAAGGCCAGGAATGGATCCGACACGGCACCCCGCCCGATCATCACGTCGGCGCAGCCGCTGACCGCCCGGCAGCGCTCCCAGTCGGCCACCGTCCAGACTTCGCCGTTGGCAGTGACCGGCACGTCCACCGCAGCATCGATACGCGCAATCCATTCCCAGTGGGCCGGCGGCCGGTAGCCATGATCGCGCGTCCTGGCATGCACGACCAGGGACGCCGCGCCCCCTTCGGCCAGGGCCGTGGCGCAGTCGATCGCCAGCGCCGTATCGGACACGCCAAGCCGCATCTTTGCGGTCACGGCGATGCTGGCAGGCACCGCGGCCCGAACGGACGCGACGATCCGGTTCAGCAGTTCGGGATCCGCCAGCAGCATGGCCCCGCCGCCGTGCCGGTTGACGACTTTGGCCGGGCAGCCGAAATTCAGGTCCACGCCATGCGGCGACAGCCGGGCTGCCTGGGCGGCATTCACCGCAAGCCATTCAGGATCGCTCCCCAGCAACTGGATCACCATCGGCGTACCGCTGGGGGTATGGCCTCCGTGGAGAATCTCGGGTGTGTCTCTCTCGTAGACGCGCTCGGGCAGCAGGGAGCCCGTCACCCTGACGAACTCGGACACGCACCCGTCGTATGCGCCCGTGGCGGTCAGCACGTCGCGCAACACGTAGTCGGCAAGCCCCTCCATGGGAGCAAGGAACAGCCGGCTCATTCGGAAGCGGGCGCTGCTGGCGAGCGCCTTTCCTGGCGACAGGCGGGAAAGAACCCGAAACCGGTCGCCGGGACGGGCTTTGTGTCTTGGATTGCGGATGGCATTGGGATTCGCGCTGTACTAGGCGAGTCCGCTGTATGAATCGCCACATTTAAGAGGGGTAGACAGCACGATGCTGCTGCGCGCTACCCGGATGCGGGGATTTTAACCGATCGGCCGGGCGAGGCAGGTCAGCCGATCAAGACGTCTGCCGGGATCTTCAATTCCTGATTGAGGCGCCGGATCATCGCGAGGCTGAGGCCGCGCTTGCGATTGAGCACCTCATACACCCTATTCAGGTTGCCGAAATACGGCTGCATATCGCGTGCGGTCAGGCCGCCCTGCTCCATCCTGAAGCGAATTGCCTCGATGGCGTCCGGGTGTTCCAGCGGGAAATGGTCTGCCTCATAACGCTCGATGAGGGTCGCCATGATCTCCAGGCGATCCCCTTCGGGGGTGCCGGGCGCGGGATCGATATCGACTAGCGCCGACACGTCGGCCAGCGCCGCCTGATAGTCTTCTTCAGTGTGCAGAGGTCGAATGTCCATGCGTTACTCCAGTTCCACGGTGGCCGCATCGGCCCGGTCATACTCGGCGTGTGTCCCGATGAACTTCACGTAGACAACGCCCACGCGGTATGCGACTGCAACGATCAAGCGGTACTTGTTGCCACCGATGTTAAACACCACACGATTACTGCCAACAAAGCTGGCGGACGCGTATCGGTCCTTGATGTCTTGCGGGGTCGACCATCGCGCCTGAATGGCTTCTTCATGCCATGCCAGAAGCGGCTGCCTTGCAGCCGGGTGCTGCTCGCAGAACGTCAGCAGATTGCGCTTCGCAATAATTCGCATGCGCCCATTATAGTCCCAAAATGGGACTACACCAAACCGATTCGAGTCCACATGTCAGGCGACACGAAGCCCGCTCTGAGCAAGCGGAGAACCTGCAATTCTGTTGGTGTAATACGCAACGTCGGCGGGTGCTGGTGACTTTGCGCATGGGAAGGGAGATTCCGCCGGCCGGCCCATCCAGGGCAGGCCCGGGCAACCGAAAAATCGCGATGTTGCCTTGCCAAGCGATACCGCGCCGGGTCGCCGGCGCGGCGTGCGCCGGCTTACTTCTTTTCCGGCTGATTGAACGGGAACGTGCCGAACATGTTCTTGGCCTGGCTCTGCATCTGCTCCTGCATCTGCACGAACAGGTTCTTGCTCTGCTCGATGTAGTTGCTCATCATCCCCTGCATCATCGGCCCCTGCATATTCATGAACTGGGACCACATGTCGGGGCTGAAAGGCTCGCCGGAGTACAGGCCCTTGGAGTTCTCGGCCAGCTTGCTCTGGATGTCGATGAAGGCCTGGATGTTCTTTTCCAGGTAGGTGCCCATCATGCCCTGCATGGCATGGCCGTAGAAGCGGATGATCTGCGACAGCATCGCGCTGGAGAACATGGGCACGCCGCCGGTTTCTTCTTCCAGGATGATCTGCAGCAGGATACTGCGCGTGAGTTCGTCGCCCGACTTGGCGTCGATCACTTTGAAGTCTTCGGTATCCATCACGAGCTGCTTCACATCGGCAAGCGTGATGTAGGTGCTGGTCTGCGTATCGTAGAGCCGGCGATTTGGATACTTCTTGATCAGTCGCTCTGCGCCTTTCTTGGTGGTAGCCATCGGTGCTCTATCCTTTTATCGTCGCTGTTGCATGCTGCTGCACCGCATGCTGTGCGGTGCGCAAACAAAGGGCCGCCAGCGGGGGATGCTATGTGTTGACCTGCAACGCATGATCTTTTTTGGTGCGGGCATGCCGCTGCCCTGATTCTATGCCCAACAAGGCACTATTGAAAGCCGGTGCCGTTAAGGAAAACCCGCACCGGGCAATGGATAGCGGGGAATCGGGGGATCTTTTGCCGGAATCCGGCAGGCTTGCTGCGATGCAGGGAGTGCAGTGCAATATTGCTGGCCGCAGATGGCCTCCGCGAGCCAGGACTCTCTATCGACGACTGGGGGCATTGATTCAAAATCCGCTACCGGGACGCAAAGCCTGCTGCAGGGCAACAGGCTTCTATGCGGATTTTGAGGCACACCCCTCCCCTGAAAAAGCGAAAGGCCCTCCGCAGAGGGCCTCGACGGAGACAAAGCCGCCCAGCGGGCGGCTCCCCTCCATCAGCCCATATGCAGGCCGCCATTCAGCGAGAAATCCGCACCAGTCGAGAACCCCGACTCTTCGGACGCCAGCCATGCGCAGATCGAGGCAATCTCCTCCGGCGCGCCAAGACGCTTGACCGGAATCGTGCCGACGATCTTGTCCAGCACGTCCTGGCGGATCGACTTGACCATATCGGTGGCGATATAGCCCGGCGATACCGTGTTCACGGTCACGCCCTTGGTCGCCACTTCCTGCGCCAGCGCCATGGTGAAGCCGTGCAGGCCGGCCTTGGCGGTGGAGTAGTTGGTTTGCCCGAACTGGCCCTTCTGCCCGTTGACCGACGAGATATTGACGATGCGGCCAAAACCACGGTCCGCCATGCCGTCGATGACCTGCTTGGTCACGTTGAACAGGGAGGTCAGGTTGGTGTCGATCACGGCGTCCCAGTCGGCGCGCGTCATCTTGCGGAACACCACGTCGCGCGTGATGCCGGCATTGTTGATGAGCACGTCGACTTCGCCGACTTCGGCCTTGACCTTGTCGAACGCGGTCTTGGTCGAATCCCAGTCGGCGACATTGCCTTCCGAGGCGACGAAATCGAAGCCCAGGGCCTTCTGCTGCTCGAGCCACTTTTCGCGGCGCGGCGAGTTGGGGCCGCAGCCGGCTACCACCTTGAAGCCATCCTTGGCCAGGCGCTGGCAGATGGCCGTTCCAATGCCACCCATGCCACCGGTTACATATGCAATGCGCTGAGTCATATCCACTCCTTGATGGCTCGTTGTTATTGACGCCGGCGGCGGGACGTCACCCCCGCCGGCACACCCCTCAGATCGGCTTGCGCGCTCTCAGGCGCGGCAAGTCATGCAAAAACCTAAGCTCACTCGCGTTCCACCGCCAGCGCCACGCCCATGCCGCCGCCGATGCACAGCGAGGCCAGGCCCTTGCGGGAACCGCGGCGCTTCATCTCGTGCAACAGGGTGACCAGCACGCGGCAGCCCGACGCACCGATCGGATGGCCGATGGCAATGGCGCCGCCATTGACGTTGACCTTGGACGTGTCCCAGCCCATCTGCTTGTGCACGGCCAGGGCCTGGGCGGCGAAGGCTTCGTTGATTTCCATCAGGTCCAGCTCTTCCACGCTCCAGCCGGCACGCGACAGGCAGCGCTGGGAGGCAGGCACCGGGCCCATGCCCATCACCTTGGGATCGACGCCGGCCGTGCCGTACGCACGGATAGTGGCAAGCGGGGTCAGCCCGAGTTCCTTGGCCTTGGCTGCCGACATCACCACCACCGCGGCGGCACCGTCGTTCAGGCCCGAGGCGTTGGCGGCGGTCACCGTGCCGGCCTTGTCGAAGGCGGGCTTGAGGCCGGCCAGGGCATCCTGCGTGACGCCATGACGCACGAACTCGTCGGTGGCGAACTGCACCGGGTCGCCCTTGCGCTGGGGAATCGGCACCGGCACGATTTCTTCGTCGAACTTGCCAGCCTTCTGGGCGGCTTCGGCCTTGTTCTGCGAAGCGGCCGCGAACGCGTCCTGGGCTTCGCGCGTGATGCCGTATTCCTTGGCAACGTTCTCGGCGGTGACGCCCATGTGGTACTGGTTGTAGACGTCCCACAGGCCGTCCACGATCATGCTGTCGACCAGCTTGGCGTCGCCCATGCGGAAGCCGTCGCGCGAGCCCGGCAGCACGTGCGGTGCTGCGCTCATGTTTTCCTGGCCGCCGGCCACCACGATCTCGGCGTCGCCCGCGGCAATCGCATTGGCGGCCAGCATCACGGCCTTCAGGCCGGAGCCGCACACCTTGTTGATGGTCATGGCCGGCACCATGACGGGCAGGCCGGCCTTCAGGGCAGCCTGGCGCGCCGGATTCTGGCCGGAGCCGGCGGTCAGCACCTGGCCCATGATCACTTCGCTGACCTGTTCGGGCTTGATGCCGGCGCGCTCGAGCGCGGCCTTGATGACGATGGCGCCCAGTTCGGGCGCGGCAATCTTGGCGAGCGAGCCGCCGAACTTGCCAACCGCGGTACGGGCAGCGGATACGATGACAATATCAGTCATTGGGAGGACCTCTCGAGTTGGATGCGGATAAGGGGTAAAAGAGGCCGGCGGCCCCTCGGGGCGCCGGCCTGGACAAATGTCATGCCTTGGCCTTGACGTAGCGGCCCGGCGCCGGCTCGATGGCGCGGTAATCCTTGTTGCCGTAGTCGGCGGGCGCTGCCTTGCGCGCGCCGGCGTGCTTGGCCAGCCAGGACGCCCAGTCCGGCCACCAGCTGCCGGTATGTTCGGTGGCGCCGCTCAGCCAGTCCTGGGCCGACGCCGGAAGCTTGTCGTTGGTCCAGTGGCTGCGCTTGTTCTTGGCCGGCGGGTTGATCACCCCGGCGATATGGCCGGAGGCGCCCAGCACGAAGCGCAGCTTGTTCTCGAGCAGCGCGGTCGAGGCGTAGGCCGAGGTCCACGGCACGATGTGGTCTTCACGCGAGCCGTAGACGTAGGTCGGGATATCGATGCTGCCCAGGTCGACCGGTGCATTGCACACGGTCAGCTTGCCCGGCACCTTGAGTTCATTCTGCAGATAGGTATGGCGCAGATACCAGCAATACCAGGGACCCGGCAGGTTGGTGGCGTCGCCGTTCCAGAACAGCAGGTCGAACGGTACCGGCGTCTTGCCCTTCAGGTAGTTGTCGACGACGTAGTTCCAGACCAGGTCGTTGGGACGCAGGAAGGAGAACGTATTGGCCAGCTCCACACCGCGCAGCAGCGCGCACGGCGCGCCCGCGGCACCGCCGAGGGTGGCTTCGCGCAGCTTGACGTGCGCCTCGTCGACGAACACATCCAGCACGCCGGTATCGGCAAAATCCAGCAGCGTCGTCAGCAGGGTCAGGCTCGCCGCCGGACGCTGGCCGCGCTTGGCCAGCACGGCCAGCGCGGTGGCCACGATGGTGCCGCCCACGCAGAAGCCGAGTACGTTGATCTGGTCCTGCCCACTGATTTCGCGCGTGACTTCGATGGCGCGGATGGCGGCGTGCTCGATGTAGTCATCCCAGCCGAGCTCGGCCATGGAAGCATCCGGATTGCGCCAGGACACCATGTAGACGGTATGGCCCTGCTCCACCATGTAGCGCACCAGCGAGCTCTGCGGCTGCAGGTCGAGGATGTAGTATTTGTTGATGCATGGCGGCACCAGCAGCAGCGGGCGCGCGAACACCTTGTCGGTGGCCGGCTTGTACTGCAGCAGCTGGAAGTAGCTGTTCTCGTAGACCACCGCGCCTTCGGTCACGGCCACGTTGCGGCCCACCTCGAAGGCGGATTCGTCGGTCTGCGAGATCTTGCCGCGGCCGAGGTCTTCCAGCATGTTGCGCACGCCGGCCCGCAGCGATTCGCCGCCCGACTCGAACAACTGCTTCTGCGCCTCCGGATTGGTGACGAGGAAGTTGGCCGGCGACATGGCGTCGACCCACTGCGAAACCGCGAAGCGGATGCGCTGGCGCGTCTTGGCATCGGCCTCGACCGCATCCGCCAGCTCATTCATGGCACGGGCATTGATCAGGTAGAAGGCAGCCGCGTAGTGGAAAGCAGCGCTATTGCGCCAGGCATCGCCGGAAAAACGGCGGTCGGCCAGTGCCGTCGCCGGATTGGCGCCACCCTCGGCCATGCCGCGCCACAACTCGGTGAAATCCTTCATGTAGCGTTGCTGGATATCGGCCAGCTGATCGGGCGCGATCTTCACGCCCGCCATGGCGGAACCAGTCAATGCCTCAAAGCCTGGGATGCCGGGCATGCCAGGCATGCCCTGCTGGGTCTTCGTACCGTTGGCCTGTGCCTGACGGGACCATTCCAGCCATGTCGCTGGATCGAATGGCCCCGAAGCAAATGAAAACGGTTGGGACTTGTCTTCCTTCACGGAAGCTGCCGCACCTTTGCCGGTTGCCATGATTTTTCGTCTCTCTGCCGTCACTTATATGAAGACTGGCTGGACGGCTTGCCGCCGCCGCGGAGCATCCCCGCCACCAGCCTCGGGACCGGCCCGCGCTGACACCCTCGGCTGGTGATGTCATGCGGTATGCTTGCCGGATACGCCGCACCGCGGATCCGATGATCCCGGCTGAGCCTTTGAATGCCAGTGAGACCACCGCCTCACAAGACATTCGAAGCCATTGTTGCCTTGCAATGTTCTGCCTGTCAATGCGGAAAATTGCGCTGACCGGGGCCGGCGGCAAAATCGCCAGGCATGAACCCGCCGGCCCCCGTTGACGGCCCAACTGGCCGCGGCGGCGAGCTTGCACGAGAAGGATGACTTTCTGATGTACATCGTTGCAATCGGTTGGCTCTATGTGGTCCTGATGATGGCCATCACCGAGCATACCGCGGTCGCCGGCGTGGCGACCTTCGTCTTCTACGGGCTGGCGCCGGTGGCCCTTGTCGTGTACATCATGGGCACCCCCGGACGCAGGCGCCGGCGCAAGGCTGAGGAAGCCAGACTGGCTCAGCCCGGACAGGCGACATCCGATCCCTCCGTCAGCGGGGAGCCGCGGGCGCCGGGCACGGGAGAGCCCCCGCCGGCTGCCCGGAACTAACGACGCCGCTGCATCAGGAGGCCAGCCAGACCAGGCTCGCCATGCGGCCGGTGACGCCATCGCGCCGATACGAATAGAAGCGCTGCGCGTCACTGACGGTGCAACTGTCCCCGCCATAAACCTCGACGCAGCCGGCGCGGGCAAGGCGAATGCGGGCAAGCGCATAGATATCGGCAAGATACTTGCCCGGCACGCCCGCGCGGAAGGCGCCATCGACCCGGGCCATCTCCTCGGGACGCGCCCCGGCAAGAAAGGCCTGCCGCACCTCCGCCCCGACCTCGAAGGCGCCCGGCCCGATAGCCGGCCCCAGCCAGGCCAGCCATTCGGCTTGCGGGCCCGCCTGCGCGGCCATGCGCGTGAGGGTAGCCTCGATGACGCCGCTGCACAGACCGCGCCAGCCGGCATGCGCGGCGCCCACCACCGTGCCGGCGCGGTCGCAGAGCAGCACCGGCAGGCAATCCGCGGTCATCACCGCACAGACCCGGCCGGGGACCGTGGCAATGCTTGCGTCCGCCCGCGGCGCCACGCCCTCGTCAGCGGCGAACTGATCCTCGGTGGCGACGGCACAGCCATGCACCTGCTCCAGCCAGGCCGGCATGGCAGGCAGCC